>DASYQJ010000156.1:0-30641 GCA_036005605.1 Acidimicrobiia bacterium
CATCGGCTCCGGATCGTGGCTCGGTCACGGCGCCATCGTCCTCGGCGGCGCGAGCATCGGCGAGCACGTCGTGGTCGGCGCGGGCGCGGTCGTGACGGGCGACCTCCCCGACTACTCGGTCGCGGTCGGCAACCCGGCTCGTGTCATCCGCCGCTATCTGACCGGCGAGGGCTGGGTGCGCGTCGACGAGGCCGACGACGCGCACCCAGCTGCTCGTCCTTATCCCGTGGCCGACGGCGGCGGGTAGTCGGGACGCGGCGCCGTCGCCGGGAGCTGCTCGAAGACCGTCACGGACGCGGCCGTGTCGAACAGTCCACCCTGACCCTTGGCCGGGAACTTGCCGCGCGTGTAGCGCTTCGCTCCGTCGGCGTACCGGTAGAGGCCGTTGCCGGTCTGGCGAACCTCGTCCTCGCCCACTGCGCTCGGGTCCCACCAGAGCAAGCCGGCATCGTCACTGCCGTTGTAGTCGGTAGACGGCCACGCGCCGTGCTTCCCCCATGACAACTGCGGGTTGATCGCGTCCCCGCCCGAAGGGGGATACCGGAACAGCCCGTCGCGGAAGGACTGCGGCGTGAGCTTCGGCCCTGCGAGCATCACCCCGTTCGCAAACTCCAGGATGCTCGGGTTGATCACGCCGTACGTGTTGTTCGGGGGCGGCGAGCCGTGGAACCACTGGTACAGGTAGTACGTCCCATTGATGTCCTGGACCGTGCGTCCTGGTACCAGCGCGATCCCGAACGCGTGCGCCCACTGCGTCTGGTCATAGGTGCGGCCGAAGATCGACGTGTCGGCCAGCACGGTGGGCCCGATGATCCACTCGGGGTTGAAGTCCTGCGCCGTTGCCTCCTTGGTGATCGAACCGGGCATGAGTGGGTCGCCCGTGTAGATGATCGTCGTGACGCCGGCGTCCTTCATCTTCGTGACGACCGTGCGGGCCGTCTCCTGGGCGCGGGACAGGTCGAGGAAGAACGACTGGTCGGCCTTCGGGGTGATCTTGTACTTCTTCAGCTGCGACTTCAGCGTCTCGAACAGCCCCTTGTACTGACCGTCCGGCGTGTCGTAGTGGACGATGCCGTAGACACGGTTCTTCGCCTTCGTGGCGTCGTCACCGGCGTACTGAGCCTTGCCCTTGCCCACTTGCTTGCCGACGAACTCGGCGGTGAGCGTGGCCGACTGCTCCGGCGACGGCCCAAAGGTGAGGACGTATGGTTTGTTCCCCTCGACCAGCTTCTGTGGCACCGCGGTCGCACACGTCCCGATGCACATCACGCCTCGATGCGCAAGCTCGTCGGAGAAGACCGATGTCGACTGCTGGGGCCCACCCAGGACAGCGAACGGCTTCTTCTCCGCGATCGCGATGGCGTCGGCCTTGGCCGCCGCGGAGTCGGATGAGGCCGCGGTGCCGGTGAAGAACTCGACTGAGATCTTGCGCCCGTAGAGCTCGAACAGCCGGTTGTAGATGTCGACGTAGCCCTGCCACGTGGCCTCGATCGAGTTGAGGTTCGTCTCCGCTCCTGCGGCGCGGAGTTGGCCGGCGACCAGCGGGTCCTTCTGCGGATCGGTGTTGTAGACGACGATCTTGATCTCGTCGCCCGTCACCCCTTGCGATGTTGCCCCGCCGTTCTTCCCCGTGAACGGCTGGACGCAGGGTGGCGAGTAAACGGACGGGATCTTGACCCTTCCTGTCGTGGTGTCGCAGTTGGGCCCGAAGTCGATGTCGGTCTTGCCCTGGAGTTTGGCCTTCTGCGGCGTCATCGGTCCCGACTCGACGAGCGCTTTGTTCTTCTGCGCGTCCGCTTCGTCGCTCGCAGGAGAAGCGGCCGCGGCCGCGGCGAGCAAGCCCGCGACGATCACCACCGAGACGACGACTGCGAAGAACGACGTGAAGCGCCGTACTCCTCTTGATCGACGAACGGAGTGCTTGGCCATCTGTGCCTTCCTTTCCGGCAATGGTCAGTCAGCTTGCGGGTCCGCGAGCAACGCGGTTTGTGCGCCCGACCGCGCGACGGTCGATTCGGTCGTTCCGAGGTACGAGGCGATCACGGCGGGGTGGCGCACGACGTCCGCCGGCGCGCCCTCGGCGACGATTTCACCGAGGTCGAGGGCGATCATCCGGTCCGCGATGGAGGTCAGGAGCGGGAGGTCGTGTTCGATGACGAGCAGCGTCGCGCCGAGCGTGTCGCGGACACGCGTCAGCAACGGGGCGAGCGCCTCCGCCTCACGTTGGGCGATCCCGCTCGAGGGCTCGTCGAGGAGCAGCACGGTCGGCTCGTGTGCGAGCACACAGGCGAGGTCGACGATCCGCCGGCTTCCTGTTGACAGCTCGTGGATGAACTTGTCGCGGAACGCGCTCAAGCCCACCGTCTCGATCAGCTCGTCGACGCGAGCGCGCACCCGTCGCTCGGAGAACATGACGTTCGGGAGGTGCAACGCTGCCGACAGCGGGCTGCGCGACTTGACGTGGGTCTCGAGCGCGACCGCGATGGTCTCCTGCACGGTGAGAGCGGGGAACAGTCTCCCGTCCTGGAAAGAGCGGCCCAGTCCGAGCTGGGCGCGGGCCTGAGCCGACTTGCGCGCCAGGTCGTAGCTGCCACGGTCTGTCTCGAGGCGGATGGCGCCGCCGTCGGCGGGGAGGAAGCCGCAGATGACGTCGAACAATGTCGTCTTGCCGGCGCCGTTGGGGCCGATGAACCCGAGGATCTCCGATCGCCTCACGCTGAACGACACGTCGTTCAGCGCCGTGACACCGCCGAAGCGCTTCGACACGTCGTGGACCTCGAGGCTGGTCTTCCGCTGGCCGTCGCCCGACACGGGCGCGGCGGTCGCGCCCCCGCCGTTCGGCGCCGGCCGCGGGGACGTCGCGGTCGCCGCGCCCTCGAGGAACACCGAGCGCAGCACGTCCGGCCGTTCGAGCAGCTCGGCGGTAGGGCCGTGGAAGCGGATCTCGCCCTTCTCCATGAAGTACGCCTCGTCGGCGAGGGTGAGGGCGAGGTTCACCGACTGCTCGACGAGGATGATCGTGATGCCCTGATCGCGCATGGCCTTCACGATGTCGAGCAGCTGTGCGATGACGGTCGGCGCGAGGCCGAGCGACAGCTCGTCGATCATCAGCAGCCGGGGGCGACCGATGAACGCCATGCCCAGCGTGAGCATCTGCTGCTGGCCGCCGGACAGGTTGCCCGCCGGCTCCTGGAGCCGGTCACGCAAGACGGGGAAGTACCCCATGACGCGCTCCGTCGACTCCCTGACTTCGTCGTGCTCGCGGCGCTGCAGCCAGCCGGCGAGGCGAAGGTTCTCGGCCACGGTCAGCGACGGGAAGACACCCTGCCCGCCCGGGACCTGCGTCACGCCGCGCGCCGCGATCTCGTCGGGTGGGGTATGGGTCATGTCACGGCCGTCGAAGATGATCGCCCCGCCGGTCGCCTCGACGAGTCCGGAGATCGCGCGGAGCAGCGTCGACTTCCCGGCACCGTTCGTCCCCAGGAGCGCGACGATCTCGCCCTCGTCGACCTCGAAGTCGACGCCGAACAGGACCTGGACGCTGTCGTAGTGCACGTCGACACCGCGCACGAGCAGCTGCTTGGCTCGTCCGTGCTCGCGGTCGTACGCGGCCTCGGACTGCGCAGCCGCCGCCGTCCACACCCGCCGGATGTCTCCCGCCACTTGTGATCCGGCGGAGGCGAGGATGAGCCCGCCAACGACGAACACCGGTGCCGCGAGGAGCAGCGCGGTGCGGATCCCGTACGCGTCGGCGACACCGCCGATGATCGGGAGCACGAGCAGGCCGGGAATGATCCAGATCGCAGCGATCGCGAAGCCGAACGCACGCACTTTGGGGGGCACCGCCAGTGACAGCACGCTGTAAATACCGGGCGCAAGCAATCCGAGGGACCCGGAGATCACGAGGTTGGCGGCGATGGCGACGGGCAGATTCGGCGCCTGCGAGAACACCACCCACGTAACGGCGACAAAACCTGTCACGGCGGCGAGGAACTTCAGAACGAGGCCCGGGTCGCGCGCCATGAGCCGGGTCGCTATCGGAATGCCGATGATGAAGCCGACGATCTGGGCGGGCTCGGCGACCGCGGCGACGACGCCCCGTTGGACTTCGTTCAAGTCGAAGATCTCTTGGTAGAAGAGCGACCCGAGCGTCAGGAGTCCGACGATCGAGAGTGCGAGGAACGGGAGCGCGGCGAAGATGCGGCGAAGGGTGCGCACCTGCCAAACGATCCGCCACGACTCCGCCCACGACGGCGGGGCTTCTTCGGTGGCGATCGCCTCCTCGGACGCGCCCATCCTCCGGCGTTCGTGCGCGCCGCGCACGGGATCGCGGAGCCAGAGCGCCAGGATCACGAAGATCCCGATCGGGATTGCGAAGAAGAAGAACGGCGCTCGCCACCCGAGGAAGTACGCCATCACACCGCCGATCAGCGGCCCGAGGGCCTGACCGACGGAGTTCGCAGATCGGTGGACGGCGTAGACCCTCGGCCGCACGCCGACGTCGTAGTAGTCGGGAATGAGCGAGTTGTGGACGGGATCGTTGAAGCCACGACCGAGCTCCGACCCGGCCCGCGCGATCGCGAGCATCACCACAGTGACCGCGATGGCCGTGAGGATCGTGAAGCTGAACAGCAGCAGGCCGGCGATGACGAGGATGTAGACGCGGTTGAAGCGGTCCGCCCAGAAGCCGATCGGCAACGCGAGGATGAGCGCGCCGACGAAACCGAACGCGACGACGGTGAGGATGCCCTGGGTGCTGAGACCGAAGTCGTCGCGGATGTTGGGCAGCAGGACGCCGAACGCGTAGCGGCCCAGCTCGTCGACGGCATTGAGCCCGAACAGCACGACGAGCGGGAACAACGCGGCCCCGCCGGTCGTGCGGTCACACCACCGGGCGAACCAGTTGCCCGGTGCCGGCCGGGTGGTCGTGGCGGGGGTGGTCATGGCACCTCCGCCGGGGTCCGCTCGGCCGCTTCCTCGGCCTCCTCGAGGAGGGGCTCGGGCAATGGTTCCTCGACGCGCACGTCGGCGACCAGACTTGGGACGACGAGCTTGCGGCGCTTCGCGATCTGACGGAGCAACCAGTCACGCACGTCGTACAGGACGGCGCCGAGACCTCCGGGCAGGATCATCAGGACGAGCAACAGCCCGGCGCCAGTCGCGAGGAAGTTCCACTGCCCGGGCAGGAAGTACTGCGTACCCCACACGTACGCCGCGCCGAGGAGGACGCCCGGCAGTGAGCCCAGCCCGCCGATCACGACCATGGAGAAGACGCGCAAGCTCTCCTGCGGGAGATAGAGGTTGCCTGCGCCGACTTGGAGCCCGGTCTGCTGGTGCACGAGCAGCACGCCCGCTACGGCGGCGATGAAGCCCGACAGCGCGAAGCAGGCGAGATTGGTCCGAGTCGTGTGGATGCCGAACGAGCGCGCCGCCGAGTCGTTCTCGCGGATTGCGATCAGCACCCGGCCTGTGCGGCTGCGGCGCACGCCGCGCACAACGATCAGCAGGAGCCCGAGGACGATGAGACAGAGGAAGTAGAAGCGGGTCTCGGTCTCGATGTCGAAGCGACCGAAGATCGGGTTGCGATCGATCCTGAAACCGGGCAGCCACTGCCCGGGGAGGAAACCCGGTGGCTCGCCGTTCTCGCCGAACAGCTCTTGGTTGAGCAGGAACGACGACACGAACAGCGCAAACGCGAGCGTGCTCACGGCCAGCGTGAGGCCGCGGCGCCGCAGCGCGGGGTAACCGACCACGATTGCGGCGAGCGCGCCGGCCGCACCGCCGGCGAGGAGCGCGAGCGATAGATCCGTCTCCGTGTAATACGTGACCCAGCCGCCCACGGCGGCGCCCACTCCGGCAAAGCCCATCTGGCCGAGGCTGACCTGCCCCGCCCATCCCGTCAGCACCACGAGCGAGACGCCGATGATGCCGAAGATCACGATGATGGCGGCCAGGTTGATGCGGCTCTCGTCGAGCCACAACGGGAGCGTGACGAGGAAGGCTCCTACCCCGGCGAGCAACACCCACCGGGCCATCCGGACCTCGGGGAGGCCCTTCAGCTCGCGCGGGATCGGCCGCACCTCGCGAGCCGCCTGCCACGTCGAGACCTGATCGGCACCGACCCGTCCGCTGCTCGGACGCCGGGTGACGAGGAGCGCGCCCAGGATGACGAGAAACAAGACGGCGTCATTGAACGCGGGGTTGTTGTCGGGCTGGAACGTGATCGCCTTGTCGAGGATCCCGAGGCCGATGGCCGCGGCGGCGATCACCCCGAAACGCTCCATTCGGCCGATCACCACCGCGCCGAGCGCCAAGAGCAGGAAGGTCGGGCCGAGAACGGTCCCGATGGGAAGACCGACGGCACCGGCGCGCAGCCACATCCCCAGGAAGGCCAGCACGGTCGCCACCGTCCACACGATCGTGTGCAGGCGGCGGACGGGAATCCCGAGCGTCGACGCCCGGTCGGCGCGCTCGGCGCTGCCGCGCACGGCCACGCCGATGTTGCTGAGCCGGAGCCACGCCGCGAGAGCGATGAACGCGATCGGGATCATCACCATTGCGATCACGTCGTTGCCGTTGAAGATGGTGCTGCCCACCTGGAACTTCACCGTGAAGGGCGGGTCGAGCCGGTTGGTCTGGAAGTCCTGGCCGAACGCCTGGGCGATGAACAGGCCGGCGCCGATGAGGACCTGGGAGAGCCCGATCGTGGCGACTGTGAGGATCAGTCGGGGGGCCTTGAAGAACCGGCGGATGATCAGGGTCTCGACGACCACACCGAGCACGACGGCGGCGACGAGGCCGGTGGTGAAGGCAACGAAGTAGTTGACGCTCAGCGTGATGACCAACAGCGCGCCGAGCGTCGCCGGCACCTGACCGAGGTCACCCTGGGCGAAGTTGATGACCCGGTTCGCCCGGTAGATCAACGCGATCCCGAGGGCGATGAGGGCGATGCGGCCCCCGCCCAGCGCGCCGTCGAGGATCACGCCGTTCGGGGCCGGGAACGGCCAGACGCGCACCGCGAAGATGAAGGCCGCCAGCGGGACGACGTACGCCAGCACGCGCCCGAGCCAGTCGAAGTCCGCGAGGCGCGTTCGAACGGGCAACGACGCGTCTGTCGTGTCGGGCATGCCGAGCACCACCCCCCTCTGTGCGCTGGCCTGCAAACGCTACGTTTTGGCGATCGGACGTGTGCCGCGCCCGACCGGTCTTACCCGCTGCCCGGTGTCGCTCCGATGAAGTCGACGACCACGCGAGCGAGCTGCTCGCCGCGGTCTTCTTGCAGGAAGTGCCCGGCGCCCTCGACCGTCGTGTGCGGGCGGCCGGTCGTGCCCGGGATGTCGGTCTGGAGGACCCGGTCGCCGCCGGCGGTGATCGGGTCCGAGTCGCTGAAGGCGGTCAGGAAGGGCTTGTCCCAACGGTGCAGGATCTCCCACGCCCGCCGGTTCGCCTCCGACGCGGGGTCGTCGGGGCGGGTGGGCACGAGCATCGGGAATTGCCGGGCGCCTTCCTTGTAGGTCTCGTCGGGGAACGGCGCGTCGTACGCGGCGATCACGTCGGGGGTGAGGTCGGTGGTGCACCCGCCGTTCACGATCCTGCCCACCGGGAACGTCTCGGTCTCCTGCGAGAACTTCTGCCAAGCGAGGAAAGCGTCGCCGGGGTGACGGTCGCCCGTCGGGAGGAACGTGTTGGCGGCGACGATGCGCGCGAACCGATCCTCCTCCTCGGCGGCCAGCCGGAGGCCGATGAGGCCGCCCCAGTCCTGGCCGACCAAGGTGATCCCGAACAGCTCGAGCTGCTCCACGACCGCTCGCATCCAGTCGACGTGGCGCTCGTACGTGTAGTCGGTGCGCTTGGACGGCTTGTCGGAGCGTCCGAAGCCGACGAGGTCGGGCGCCACCGCCCGAAGCCCGGCTGCGGCGATGAGCGGGACCATCTTCCGGTACAGGAAGCTCCAGGACGGCTCGCCGTGCAGGAGCAGCACGGGGTCGCCGTCGGGCGGGCCTTCGTCGACGTAGTGGACGCGCAGGGTGCCGCCCTCGCCGTCGGCGACGTCGAGGTAGTGGGGCGCGAACCGGAAGTCGGGGAGCGAGGCGAAGCGCTCGTCGGGTGTGCGCAGCGCTTCCATCACGCGTCGCGCAGGAACGCTCGCAGCATGCGCGCGACGGTGTCGCGGGCCGCCTCCGCCGACAGGTCGTGCTGGAGCCGGAGCACCTCCCAGGTCGACGCGTTCGAGACCACCTCGAGCTCCATCACCAGACGCTCCCCGCCGGCGTCGTCGCGCCGCCCGAGCTCCGGCGCGAACACGAGCTCGATCTCGGCGCGAGAGAGCTTGCGCGCCAGCGAGAGCACCTCGGCCAGCGCGGGCGAGAACGGCTCCTGCAGGACAGCCGCCCGGCGCACGTTCGCCGACGCCTCGTGGATGCGCGCTCGTTGCCGGACGAAGGCGTCGAGCCGGCTCTCGAGCGGGCCGTCGCCCGGGATGGCCTGCACGAGGTCCCGCACACGCTCGAAGTGGTTGTGCGCGGCTGCGGTGAACAGGTCCTCGAGGTCGTCGAAGTGGACGTACACCGACCGCAGCGACACGCCGGCTCGCTCGGCGACCTGTCGGGCCGTGGGCCGGTAGTTCCCGTCGTCGAGCAGCGACAGCAGGGCTTCGACGACGGCGTCGCGGGTGCGTGCCGCGCGCGCCGAGCGTCCGTCGGTGAGACTCGTCGCCGCCACGATCCTGCACGATATTGTTCTTTCACTAGGTGTGCAATACGTGCCAAACGGCACAGGGGGATGGCGCATGGCGCAGGGGACGTGGGAGCCGGCGTTCGACGAGGTGGTCGCGATCCTCGACGCCCAAGTGGCGGAGTCGGCGAGCGGCGGCGCGGTGTCCGTGTACCACCGCGGCCGGCCCGTGGTCGACGCATGGAGCGGCGTCGCCGATCGGGCCGGGACTCCGTGGCAGTCGGACAGCCTGGCCGTGTCGTACTCGACGACCAAGGGGGTGACGTCGACCGCCCTGCACGTCTGCGTCGACCGGAACCTCGTCGACTACGACGATCGCGTCGCCGACCACTGGCCCGAGTTCGCGCAGCACGGGAAAGACGCGATCACGGTCCGCCAGGTGCTCTGCCACGAAGCCGGCATGTACGACGTGGCGTCGTTCCTCGATCGCCCCGAGCAGATCCTCGATTGGGACGCGATGGTGACCGGCCTCGAAGGGATGACGCCCGCATTCGAGCCCGGGACGAAGAACGGCTACCACGCGGTGACGTTCGGCTTCATCGTGGGCGAGATCATCCGGCGCGTGTCCGGCCTCGGGATCACCGACTTCGTGCGCACGCAGATCGCCGAGCCGCTCGGGCTCGACGGGTGCTACGTGGGGCTGCCGCGTGCGGAGCACGGACGACTCGTCGAGACGATCACGTCCCCTGACGCCGGTCAGCTGACGCGCGATCCGGCTGCGACGGTGCGCATCGCCGAGCAGCTCGGGCTCACCATCCGGCCGGACTTGATCGCGGCTGCGTTGCCGCCCGCGATCCTGACCGGGCCGGGGGGCGACGAGTGGGTCGAGCAGCCGATGCCGTCGGGCAACGGATGCTTCACGGCCCGATCGCTCGCGCGCATGTATGCGTGCCTCGCCGGCGGCGGCGAGCTCGACGGCGTGCAGCTCGTGTCGGACAAGACCGTCGAGCGTGCCATCGAGCCCCAGAACGACAGGCCGGACCTCATCCTCGGGTTCCCGATGCAGTGGCGCCTCGGCTACCACGGCGTGCTGACGTCGGCTGCCGTCCTGCCGCGCGGTTTCGGTCACAACGGCTACGGCGGTTCGGGCGCGTGGGGGGATCCCGACCGCGAGCTCGCGGTTGCCTACACGCTGAACGCGCTCGGAAACGCGATCGCGGGCGATACGCGCTTCATGGACATCGGCGGCGCCGCCGTCCGTGCCGTCGACGGCTGACGCGCGATGGCAGGTGACCGGCGTCACCTCGCCGTCTCCTCCGAAGGGCGGCATGATGCGTGAATGGCGTCCAACCTGACGCTCCAAGCTCCTCCCGGCGCCGTCATCCGGGTGACGGCGCGTTCCGGCAGCGTGAAGGTGACGGGGGAGGACCGCGGCGACGTCGTCGTCACCGGCGCGCGGGATGCCACGGTGAAGGACGACGGCGAGATCGAGGTGAAAGCCAAGTCCGGTTCGGTGGAAGTCCGCTGCCCCGAGGGCAGTGACGTGATCGTCGGCGCCAACTCGGGAAGCGTCGAGCTGCGCGGCCGGCTCGGGCACGCCCGCGTGACGGTCGGCAGTGGAAGCGTCCTGGTCGACCATGTGGAGCAGCTCGACGCCCGCACCGGGTCCGGCTCGTTCGCGGTCACCGAGTGCGCGGGCGAGTGCCGCCTCAAGACCGGCAGCGGTCGCATCAAGGTCGCGCACTCCGGCGAAGCCGACCTCGCCAGCGGTTCCGGCACGGTGGAAGCCGAGCTCGTCGAGGGCGCCAAGGTGAAGGCGGGCAGCGGCAACGTCGATGTCGGCCTCGTGGGACCGGGGCGCCTCGACGTCAAGGCGTTGTCGGGTTCGGTCAGGGTGAGCGTGCCCCGGGGGGCGCGGCCGGCGACGCGCCTGAAAGCGCTCAGTGGCGACGTGCAGTGTCAGTGCCCCGCCGGCGATGACGGCGAGATCAAGGTGAAGACGCTCAGCGGGAACATCCAGGTCGTCGAGCGGTGAGCGAACCGCCCGCGGGCGCGGTGGTCTTCACGGACATCGTCGGGTTCACGGAGTTCACCGCCGAGCACGGTGACGGCGAAGCGCTCGCATTGCTCAACCGTCAGGAGCACGTGGTGCGCGACGCGCTGCCGGACGACGCGCGCGTCGTGAAGGACCTCGGCGACGGGCTGATGCTGTGGTTCCCGGAGGCGGTCAGCGCGCTCGGCGCGTGCCTGGCGCTCACCGAACGGTTCGAAGAGGAGGCCGCGACCGACGTCCCCCTGTGGGTGCGCGTCGGCATGCATTGGGGATGCCCGGCACGTCGGGGCACCGATCTCATCGGCCACGACGTGAACCTGGCCGCCCGCATCGTCGACGTCGCCGGGCCGGGCGAGGTGTTGCTGTCGGAGCCGGTTCGCGAGCTGGTGGACGGGCGTGTGCAGGGCCTCCGGCTCGACGAGCTCGGACCGGTCGTCATGAAGGGCATCCCCGACGCGGTCCCGCTGTATCGGGCTGCTCTCGACCAGCGGGCGTAATCTCCGGCCGTGCCCCGGTCCCGAGGCGTCGCGTGCGTGCTCGCGTGCACGCTGGCGATCTTCGCGGCGTGCAGTAGTGGCTCGAACACGCTCGACAGCAAAGAGGTCGAGGGCGCGATCCGCACGCAGCTCCGCAAGGACTTCGCCGGCGCGCCCGTCGGTGCGGCGAAGTGCCCCGACGACGTGAAGAAGAAGGCAGGGAAGCAGGTGACGTGCACGGCCACGGTCGGTAACGAGCCGGTGCCGATCACGGTCACCGTGACCGACCGGGACCCCGGCTTCCGGATCCTGCGCGAGGTCGCGGTGCTCGATGTCGCCAAGGTGCAGGACTTCGTGCAGACGCAGTACGACCAGCAGGTCGGCGTTCAGGTGACGGCGGCCTGCGCGCCCGGCAAGACCGTGCTGGTGGCGAAGCCGCAGACGACGATCCCGTGCACGGTCACGGACTCCCAGGGCACGACCGACACCGTGCAGGTGCTCGTCAGCGACACCAGCGGCAACATCAAGATCGCCACGATTTAGTCAATGCGTATCTCACCGTCGCAGAGCACGTTCAGATACGCATCATGTGCGCCTACCGAGTGACGAGCTTGGTGCCGCGGTCACGCAACTCGTACTTCAGGACCTTGCCCATCGCGTTCAGCGGCAGCTCGTCCACGAGCTCGACGTGCCGCGGCGCTTTGTAGTTGGCCATCTCGGCGCGGCCCCACTCGACGAGCTCGTCCGCGCTCGCCTCGGCGCCGGGGCGCAACACGACGAACGCCATCCCGACCTCGCCCATGCGCTCGTCCGGCACGCCGACCACCGCGACCTGCGCGACCTTCTCGTTCCGGAGGAACAGGTTCTCGATCTCCGCCGGGTACGCGTTGAACCCGCCGACGATGAACATGTCCTTCGTGCGGTCCGTGATCCGCAGGTACCCGCGATCGTCCATGACGCCCACGTCGCCGGTGTGCAGCCACCCGTCGGCGTCGATGGTCGCCGTCGTCTCTTCCGGCTCGTCCAGATAACCGCGCATGACGTTGTAGCCGCGGATCACCACCTCACCGGGCTCGCCCGGCGGCACCTCGCGCCCGTCGTCGTCGACCACCCGCACATCGACGCCGGGGATGGCACGACCCGACGTGTTGGCGATCGTCTCGGGGTCGTCGTCGTACCGGCACATGGTCGCGATGCCACACGTCTCCGTGAGCCCGTAGCCGGTGATGATCGTCTCGAACGTGAGCTCCTCGCGCATGCGCACGATGAGCTCGACCGGCGTCGGCGCCGCGCCCGTCACCGACAGGCGCAGGCTCGAGAGGTCGTGCTCCCCGCGGGCCGGATGGTTGAGGATCGTCTGATACAGGGTCGGCGGACCGGGAAGGACCGTGATCGCGTCACGGGGGATGCGTTCGAAGACCTGCTCCGGATCGAGCACGGACTGAGGAAGCACGGTCGCGCCCATCATCAGCGACGCCAGCCATCCCGCCTTGTACCCGAACGCGTGGAAGAACGGGTTCACGATCAGGTACCGGTCGTGCTCCTGGAGCCCGACGACCGCGCTCCAGTCGCGGTACGCGCGCAGCGTCTGGGCGTGCGTGAGCATCGCGCCCTTGGGGTTCCCGGTCGTGCCCGAAGTGAAGAGGATGTCGGACAAGTCTCCGGGTTCGACCGCCTGCGCTCGCGCATCGACGAGCGCGGAGTCGACGGCCGAGCCGGCGGCCATGAACTCCGCCCACGACATCGTGCCGTCGGGCGCGTCGCCGCGCAGGACGACGATCGCTTCGAGGTCGGGGAGCTCGGTGTCGACGTCGACCGCCTCACGCAGCAGCGACACGTAGTCAGTATCGAGGAAGCCGGTGATCGTCACGAGCGCCTTGGCCCGGGACTTCCCGAGGATGTACGCCGCCTCCCGACCCTTGAACCGGGTGTTGAGCGGTACGAGCACCGCGCCCGCCGAGTGCAAGCCGAGCGCGGCCACGACCCACTCCCACACGTTGGGAGCCCAGATCGCCACCCGGTCACCACGTTCGATCCCCATCGCCAGGAACGCTCGCGCCGCGTCGTGGACGGCCGTGGCCAGGCCCGCGAAGGACAGGGTTCTCCCGTCGCTCACGTCTACGATCGCCTCTCGTGCCGAGAAGCGCTCCGCGGAGCTGTGGAGGAGCCGAGGCGTTGTTCCCCATTCGAGGTCGCCGCGGACGCTCGTTTCGCTCACGAACACCCACCTTCGCCCGATCTGACGGCTCGTCAGGCTACCGCCGCTTGGTTTCGTGAGCGACCGGCTGGTGCTGCGATCGGCGCCGAAGGACGGCGTCGTGACGCTGACGCTCAACCGACCCGACAAGAAGAACGCCTTGTCGATCGCGGTCCGCGACGACATGTCGGACGCGCTCGACGACCTCGCGGGCGACGAAGCGGTGAAAACGGTCGTCGTCACCGGCGCCGGCGACGTCTTCAGCGCCGGCTTCGACCTGCGCGAGTTCCAGCAGCCCGAGCTGACAGATCAGCTGTGGGCGTCGAGCGACCGGTTCCATGCCACCGTGCTCCGGTTCCCGCTGCCGGTCGTCGCGGCCGTCAACGGACCGGCGATCGCCGGTGGCTTCGACCTTGCTGTCATGTCCGACGTGCGCGTGGCCGCCGACACGGCGCGCTTCTCCCACCCCGAGATCGAGTTCGGCGACGTCGTCTACGGGCCGCTGCACGACATCCTGGGCGGCGGTGTAGCGCGTGAGCTGTGCTTCACGGGCCGCGTCGTCGATGCGCAGGAAGCGAAGACGCTCGGCTTGGTCTCCAGCGTGGTGCCGGTCGACGAGCTGGCGGACGAGGTGACGCGCTTCACCGACCTGATCGGCCGGGCACCCCGGGAGGTGCTCCTGCGCACGAAGGCCAAGGCGATCCGGCGCGCTGCCGTCGTGCGCGACAAGACGCTCGATCTGTAAATACCGGCGCCGCGTCCCCGCCGCGGGTGAGGATGAGGGCGATGGGCGACCTGGCAGCTGACACGGCTCTCGAGGGGTCCGACGGGCGATACCGCGCCGAGCTCTCGCGAGACTGGGAGATCTGGGGACCGAACGGCGGCTATCTCGCCGTCATCGCGCTCCGCGCTGCCGGCGCGCATACGCCGCTGCGGCGCCCGGCGACGTTCTCGTGCCACTACCTGGGAGTCGCCGACTTCGACGGCGTGGACCTCGAGGTGCGCACGATCCGCGGCTCGCGGCGAGCGGCGTCGGTCGCCGTGTCGATGACCCAGGCCGCCAAGCCCATCCTCGAGGCGCAGGCGTGGATCGTCGGCGACGTCGACGGGCTCGAGCACGACGCGGCTCCCATGCCGGCGGTCGCGCCCCCGGACGATCTTCCCAATGTGGACGAGCTCATGACGGGCGAAGAGCGTGGGCCGTATCACGCCTTCTGGAGCAACTTCGAGGAGCGACCGCTTGCGTGGTTGCCACGGGCGGACTGGGAGGCGCGTCAGCCCGGCGACCCGAGCTTTCGATCGTGGTATCGCTACGTGCCTCGCGACACGTTCGACGACCCGTTCGTCGACGCCGGCCGCGCGCTGCTCCTCGTGGACACGTTGGGATGGCCCGCCGCCGTGCGCGCGTATACGAGCGACCTTCCCTTCTACGCGCCGAGCCTCGACGTCACCGCGCGATTCCACGCCCGCGCGCCCGCGACGCCGTGGCTCCTCGCCGAATGCAGCTCGCCGGTTGCGCGCGACGGTCTGGTGGCGAGCTCGGCGTCGGTGTGGTCCGCCGACGGGCAGCTCCTTGCGAGCGGCGGTCAGCAGATGCTCTGCCGGCCGATGAGCCTGCAGGAGTGAGGAGACGCCGCGCCTCGTCGGGCGTCACGGGATGTAGTGCGAGTGAATCACCCACCAGGCGCAGATCGCCTGCCCGGCCACGGCGGCACTGAACGCGCCGACCAGTACCCACCGGCGGGCGCGGTCGAGTAGCAGGCCGGCGGCGACGAACGGTGGGAAGCACTCGTTCGCATAGCGGCCGAGCCCGACCATGCCGAGCCCGAGCGACGGCAACAGATAGAGCACGGTGAACACGGTCCATGCGAACGGCAACCGGCGGCGCACGAGGAACAGGGCGCCCAGTGCAGCCAGTGCGAGGAAGATGTGGGGGAACACGTAGTCGTACCGCCACGGCGCGAGTGCGAACGCCTTCACCGTGACCTCGGGCCAGCCCTCCTTCGACGACAGGAACACGAGCGCGTCGCCCGTCCAGTGGTAACACGCGACGCACCAGAGCGCGACCGCGACCACCGAAGGTGCGCACACCGGCAGCGCGCGGCGCCACGAGCGCAGCACGAATAAGAGCGCGACGGCGAGGACGATGCCGTTTGGTCTGACCAGTGCCGCGCCGGTGACGAGAACGGCAGCCGCAAGGTCGTGCCGTTCGTCCACGAGGATGAACGCCCAGACCGAGACCGCGAGCCAGATCGCCGACGGGTACACCATCGAGAACACGAACGCGCCCGGGAACAGCGCCAGCGACCACACCGCGAGACGAGCGGGGCGGGCGTTCGTGTAGCGGCGGGCGATGCGCCAGACGCCGGCCAGCGCGATCAGGAAGATCAGCTGGTTCAGCACGACCACCGTGCCGCGGTCGGGAAGCCCGACCTCGCGAACCGCTCGGACCACGGCGGGAAAGCCGGGGAAGAACGGCCAGCGGGTCTGCACTCCTTCGACGGGCTCGGGGCCGTAGCCGAACCGGGCGATCGCGAGGTACCACTGTCCGTCCCATTTCGCGAAGCCCGTCGCGCGTACGCCGTCGTGGCCGACCGACGCCGCGCCGACGATGAGCGCCACCGAGTAGATGCGGGACACGAGCCAGGGGAGCACGACCTCGCGCCAGGGGAGGAGCGGCAGGTGCTCCGGCGCGCGCGTCGCGTGCGCGGAGGTTCGGGTGGGAGCGTCCATCGGGGTCACGAGGGTAGGCGAGGGCTGCGGCTAGCTTCGGCGCATGCGAACCAGGCTCGTCATCTCGGGGGTAGTCATCGCACTCGCGGTCGCGGCGTGCGGCGGGAGCGACGACAACGAGAAGTCGTCACCGACGACAGCAGCATCGGCGCCGACGACCACCGCCGGCACGTCGATGGGATTGCAGGTCGGCGACCGGGTGACGTCCAAGGGGACGCAGCTCCAGGCGCCATCGAACCCCGACGCGCGCCAGATCGACCCCGAGCAGGCGTGCCGGACGTACGTCGAGACTCCCGGCGGCCAGTGCGAGATCGTCATGATGGCCGGAGGCAACGCGCTGTGGACCGTCGACGCGCTCCCGGGGACCGGTACGGGGGAGCAGGTGTGGCACGTCCGCATCCGCGTCCGCTCAAAGTCCATGCCCGACGGCGGGTGGGATGTCGCCTTGGGCCTTCCCGAGCGCCCGGACCCGCTGTTCGCCAACGTCGCGGTGAAGTCCGCCGACGTGACGGGTGACGGCCGGCCCGAGTTGCTCGTGGGCTACCGGTCGGGGGGCACCGGCCAGTTCGAGGCGTACGACGTCGTCACGTACGAGCAGGGCAAGCAGCTCGAGGTCGCCGCGCACCGCCAGGGCCTGCACAAGGGATCGGTCGCGTTCGACGGGACGACGATCGTCGATTACTCGGCCGACGAGGACTCGCCGGAGTGCTGCCCGACGAAGGCGCGGCGGACGGCGATCGCGTTCAGCGGCGGTGAGTTCCGGGTGACCGAAGCCGGCGACGTCGCGATCGACCAGCAGCCGGCGGACCTGTTCGCCTGACAGAACACCCTTTTTGGCGTCGTCTACATGCCTATTCGGCATGTACGTGACGCCAAAACCGGATGGGCGAGGCGCTCAGTCACGGGGCGGGTCGAGACGCGGGCGGATCTCGTCCATCCGGTCGTCGACCTTCTTTACGCCCTCGGTGCGCTCGGCCAGCTTGACGGCGACGTCGCGAACCTCGGGGTCGACGATCCCTCGGAGGACGGCAACCCCGTCGCGCACGGCGACCTCGAGCCCCGGCGCGCGCCGGGTGCGGCGGTCACCGTGGAGCGACATGCGCAGTCGCGCCTCGGTCGCCACGTCCTCGGTGTTGCCGGTCACGAGGCCCTGGGCCGAGCGGACTCCGAATGCGGCCCAGTCGATGACGTCGTCGCGGTTCCGCCACGCCCACAGCGCGATCGCGGAGCCGCTCAGCGGCAGGTAACGCCGGAGGATGCTGGAGACGCCCACGGGCTCAGGCTACCCGGGCGGTTCATCCGGGATGCGCCGCGATGGCTGCAATCAGGGTGTCGAGCGGTCCAGTAGCGGCTTGGGACCCGTCCCCATTGACGAGCACGGAGAACACGAACGCGCGCCCGCCGATGGTCGCTCCGTAACCCGACAGCGCGATCCCGCCGATGATCGTCCCGGTCTTGGCGCGCACCGTGCCTTCCGCCGCGGTGCCTCGGAAGCGCGATGCCAGCGTGCCGCTCCGGGCGGCGACCGGCAACGCGGCCTGCAGCTGCGGCCACCACGGCGCATCGCGCGCGGCTTGCAGCAGCCGGCGCCACTCACGCGGTGAACGGCCGTTGGCCCGGCTGAGCCCCGACCCGTCGTCGTCGGTGCCGGACAGCGGCACGCACAATGGCTCCAGCGCGGCGCGGGTCGCTGCCAGCCCGCCGGGCGTCGAGCCGGGCGCGCCGGAGGCGTGGCCGACCTCCTTGAGCAGCTCCTCGGCGGCCATGTTGTCGCTGCGTAGCAGCGTCTCCGTCAGGAGCGCCGACGCCGGCGCCGAAGTCAGCGAAGCGACGACGGCGCTGCCGTCGGGCGCCGAGCCGTGCACGGTCGGCCCGGCGACGCGCACGCCGTGGGCTTCGAGCGCGCCGCGGAGGAGCTCGCCGTGGGCGATCCCAGGGTCGGCGAGGAATGCCGGATCGCGTCGGTAGCGGTTGCGGTCGACCATGAGCGCGGACAGCGGTCCCGCATACGCCGGGAACTGCCAGTCCTGCCAACCGGCGGCCCGGCGCTCCGAGTCCTGGCGCGACTCGTCGACGACGAGCGCGCCCGGGATGGTCGTGACGCCGGCAGCTCGCACCTGCGCCGCCAGCGCATCGAGCGAGTGCGGGCCGCCGGCCGTGAGCGACGGGTCGCCGCCCGCTGTGACCACGAGGCTGCCATCCGGCGCCGAGCGCACCTCGGTCGTGAACCGCGCGTCGGGGCCGAGGACCGCGAGCACTCCCATCGCGGTGAGCAGCTTCTGGTTCGACGCCGGGAACAGCGGCGTGTCGGGCTCGTGGGCGCCGACCTCGCCGAGCCCGTCGACCCAGATCGAGAGGCCGAAGCGGTTCGCGATCACCGCCGGGTCGGTCGTGAAGCGCTGCACCGCCAGGGCGAGGTCGGGCGGGACAAGCGCGCTCGGCGAATCGAGCGCGGGATCGGGAGGGCACGGCGCGGTCGTCGGCGGTGGGGGAGCAGGCGCGGTCGAGGGCACCGTGGCACGCCCCTCGGGGCGCGCGCGGGCCGATCCGTGCTCGCCGGAGTCACTGCACGCCGCGACAGCGACGAGCAACGCCACTGTGAGCGCGGCTGCGCTCCTGTGCCTCATCCCCCGATAGCCTCACCGGTCACCATGCCACTCGACCTGCACGAACTGGTCGCGCCCGATCACACCGCGCTCGTGCTGCAAGAGGTGCAGAACGGCGTGGTCGGAGAGACGTCGGCCCTGCCCATGCTGGCGGCCGAAGCGAAGAAGGCCGGCGTCGTAGAGCACTGCGCCGAGCTGGCTCGCGCCGCGCGCTCCGCCGGCGTCCCGGTTGTGCACTGCACGGCCGAGACGCGCGCCGATCGCAAGGGGGCCAACCGGAACGCCCGGCTGTTCATGGGCGCGCAGAAGTCGCCCGTCGACCTCACCCCGGGGTCCGCCTCGGTGCAACCGCCCGCCGAGATCGGTGTCGACCCCGGCGACCTCGTGTTGCCCCGCCACCACGGCCTCGGCCCGATGACGGGCACCGAACTCGATCCCATCCTCCGCAACCTCGGCGTCACGACGATCGTCGGCGTCGGCGTGTCGGTGAACGTCGGCATGACGAACTTCGCGTTCGACGCCGTGAACCGCGGATACCAGTTCGTCATGCCGCGCGATGCGGTGGCCGGCATCCCCGCGGAGTACGCGGCCGCGGTGCTGGAGAACACGCTGAGTCTCGTCGCGACACTCACGACGACCGCCGAGGTCGCGGCGTCGTGGCGCGCGTAGCATCCGCCCCATGACTGACACGCCGTGGACCGGTGACGCCTGCTCGCTCGTCGAAGCGTTCCGTTCGGGCGAACGCACGCCACTCGACGAGCTCGACGTCACGGTCGCAGCGATCGAGCGCTCCGATCTCAACGCATTCTCGTACCTGGACGCTGAAGGAGCGCGCGCCGTCGCCGCGAGCGCGGATGTGAACGCACCGTTCGGCGGCGTGCCGGTAGGCGTGAAGGAGCTCGACTCGGTCTCGGGCTGGCCGTACACGCAGGCGAGCGTGCCGCTGAAGGACTGTGTGGCCACACACGATTCGACGCTCGTCAGCCGGCTTCGGTTCGCCGGCTCCGTGCTCGTCGGCCTCACGACGTCGAGCGAGTTCGGCGGGGTGAACCTCACGCGGACGAACCTCAACGGCGTCACGCGCAACCCGTGGGACCTCACCCGCACGCCGGGCGGGTCGACCGGTGGGGGATCGGCCGCGGTGGCCGGCGGCCTGGTCACCGTCGGGACAGGCGGCGACGGTGGCGGCTCGCTGCGCATCCCGGCCGGGTTCACCGGCCTGTTCGGGCTCAAGTGCACGTACGGCCGGATCCCGAAGAGCCCCGAGATGTGCGTGGGGTCGCTGACCGCCGTGCTCGGATGCGTCAGCCGGTCGGTGCGCGACACCGCCCGCTTCGTCGACGTGACGAACGGCTTCGATCAGCGCGACCCGTACAGCTTGGCGCGCGTCGACGGATGGGAAGCCGGTCTCGGCACGCGCGAGCTGCGCGGTAAGCGCGCCGCGATCGTGCCCGACCTCGGCATCGCGGTCGTGCATCCCGAGGTCGCAGAGATGGTCGTGACCCACGGCGAGGCGCTGGTTCGCGACGCCGGCCTCGAGCTCGTCGACGTACCGGTGAAGCTCCCCGAGCTCGGCTACGAGTGGGCGTTGTCGGGGTTGTCGGAAGTGCTCGCGATCCTCGGCGACCGCTACCCGGACTGCGAGCCGGATCTCACGCTGGAGATCGGCTTCGGGTTGAAGGTTGCCACCGAGGTGTACAACCTCGAGGCCCGCGCCCGGATCGAGAACCGCCGCACCGCGATGAACGAGGCCATGGCGGACGTCTTCGACCAGGTCGACTTCGTCATCGCAGCCGCCAACCCCGACGTCGCCTTCGCGGCGGAAGGCCCGCTGCCGACGCAGGTGGGCGATCAACAGGCGGAGCTGGGCAACAACGGCGCCCTGACGATCCCGGCCAACGTGTTCGGCAGCCCGGCGTGCTCGATCCCGATCGGGAGGAACCGCGGAATGCCCGTCGGCCTCCAGGTGCTCGGACGCCACTTCGAGGAACCGCTCCTCCTCGACCTGGCGCTGACGGCCGAGCGCGAGCGCCCGTGGCCCCTCGTCGCGGCCGGCTCACCCGTCTGAGTTCGACAAGGTCAGCGGATGTATTCGCCCGCGTTCACAAGGAGCGACTGGCCCGTAACCATGCGGGCGCGGTCGGAGGCGAAGAACACGACGACCTCTGCCACGTCGCCGTCGCTCGGGATCTCGCCCAGCGGCATCTGCTCCGTGATGCCGTTGATGATCGACTCCGGTTCGACGCTCTGCGCCTTCGACGTCATGTCGACGTACATCTCGACCGGCGGCCCCCACATCCACGACGGTACGACGGTGTTGACGCGGATCCGGTACGGCCCGAGCTCGCGCGCGAGATGCGTGACGGCACCGAGAATGGCGGCCTTCGACGCCCCGTAGGCGGCCTGGGGGAGCTGCGACCAGAACATGGCCTGGCTCCCGATGAACACGACGGAGCCGCCATGCTCCTTCATCGCCGGGATCACGGCCTGGGTCATGTGCATGGTGCCGAACAGGTTGATCTCGATGGCCTGCCGCCAGCTGCCCCAGTCGGCTTCCTCGAGCCCTCCGAACACGGCGTCGAGCGCGGCGCAGTTCACGAGCGCGTCGATCCGCCCGAACCGATCCGTCGCGGTGGCGGCGAGCCGCGCGCACTGGGCGGCGTCGGTGATGTCGGTCACCTCCCACGCAACCTTGGCTCCGGACGGGTCGATCTCGGCGGCCGCCTTCTCGAGGTTCGCCTGCGTGCGAGCGCCGATCGCGACGTTGGCCCCCTCACGCACGGCCGCGGCTGCGATCTCCCGGCCGAGGCCGGGGCCGACCCCGGACACCACCACCGTCTTGCCGTCGAGCATCATCGGGCGGTCCTTCCTGTCGTTCGGCTTGTTGTTCGGCGTGCGGTTCGACGCGTCGGGCGTAGTCCGACCGCGCACTTCGGCGCGCGCTGGCCGTCCCATGGATTGTGTCCGCCGGCTTGCGCAGTAACTCGAGCGGCGGCCGCGCGTACCGCAGCGCCGTACCCAGTGAGCTCGTCGTACGTCACGTCGTCCCGGAACACGAGCAGTCCGAGCAGCAGATCCGGCCTGCCTTCGGCGTCGAAGCTGGGCGATGCTACGAAGGTCACCGCGAAACGTCGACTCGGGCGTAGATGGCGGGCGACGTAGTGACGATCGGCCAAGTTCGACACCATGTTGGCGATCGCGGCGGCCGCCGGGGCGGGGATGTCATGGCCGTCGAGTCCGGCGAGCATCGTCAGCGCACCGACGGAGAGGTCGCTCATGCGCTCCACGACGTACCCGAGCTCGCGCACGGTGTCGACGAGCGCGCGCAAATGCTCGAGGCTCCCGTCCATCGAGACCTCGGGGTAGTCCGCCAGCCACTGGTTGATCTCCGCGTCGCTCAACCAGGCCGCGAGAATGCACCCGCTCGGTGGCGTGTACGGATAGCGCTGACCGGCTTGCAGCATGCGGTCGAGCTCGCCGTGGGGTCCCGTCCGGTCGAGCAGCACGATCTTGTCGCCGGCCAAGGTCGACACGCTCGCGGCCAGCCCGAGCTCCCGGTTGAGACGCCGGAGCTCCGGCCGGGCGAACGGCAACGACGAGAACGCCTCCGATGCGGCGCGGCCGAGTCCGAGCAAGGCGGGTCCGAGTGTGTAGGTCTTCGTGTCCTCGCTCCGGGCGAGGTAGCCGGCGCGGGTGAGCGCGCCGGCGATGCCGAGCCCGGTCGCCTTGCTGATGTCGAGGCGGCGGGAGAGCTCGGACAGCGACAAGCCCTCGGACGGCCGGCGGGCGAGGAGATCGAGCAGGCGGATGACCCGCTCCGTCGGTGGCGATCGCCGTTGCATGGGGCCTCTTGACTTCTGACGGGCTATCAGAAAGCCTGTCATTTGGAACGGCTCGTTGCAATAGTGCACCACGCGTGCAACGGGAAACGGGGGGAACCGTGGAGTTCGGGATCTTCGTGCAGATGTTCCTGCCGGGGTCGAAGGCGCACGACCCGGTGTCCGAGCACAGCGCGGTGCTCAACGACCTCGAGTTGATCCGCGAAGCCGACCGCAACAACTGGAAGTACGTGTGGTGCACCGAGCACCACACCTTGACCGAGTACTCGCATCTGTCGGCCAGCGAGTCGTTCATCGCCTACGCGCTCGCGCAGACCGATCGCATCCATGTCGGATCGGGCATCTTCCCGCTCAACCCGGTCACCAACCATCCCGTCCGGATCGCGGAGCGCGTGGCGATGCTCGATCACCTCTCCGAGGGTCGCTTCGAGTTCGGCTCGGGTCGGGGCGCGGGGTCGCACGAGCTCGGCACGTTCAACGTCGACCCGGCCGAGACGAAGGCGAACTGGGACGAGGTGATCTGGGAGTTCACGAAGATGTGGGACTCGTTCGAGTACTCCCACGACGGCGCTGCCTTCTCGACGCCGCCGCGCAACGTCGTACCCAAGCCGTACGGCGGCGGCGGGACGCACCCGCCGATGTGGGTGGCGGCCGGCAACCCGCCCACGTACGAGAAGGCCGCCCGCCACGGGCTCGGCGTGCTCGGGTTCAACGTGGCCGCAATCCACGACATGAAGGACCACGTCGACGCGTACAAGGCGGCGATCGGCGAGGCCACGCCGGCGGGCCGGTACGTCAACGACAACGTGATGATCACGAACGGCCTCGTCTGCCTCGAGGACGGCCGCAAGGCGCGCGAGGCGGCGTGCAACATGCAGATCTCGTACCTGCAGTCGCTCGTGTTCCTGTACCACGACACGTTCCCGGTGCCCGAAGGCTTCACCGCCTGGCCGAACGTGATGCCGGAGCCGACCCTCGACGACATCGAGGGCCGCATCGATGCCGGCTTCCTGCTCTGCGGTGACCCCGACGAGGTCACCGAGCAGGTGCGACGCTACGAGCAGGTCGGTTGCGACCAGGTCGCGTTCGGGCTGCCGGTCGGCCTCCCGCAGGACCTAGCCGTCGAGACCCTCCGGCTGTTCGGCCAGGAGGTCATCCCCGAGTTCGACCCCGACCCGATGCACCGGAGCACGCGCATGCGAACCGGCGAGACGGTCCTCCAGTCGTGACGATGGTCGAGCGCGCGCAGCCCAACGGCAATACCGCGGACGGGCTCGTCCTCGGGCTCGAACGCGTCAGCGTGCATTTCGGCGGCATCGCCGCGCTCACCGACGTCGACCTTGTCGTCGACGCCGGCGAGGTCTGCGGCCTGATCGGTCCAAACGGTGCGGGGAAGACCACGCTGTTCGATGTCGTCTCCGGCGTCCGCATCCCCGAGACGGGTCGGGTCATGCTCGACGGGAGCGACATCACGAGGTGGCCGGCCGCTCGCAGGGCGCGCGCCGGGCTGCGCCGCACGTTCCAGCGGGTCCAGACGTACGGCTGGCTCTCGATCGCGGACAACGTGCTCGCCGCGCTCGAGTGGCGTGGAGGAGGTGGCGGGCTCCCTGCCGACCTCCTCGGCCTTCCAACTCGTCGCCTTCGCGAGCGCGAACGGCGCGAGCGCGTGGCGCACGTGCTCGACCTGTGCGGGCTGACCGCGGTGGCCGACCATCCCGCGGGCTCGTTGCCGATGGGGCTGGCCCGGATGGTCGAGCTGGCGCGGGCAATCGTGGATCCGCCGCGCGTCTTGCTCCTCGACGAACCGACCTCGGGCTTGGGCGAGGATGAGATGGAGCGGCTGGGGGAGCGCATCCATGCCATCCAGGCCGAGGAGTCGTGCGCTGTGCTTCTGGTCGAGCACGACGTCGGGTTCGTGATGGAGCAATGCGGCCGGATCGCGGTGCTCAACCTGGGCGAGGTGATCGCGGTCGGAAGTCCGAAGGAGATTCAGTCTGACGCCGCGGTGCGCACGGCGTACCTCGGCTAGCAGCAAACAAACGGGGGGAACGACGTGAAGCCACACAAGCTAATGGGCGCGCTCGCGGTGCTGGCGCTGGTGCTCGCGACGACGAGCGTGGCAGGAAGCACGGTGGCACGACCGGCCGCGCCGACGCGCGGCGTCACCGACGACACGATCACGGTCGGCGGGCTGGGCTACGCGGGCTTCTACCAGGACTCGGCCGTGGGCGCCCAGGCCCGCTTCGACAAAGCGAACAACTCCAACGAGATACCGGGCGGACGGAAGATCAACTTCCTCGGCTTCCGGGACGACGGCAGCGATCAGAACAAGAACCTCGACGAAGGCAGGAAGCTGGTCCAGGACGATCAGGTCTTTGCCGTCGTACCCGTGATCACGCCGTTCCTCGGCGCGAGCGACTTCTTCGCCCAGAACAAGACGCCGTTCGTCGGTTGGGGCATCTCGTCGGGATTCTGCGAGAACCCGTTCGGCTTCGGGTTCAGCGGCTGCCTGACGCCCGAGAACCCGAAGACGGCCGCGTCCACGTGGGGTGACCTGATCAAGAAGGGGAACTTCAACGGCGACACGAAGGGCAAGACCGCGGCGGTGATCGCCGAGGACAACGATTCTGGCAAGGCAGGAGTGAAGGTGATCACGGCGTCGGCCAAGGCCGGCGGCTTCAAGGTCGTCTACAACAAGAACCCGATCCCGCCCTTGCCGGCGACAGTCAGCGACTACACGCCGTTCGCCAACGACATCATGTCGAGCAACAACGGCAAGCCGCCCGACGTCGTGTTCCTGACGCTGGCCGTCAACAACGTCAATGGGCTCCAGAACAAACTGCTCGAACTCGGCTACCAGGGCGTGCTCACGAACGCGGTGGGCTACGACCCACGGATCGCGGCGCAGTACGTCGGCTCGAGCGTCTTCATCCAGTTCAACGCGTTCGAGTCGGCCCAACAGGGCAACACGGCGATGCAGCAGATCATCGACGAGATCCGGGCGGTCAAGCCCGATCAGATCCTGACTCAGCCCGTGCTCGCGGGTTACCTGTCCGCCGACATGTTCATCCAGATGCTCAAGAAGACGGGCAAGAACCTCACCGAGACGCGGTTCCTCAGGGCCGCGAACCGGAACTTCAAGTATGAGTTGAAAGACGTGGTCGGCTCGATCAGCTTCCCCGCCGGACACACGAATGGGGGCACGTGCGGCACGCTCGTCGAGAGTGACGGCACCAACTACTCGATCCGCGTGCCGTTCAGTTGCTACAAGCGGGTGAAGGTCGGTTAGGAGCGAGGAAGTCAGTCGGGAGCCGCGCCCGAGAAACACGAGGAGCCAGTGTGGAGAAGCTGCTCAACCTCGTGATCTCGGGCGCGGTGTCCGGCGCCATCTACTCGGTGATGGCGTCGGGGCTCGTCCTCACGTACCAGAGCTCGGGCATCTTCAACTTCGCGCACGGCGCGATCGCGTTCGCGACCGCCTACCTGTACTTCCAGCTGCACGCTGCCGTCGCCGACGGTGGCTTGGGTTGGCCCATCGTCCCGTCGGCGATCGTGGCGATCTTTGTGTTCGCGCCGCTGCTCGGGTTGCTGCTCGACCGCATCCTGCTGCGGCGACTTGCCGACGCGCCCGTGTACGCCCGCATCGTCGGCACGATCGGTCTGCTGGTGGCGTTCCCGGCGCTGGTGCTCTGGCTGGTCGAGACGGTGGGCAACTCCGTCCTGGAGCTGGGGCTGCCCACGAACGTGCCAGGGTTCCGGCCGCCCGGGCTCGGGCCCGTGCCGAGCGAGGTCGTGTGGCGGCCGCTCAGCGGCGTCGCCATCAACTCGGACCAGCTGGCGGTGTTTCTCGCCGCCGGCGCGGCGGCGCTGCTGCTGTGGGCGGTGCTGCGGCACACCCGCGTCGGGCTCGAAATGCGCGCCGGCGTCGACCGGCGCGACCTCGCCGGCCTTCGGGGCGTGAACGCGGCGAAGACCTCGGCGGTGGCTTGGGTGCTGTCGATGATGCTGGCCGGGCTGGGTGGTGTCCTGATCGCCCCGCTGTTCGGGCTCAGCGACTTCGACTACACGCTGGTCGTACTCGGCTCGCTGGCGGCGGTCGTCGCCGCCGGCTTGCGGTCGATCCCGCTCGCGTTCGCGGCCGGGCTCGCCCTGGGCGTCCTGCAGAACCTCGTGTTCGGGTACGCGCCCGGCTTCCTCACCGACATTTCGGGATTCCTCTCGTCGATCCCGTTCATCCTCACAGTCGCTCTCCTCTTTTTCTTCCTCGCGCTCGACCGCACCCGCGCGGCCGGGTCGGTCGCCGACGAGTCACCGCCCGAGGACCACCGTGCCGGGCTACCTCATTGGCGACGCGTCCTTCCCTGGGCCGTCGCGGTAAGCGGGCTGGTCGTCTACGAGCTCTGGTTCGCGAACGAGTTCTGGTCCAGCCTCATCGCCAAGGGCATCGTTCTCGGGATCGTGTTCCTGTCGTTCGTCGTGATCACCGGCCTCGGGGGGATGGTGAGCCTGGGGCAAGCCACGTTCGTGACGGCATCCGCGTTCACGGTCGGCTACCTCGTGAACACCGAGTTCGGCTTCACGATCCCTCTGCTCATGCACGACGGCCGCTTCAGCTTCTTCGCCGCCTTGGTCGCCGGCGTCGTGGTCGCCGCCGCCGTCGGCGCACTCGTCGCGATCCCGGTGCGGCGCCTCGGCCCGCTCGCGCTCGCGCTCGCGACGCTCTCCGTCGCGTTCATCGCCGAGCTCATCGTGTTCCAGCTCGACGTCGTCCGGAACGGATCCCGTGGGTGGCCGGTCCCACCCCTGAACCTCCAGACCTTCGAATCCGAGCTGCCGCTCGGGCCGTTCGACTTCACGCGACCGCACCAGCTGGCGATGCTCGCCCTCCTCGTGTTCGGTGCGGTCACCCTGGTCATTCACAACCTGCAACGTTCGGCGTCGGGCCGCGCTGTGCTGGCCGTGCGCAGCTCGGAGGTGGCTGCCCGCACCGCCGGGATCGCGGCGGGCTGGTCGAAGGTGTCGTTGTTCGCGGTGTCCGCAGGGATCGCGGGACTCGGGGGCGCGCTGCTCACCGTCGTGAGCAGCCCGGTCAACAACCGGACCGCGCCCGCGTTCGTCGGGTTGATCTGGCTCGCGGTGACCGTCACGTTCGGGATCCGGCGCCCGGGCGGCGCGCTGCTCGCCGGGCTCGCGTTCGCGTGTTTCACCGATCTGCTCCAAGTGGTCACGGGCTGGGGCTTCATGCCCGCATGGGCGGCGAACCTGACGGGGACCACGCAGCTCGCGGCCATCCTGTTCGGCGTCGGCGCCATCAACCTGGCGAAGAACCCCGACGGCGTCCTCGCCCTCGTCGGCACACAACGCTTGGAGCGCCGCCGCCGGCGCGAGCGCGCCGCCGCCCCAGCCGCGGCGCCCGTCACGACGGCGCCGGCAGAGCCACCGCTCGCAGCGGCGTCGGCGGACGGCGCCCGAGACGGAGCCCGAGAAGACGAGCCCGCCGCGCTCCGGCTCGACGGCATCGTCGCCGGGTACGGCGAAGTCGAGGTGCTGCACGGCGTCGACCTCGCCGTCCCCGCCGGCCGGGTCGTCACGCTGCTGGGGCCCAACGGCGCGGGCAAGTCGACGCTGTGCGCAGCGGCCGCCGGGTTGCTCGCACCGACTGCGGGGCGTGTCCGGCTGGACGGTACGGACGTCACCGATCAGCCGGCGTTCCGGCGCGCCCGGCGTGGGCTGCTGCTCGCGCCCGAAGCGCGCGGGATCTTTCCCGGCTTGTCCGTCGACGAGAACCTGAGTGTGTGGCTGCGGTCGGCGCGCGAACGCGAGCAGGCGTACGAGCGCTTCCCACTGCTCGCCGATCGCCGCCGGCAGCCGGCCGGGCTGCTGTCCGGAGGCGAGCAGCAGATGTTGGCGCTCGCTCCCGCACTGGTGCGAACGCCGGCCGTGTTCGTCGCCGACGAGCCGTCACTCGGACTGGCGCCGATGGCGAGCGAGGCCGTGTTCGAGGCGCTGACCGAGCTCCGTCAGCGCGGGAGCTCACTGCTGTTGGTCGAGGAGAAGGCACGCGAAGCGCTCGAGCTGGCGGACGTCGTCGCGGTGATGGAGCTCGGACGCATCGTGTGGACGGGACCGCGCCAGGAGGCGGATGCCGACCGCCTCGCCGCGGTGTACCTCGGCGTACGCGTGTAAGGCGCTAAGTTCCAAAAGCGCGTCCGCGACCGCAGGGAGTCACGATGAGCACCACGCCGCCGCCCGAGCCCGCCGTCGAAGTCATCAGAGTCGACACGCGCCGGAGCTGGCCGTGGGTCCTCGCGCTCGGGATCGCGGCCCTGGTCGCGGGCCTGATCACCATCGTGTGGCCCGGTGTCACGGTGCTCGCGCTCGTCTTCGTGCTGGGCGTGTTCCTTCTCCTCGCCGGGGGCGCCGAGATCGGCTGGTCCATCGCCGAACGCCACACCCAGGGATGGGGCTTCATCCTGTTTCGCGGGATCGTCGACCTGATCGCGGGCATCGTCGTCCTCGCCTGGCCCGACGTGACCGCCCTCGTGCTGGCGCTGCTCCTGGCGATTTGGCTGTTCCTCTACGCCGCGATGACGCTCTGGTACGCGTACCGGCATCGCGGCGAGCGGCCCCACACCGGCCACTTCCTCGCCAAGGGCATCGCCGCCTTGGTCGCCGCCGTCATCACGGTCGTGTGGCCGGGGATCACGATCCTCGTGGTCGCGCTCGTGATCGGCATCATGCTCCTGTTCTGGGGCGCGGTCCTGACCCGCTTCGCCTTCGTGTTGCGCCGACAACCGGCGGCGTGAGCCGACGGGCTCTCGTCACGCTGCTCCTCGTGGCAGCGGGCTTCTTGCTCCCGTTCGCGCTCGTCGGGCTGTGGACGCAGCAGGTGCTGTTGGATCGCGAGCGCTTCACCAATCTGTCGGACGACCTGCTTGATCGCGAGGCGGTGCGGCAAGGGATCGCCGACGCGGTGGTGACCGACATCGAGCAAACCCAGTCCGTGCCGGTGGCGAGCGAGCCCGTGATCAGGACAGGTATCGCGGGCGCGCTCGGCACCCGCGCGTATCGTGCCGCCTTCAAGGAGTCCCTAAGAGGTGTCCATGACCAGCTCACCTCGGACGAGGACACGATCACACTCGATGTCGCACCGGGCGTGAACCTCGCTCGGGCTCAGAACCCCCAGGTCGCCCGGGCGCTCAGTGGCACGCAGCTGCCGCCCATCGTCATCGCCCGGAGGAGCGAGGTGCCGATCCTGTGGGGTGCGGTCGACGGTGCACAGCGGGTGGCGTTGGTCACGCCCCTCGTAGTCCTCGTGCTGCTCGCGATGGCGGTCGCGATATCCGAACGGCGCTGGCGTGCCCTGGGCATCGCCGGCACAGTCGTCGCCGGTGTGTCACTCCTCTTTCTCGGGCTCATGGCGCTGGCGAAGCAGGTGGTCGGTCGCAGCCTCGATCCGTTTGTCGCCCGGGACGCGTTCGACGCCGCATGGGATGTCATCGCCCGGAGCCTCGCCAACTCCACGCTGATCATTGTGATCGGCGCGCTCGTCGTGGCCGTCGGCGGCTTCGTGATCGACCAGATCCTCACGCGTCCCCCTGCGACCTGACGCCCCGTCAGGTCTAAGCTCGCCGCATGGCTGACATCCCGAAGATCATCTCGGTGGACGACCACGTCGTGGAGCCGGCCGACGTCTGGCAGAAGCGGTTGCCGAAGAAGTATCTGGACGTCGGGCCCCGCGTCGTGCGGGCGCCACTGGGGGAGATGACGTTCGTCGGCGGCAACTTCTCGTACGAGAAAGGCGAGGGCAACCCCTGCGACTGGTGGCACTACGAGGACAAGAAGATCCCGCAGACGCGCCTGAGCGCGGCGGTCGGCTTCGACCGCGACGAGGTCAAGATCACCGCCATCACGTACGAGGAGATGCGCCCGGGCTGCTACGACCCGAAGGCGCGCCTCGAGGACATGGACGTCAACTGGGTCGAGGCGTCGCTGTCGTTCCCGACGTTCCCGCGCTTCTGCGGTCAGACGTTCATGGAAGCCAAGGACATGGAGCTCGCCGAC
>DASYQJ010000157.1:0-10507 GCA_036005605.1 Acidimicrobiia bacterium
GCTCGCCGCCGCCGGCTTCGACGACGTGTCCGACCTGCTCGGTGGGTACGACGCATGGAAGGCGCAGCACCAGACCGGGCGGGAGAAGGAGCCGACGGCATGACACCGGCCGACGTGGACCACATCGACCCGGTCGAGAGCAGGCGCAGGGTCGACGCCGGCGCGCTGCTGCTCGATGTGCGCAACCCGAACGAGTGGCAGGCGGGTCACGCCGAGGGCGCGGCGTGGATCCCGATGGGCGAGCTGGCCGAGCGCCAGGAGGAGCTCCCCACCGACCGCGAGATCGTCGTGATCTGCAAGACGGGCAGCCGGTCGGGCCAGGTCGCGCAGGCGCTCGTGGCGGCCGGGTACGGCGCGGTCAACGTCGCCGGCGGGAGCGAGGCCTGGCAGGCCGCCGGCATGCCGATCGTGACCGACGACGGGCAGCCCGGCACCGTCGCCTGAGGACGCAGATGCCGCGCTACGTCGGCCAGCGGATCCCGCAGATCCAAGTGGGCGGCGAGCTCGCCGACGACGTCTTCGTGGACGTGCGCGATCCGGGCGAGTACGCGGCCGGGCACGCGCCCGACGCGTGGTCGATCCCGATGGACCAGCTCGAATCGCAGCGGTTCACCCTGCCGATGAACCGTCGGCTCGTCGCGATCTCGCGCACCGGCGAGCGCAGTGCCGACGCCACCATCGAGCTGCGCGAGATGGGGTTCCAGGCCGTGAACTACGAGGGCGGGCTCGAAGCGTGGGTAGCCGCGGGCGGGGCCATCGTCACCGACGACGGCCGGCCCGGACTCCTGGCCTGATCCGTGCGGCGGGCCGCGCTCGTGCTCGCACTCGCCGTGGCGGTCGGGTGCTCGGGCGGAGGTGGCGGGGACGAAGGCAAGCCGGTCAAAGGGCCCGACGACATCGCGGTCCCGAAGAACCCGGCGCAGACGGCCGCCGCGCTGGCGCGGGTCGAACGCGCCCTCCGCGCGCCGAAGACCCGGCCCGCGGAGATCAACCGCCTCGGCCGGGAGCAACAGAAGGCGTACCGCGCTCTCAGCACTCATCCGCGCTGGCTCGAGGACGTCGTCGCTCGTCTGCCGGCCGACGTGCAGCCGATCGTGACCGCCAACGAGCGCGCCGGGCGCGACTTGGCGGCGCTCGGAGGAGAAGGACCGCGGCCGCGACAGCTTCCCGACTGGCACATCGTGTCGCCGCCGCCGGTCGACGTTCTCCGTGCCTATTACGGCGAAGCCGAAGCGGCGTCGGGCATCCCGTGGGCGTACTTCGCGTCGATCCACCTCGTCGAGACCCGTCTGGGTCGGATCCGGGGCACGAGCAGCGCCGGTGCGCAGGGACCGATGCAGTTCATCCCGGAGACGTGGGCGCGCTACGGGCAGGGCGACATCAACGACAACCGCGACGCCATCCTCGCCGCTGCTCGCCTCTTGCAGGCCAACGGTGGACCAAGCGACATGAGCAGCGCGTTGTTCCGGTACAACAACAGCGATCGCTACGTGGAGGCCGTCGAGTCGTACGCGCAGCTCATGTTGTCGGACGAGCGCGCGTTCCTCGGCTACTACGGGTGGCAGGTGTACTCGGCGACGACCGACGGCACCTTCTTGCTCCCCGAGGGCTATCCGGGCAAACCCGCGCGCAAGATCAGTCCCCCGCCCGGCTGACCGGTTTCCAAACCGTCTCGCCGCGGAGATGGACGCGCCGGCCGTCCTGCTCGAGCGGCACCGTCCACGCCCGCAGCACGGCCGTCTTGCCGGCTTCGAGCACGCGGCGAGGCGGACGGTCGCGTTCGTACAGGCCGCGGAACTCGAGCCACGAGTACGTCTGCGTGCCCGCGGCCGGGGCCCAATCGGGCGGCGCGGTCGGATCCACGACCGCGGCCGCGACCGTGAGGTCCTGGCCTTGAGCGCGGGCGTCGTCGGCCCAGGTGGGGCTACGCCGGTTGACCTCGGCGCCGCTCGGGCCGAGCCGCAGGAACGGCTCGCCCTCCCGCCCCGTGACGACCACCGGCTCGACGCCCCGGTTCACGAGGAACAGCGCCGGCACGCGCCCGGGCGCCAACTGCACCTCGACGTCACGGAACGGCCGTGTGGAGCCGCGCAGGCGCGTCGTCACCGCGCCCCGCACCGGCTCGTACACGATGCGGCCGCTTGCCTCGACGGGTTGACCGCCGTAGTCGAACGGGACGGACCAGCGCGCCAGCGTCGTGATCCGGCGGGCGCGGGACACGTCGGGCGGGACGCCCTGCGGGGCTGGATGCAGCCGGTGCTCGAACCAGCCCCACGCCGGTTCGGCCGCGACCTGCTCCCAGCGAGGCGGCGCCCCGGGTTGGGCGTCGGCCGGGATGGTGGCGTCGCCGTTGGGGCTGTTGGTCAGGTACCACCACGGCGACGCCCGGTTGGCGAGCACGCCTTCGGGACCGATGCGGAGGAATGGCTGGCCGTCGCCGTCGAGCACCGAGAGCGTGGTCGGCGTCGGGTTGGCGACGACCATCTGGGCGGTGACGCTCTGGGCGAGCTGCACCGTGACGCCGGGGAGTGCGGGCTCGACGGCGTCGAGGACGGGCCGGACGGTCGGGTCGCTGCCGCGCGCGGCGGCCGGCGCGGCGGGAACGACGACCGCGCCCGCGGCGACGGCACAGGCGGCGAAGATGGCGACGGCGAAGGCGAAAGGCCCGGCGGCCGCCGCCGGCCGGTGGGGGGTCCTCCGGCGAGGGCTAGCGGCCGCCGGAGCCACCGAGAAACGGATCGCAGATCACCCGGCGAGCGTCATCTGATGTCCGACCGAGGGCACCATCTGGTTCCCGACCTTCTGGTTCAGGAACATCAGGTAGGGGCCGGGCGGCGCGACCTCGGGCCGCGGCGGCGCCTTGACCCACACGGCGCCGTTGCCGCGCCGGACGACCGGCAGCTTCACGGCCCGCTGGTCGCCGTCGACGAGATGCGTGATCGCGGAGTTTCGCATGAGCACGACGCTGTCGAGCGACGCGGCGTCGGGTGTCGCGATCCGGATCGTCGAGCCGTATCCAAGGGTGTCCGGAGCCGCACCGACCGTCGGCCGGTGGCCGGCGAACAGATACGGCGGCTCGTAGATCTCGAACGTCGGGTCGCGGTCGGGGTTGGGGTTGGCGCCGGGCACGGCGATGTTCGACAGGTACGCGGTCGAGATCGGCGCGTGCCCGCCGACGAGCACACGCCCGTCGGGCATCAGCATCCCGGTGTTGTGGTACGTGCGCGGCCGGGCGGCGGTGGCCACCGGCGACCACGTCTTCGTCTCGGGGTCGTACAGCTCGGCCTGCTTGACCGGGCGGCCCAGGCTCGGTGCCTGCACCTCGTCGATGTCGGCGCCCGAGAACGCCATCACCTGGCCGTTCGGGAGCAGCACACCGCTCGGATACCAGCGGGCAGTGTGCAGCGGTCCCGTCGACTCGCTCGACAGCGTCTCGCTCCCCGTCGCGCCGATCGTGACGGTGTCGATGCGGCTCTGGTTCGTGCCGAGCGGCGTGCCCGGCGACGGCGCCACCGCGCTCGGGGTGCCGCCGGCGGTGAGGAACGACGCCTTGCTGTAGTTGCCGCTCGCGTCGGGCTCGAGCGGGAGCATCATCGAGAACGTCGAGCCCCGGAACCCGAAGCCGGCGTCGGCGTTGCCGGCGGTCAGCCCGGGGATGCCGAGTTCGGTCCACCGGTTGCCGGCGGGGTCGAAACTGGCGGCGAGGTTCCAGAACGCCTCGTCGTACGCCTGACCGAACGGGTTGAACGACTGGCCGGCGACGTCGTAGTAGACGTGCCCGTTGGGAAGCAGGTGCAGCCGCGGGAACAGCGGCAGCGACCGGTTGGCGCTCTCGGGCAGCACGGACCACTGACCGGTTGCGGGATCGTAGAGCTCGAGCTGCTTCACGTTGGTGCCCGAGTCGAACGGACGGTCCGGGTACAGCGGCTTCAACAGCTTGCTCACGCCGCTGGCGACGAGGATCTTGCCGTCGGGCAGCGTGACCAGCGACGGGTACCAGCGGCCGTAGTGCATCGAGCCTGACTGCGACCACTGATTGGTCGTCGGGTCGTAGATGCGCGCGTTGCGCAGCCCCTCGAGCTCGACGACGCCGAAGTCGGTGCCGGGGATCGCGGGGTCGCGGTAGTAGTCGGTGCCGCCGACGGCCATGATCCGCCCGTCGGCGAGCTGCACCTGGTCGGCGCAGAACAGGTCACCGTCGTTGGCGGTGGTATCGCCGTTCCCGCCCGGCAACGGGAGCGACGGGATCGGGAGCGGATTCGACTGGTTGCCGCCGGGGTTGGCGCCGGCGTCGGCGGGATCGGGCGTGCCGAAGACCGGTTGCGGCCCGGACAGATCGATCGTGCGGCTGCGGTCATTGCGCGCCTGCTTGCCGAACTCCAGCACGATGCTCAGCTGGACGTTCTCGGTGCCCTCGAGCGCGTCCCAGTACAGGACCTTGCCGTTGTTGAGCGCGACCACGGTCGCGCCGGCGGGCTTGCACAGCTGGCGGCCGTCGGCGTCGGTGTGGCACGCCTCGGGCCCTTCGCCGGGGCGCGTGTCCTCGAACGGCGGGAGGAACCGCCCGACCTGGGCCGGGCCCGGCGAGCTCTGGGCCCCCGCGCCCGTCAGGGAGAACGAGCCCCCGACGACGGCGATGGCGACTGCCAGCGCGGTGGCACTCAGGCGACGACCCACGTTCCCCCCTTTTGGGACCCATGCTCCCCCGTTGGGCCCCGCCTGCCCGAAAGTCTTACATGTCCGGGATGGCCGTGTCTTGGTCGAGTGGGCAGTTGGGGCGCGGAACCGCCTACGTGTGGGCCAGACTCATGGCATGCAGGCGGCGGCGATCCTCGTGCTGTCCTTCGCGGTGGGCGCCATCCCCTTCACCTACGTCGCGGCTCGGCGGGCACGCGGCGTCGACCTCCGCCGCGTCGGTACCGGCACCGTCTCGGGCACCTCCCTGTACCGGGTCGCCGGGTTCTTGCCGATGGCGGCGGCGGGCATCCTCGACATCGCCAAGGGCGCGGCAGGCCCGGCGCTCGCCATGGCGGCGGGTCACCCGGCGCTGGCTGCGGTGGCGGGCGGGGCCGCGGTGGTCGGCCACAACTGGTCGCCGTTCCTGCGGGGCGCCGGTGGACGTGGCATCTCCCCCGCGCTCGGCGCGCTGTTGGTCGTCGCGTGGCCAGGGACCGTGATGCTGCTCGCCGGCATGATCCTCGGGAAGGTGTTCGGCGAGACCGCGGTTGGCGCCCTCGTGGCCGAGGTCGCGCTGACGCCGGTGCTGGCAGTGACGCACGGCGCGGTCGGCGCGCTCGCCGGCATCTCCATCGCGATCCCGATGCTCGTGAAGCGCATCGTCGGGAACGCACCCGCCAAGCCGCCCCGGGGCCGGACGTACCGCAATCGCATCCTGTACGACCGCGACGACCGCGTAGCCCCCCAGACGCCGTGAGCGTCGGGACCCTCGTCCGCCGCCAGAGCTACCGCGACCTGCTCGTCGGGCAGGCCGTCTCCGCGCTCGGCGACTGGATGGGCACGATCGCGTTCATGGCGCTGACGCTCGCGATCACCGGGTCGCCCGCCGCCGTCGGCGGGATCCTCGCGCTGCGACTCATCCCGGCCGCGATCGGCGGTCCGCTCGCGGCGCGGGCGGCGAGCCGGTGGGACCGCCGCCGCACGATGCTCACGATGGACGCGGCCCGCGCCGGAATGATCGCGCTCGTCCCGTTCGTGCGCGGCTTGTGGTGGATCTACCTCTGGGCGTTCCTGGTCGAGGTGGCGAGCATCGTGTTCCTTCCGGCACGTGACGCGTCGATCCCCGACGTGGTCGACCGCAACGAGCTCCCGCTCGCAAACGGCCTGATCCTGGGCTCGTCGTACGGGAGCATCCCGTTGGGCGCGGCGGCGTTCGCCGCGGTTGCCGCGCTCCCGGGAAGCGACATCGGCGGCCGGACGCACGCACTCGTGTTCTGGATCGACGCCCTGACGTTCCTCGTGTCGTTCGCCTGCATCGCCCGCGCCACCGACCTCGCCGGCGCGGCGGCCGCCGACGGTCCGTCCGAGAACGCCGGCTTCCGGGGCGCGTTCCGGATCCCGCTGGTGCGGGCGGTGATGCCGGCGGCAGCCGCCGTCGCCCTGGGGCTGGGGGCGCTCTTTTCTACCGGCATCGTGTTCGTGCGCGAAGTCCTCGACGCCAGCGACGCCGAGTTCGGCTGGCTCATCGCTTTGTTCGGCGCCGGCGCCGTCCTCGGCATCGCCGCGCTCCAGCGCGCCTCGGGCGGTGACGCGATCCAACGCACCGCATTCGGCACACTCGTGATCGGGCTCGTCGTCGCCGTGTTCAGCCTGTCGCCGGGTCTGTGGGCGGCGTACCTCGGCGCAGTCGGCTTCGGCGCCGCCGCCGCCTTTACGCTCGCCGCCGGGATGGGTGCGTTGCAGTCGCAGCTCGACGGGCAGGAGCGCGTCCTCGCGTTCGCCGCGTTCCATGTCGTGATCAGGGTGGCGCTCAGCTTGGCGGCCGTCGGCGCCGGCCTCGCCGCCGCCTTGCTCGGCGCCGTGACCTGGCCGCTGATCGGGCGGCTCGAGCCGTCGCGAGTCGTGCTCCTGTGCTCTGGACTGCTGGTCGTCGCGAGCGCGGCGGCCGTGCGGGAACGGCGTCGCCCGCAATGACCGTCGCGATCGTCACCGACAGCGCCGCCGCCCTGCCATCCGAGCTCGTTGCGCGGCACGGGATCACCGTCGTGCCGATGTGGCTGACGATCGGCGGGGACTCAGTACGCGAAGGCGAGCGGCCGTTGAGCGAGCTGCTGGGCGACGAGCGCGTCTCGACTTCCGGTCCCGCACCGGGTGAGTTCCAGCAGGCCATCGAGTCACGTCTCGGCGACGACGGCGTCCTCGTCCTCACGATCGCCGCCAGCATGAGCGGCACGCACGAGGCGGCGACGATCGCCGCTGGTCAGCTCGGCGACCACGTGCGCGTCGTCGACACCGCGACCGCAGCCGGCGCCGAAGCGCTCGTCGTGCTGGCCGCGGCGGGCGCCGCCGAACGGGGCGCGTCGCTCGACGAGGTGGAGGCGGAGGCCAAGGACGTCGTCGAACGCGTGCAGCTCGTCGCCTCCGTCCCGAGCCTCGACCACCTCGTGCGCAGCGGACGCGTGCCCGGCATCGCGGGCTGGGCCGGGCGGCGGCTGCGCATCAACCCGCTGTTCGAGTTCGGCGGCGGACGGGTCCGGCGCCTGCGGCCGGCGCTGAGCGCCGAGGCGGCCACCGACCGGATGGTCGGCCGGCTTGTGCGCTCACGCGAGCCGAACACCCGGCTGCACGTGGCCGCGCTGCACGCACTGGCACCCGACGCGGCCGAAGGTGTGCTCGAGCGGGTCGAGGCCGAGGTCACGCCGGCGACGAAGTTCGTCGGCGAGTTCGGTTCGGTGATGGTCGTGCACACCGGACCCGGCCTGTACGGCCTCGCCTGGTGGTGGGAGCCGGACGGGCGGGATGGATAGTGCGTGCACAGAGCCCGTTGAGCGGCGTTAGGTACGCATGGAGGGGTCGAGCACCCAGTCGACGGCGTCGCGGATCGCGGCGACGGACTGCGGGGCGAAGGCGTGGCCCATGGCGGGCACGATCTGCAGGCGGCGCGGCTCGCCGGCGACCTCGTAGAGCTCGGTGGCGTCGGACGCGGGCACGAACCGGTCGGCGGCGCCGTGCAGGAACGCCACCGGCGCCTGCACCTTCGGGACCAGCTCGATCGGCGGCTCGGGGTTCGTCCAGCGTGGGGCGACCTGCACGCCCATCAAGCGGGACGCCACGGCACGGCCGACGCGGGTGCGGGTGAGCCCGGCGGCGAGCACACCCTGCACGTTGCGAGGGAGGCGCCAGTACGCCGGACAGCTCACCGACACGATACCGGCGAGCCCGTCGGCGTGCGCGGCGAACCGCAAGGCGGCGATCGCGCCCATCGACGCGCCGACGAGCACGACGCGGTCGTTGCGCTCGCGTGCGGCTTCGACTGCCGCCGCCACGTCGTGACGCTCGAGGTCGCCGAGCGTCGAATGCCCCTCCGACGTGCCGTGACCGCGCGCGTCGTAGCACACGATGTCGACACCGTCGGTGTGCAGCGCTTCCGCCACGTCGCACACGGCGGGGTCGTTGGCCGAAGCAGTGAACCCGTGCACGAGGACGACGGCCGCGCGCGGTGCGTCGGCCCGCAGCCATTGGCGCCCGGTGAGGACGACGTCGTCGGTTGTGGTGAATAGCGGTGTCGGCACGCTCGCCCCGGGCAGCTCTCCGATTGCTGCACTCACAGTGCCACAAGTTCGTCGCGTCCGGGGATCGGGGCCGGGCCACTCGCACGACCCGGCGGTAGCCTCGGGCGAATGGACACGCCGCGCCGCCCGCCGCCCTTCGATCGGGCGGAGGCTCTCGAACGCCTGGCGGCCGAGCAGTTCGACGTCCTGGTCGTCGGGGGCGGGATCACCGGCGCCGGTGTCGCGCTGGACGCGGCGAGCCGGGGGTTGCGCACCGCGCTCGTCGAGCGGGACGACTTCGCCTCGGGGACGTCGTCGAAGAGCTCGAAGCTCGTGCACGGCGGTCTCCGCTACCTGCAACAACGCGAGGTCGGCCTCGTCTACGAGGGCCTGGCCGAGCGCCAGGTCGCGCTGCGCAACGCCCCCCACCTCGTGCGGGTCCTTCCCTTCCTCATCCCGGTGCTCACCAAGGACGGTGTGATCAGCCGGCGTCTGGCCCGTGCCCTGGGTGGCGCCCTGTGGATGTACGACCTCACCGGCGGGTTGCGCATCGGCAAGCGGCACAAACGCGTCTCTTCCGACCAGGCGGTCATGCACATGCCGACCCTGCGCGCCGACCGCGTCGCCGGTGGCTACCTCTACCACGACGCGCACACGGACGACGCTCGTCTGACGCTCACGCTCTGTCGGACCGCCGCCGCGCATGGTGCGGTCGTGGCGAACTACGCCGGCGTCACGTCACTCCGGAAGGACGAGAAGGGACGTATTCGCGGCGCGCGCGTGCAGGCCGACGGGGATGAGGTCGAGGTGCGGGCGGACGTCGTCGTGAACGCGGCCGGCGTCTGGACCGACGACGTGCGCGCGCTCGACGAACCGAGTCATCCGCACTCGATCCGGCCCGCGAAGGGCATCCACATCACCGTGCCTTGGACCAAGGTGCGCAACGACATCGCCGTCGTGGTTCCCGTCGCCAAGGACCGGCGCTCGGTGTTCGTCGTGCCATGGGGCGACCTGACGTACGTCGGCACCACCGACACCGACTACGACGGCCCCCTCGACGACCCCGAGTGCACGCCCGACGATGTCGCCTACCTGCTCCGGGCCCTGAACGCCGTGATCACCGACCCCGTCCGGGAGGACGACGTGCTGGGCACCTGGGCGGGGCTGCGGCCATTGCTGCGCACCGCCGCCAACGACCGAACCGCCGACTTGTCCCGCCGGCACGCGGTGCGCCGCTCCGAGGGCGGCCTCGTGACGGTCACGGGCGGGAAGCTCACGACGTACCGGCGGATGGCCGCCGACACGGTCGACGAGGTCGACGCCGTTCTCGGGAAGCGCCGCCGCTGCCGCACCAAGCAATTGAAGCTGATCGGCGCGGACGGCTACGAGGACCCGCCCGAGACCAACGAGCCGAGCCGTCATGAGCACCTCGCCCACCGCTACGGCACCGAGGGGGCAGAGGTCGAAGCACTCGTCGACCAGGAGCCCGCGCTCGGTGAGCCGCTCGTGCCGGGCCTCCCGTACCTGAAGGCCGAGGCCGTGCACGCGGTGCGCAGCGAGATGGCCCGCACGCTCGACGACGTGCTCACCCGCCGGACCCGGGCCCGCTTGCTCGCCCGCGACGACTCGGCCGCCGCGGCCGAGGTCGCCGCCGTGCTCGTCGGGCGCGAGCTGGGCTGGGACGACGCCGAGCGTGCCCGGCAGGTCAAGGAGTACCGGGCGGCGGTGGCGGCCGAACGCGACGCCGCCGACCTGCCCGAGACTCAGCTGGGGACCTAGCCGGCGCGATGGGCGCGACCGGGCAGCCGACACCACCGATCGCGTTCGGTGGATCCGCTGCCGAGGTGCGCGCGCACCTCTCCGCGCCTGCAGTCACCGTCGACGACAAGGTGCTGACGCGGCTGCGGTCGGCGTGCTCCGACGTCACCGTCGACGCCGAAGTTGTCGCGGAAGCGAGCCGCGACTGGTGGCCGCTGGCGATGATCTGGGCGCTCGACGGGCAGGTCGCGGCGCGCGCCGGCGCAGTCGCGCGGCCGGGGTCAGGAGAAGAGGTGGCGGCGGTGTTGCGCGTCTGCGACGACGCCCGCGTCCCCGTCACGGCGGCGGCAGGGCGCAGCGGCGTCTGCGGCGCCAGCGTGCCGCTGCACGGCGGCGTCGTGCTCGACCTCTGCGCGCTGTCCGGCATCGTCGACGTCGACAGCGAGTCGCTCGTGCTCGACGTCCTCCCGGGCACGTTCGGCACGTGGCTCGAAAACACGCTGCGCTCCGAACACGGCGCG
>DASYQJ010000158.1:0-1986 GCA_036005605.1 Acidimicrobiia bacterium
GGAGAACACCGTGGACCTGAAACTCGAGCTCGTGCTGCTCCCGGTCTCGGACGTGGACCGGGCCAAGGCCTTCTACGTCGAGAAGGTCGGCTTCAACCTCGACGTCGACGTGCAGCCCGGCGGCGAGATGCGGATCGTGCAGATGACTCCGCCCGGCTCGGCGTGCTCGATCACCATCGGAACGGGGGTCACCGACGCGGAACCGGGCAGCGTGCGGGGAACGCACCTGGTCACGCCGGACATCGAGGCGGCGCGCGCCGAGCTGGCCGAACGCGGTGTGGACGTGAGCGACGTGTTCCATTTCGAACCGGGCGGGCAGCGACCGGGGCCCGATCCCGAGCGAGGAAAGTACAACTCGTTCGCCAGCTTCAGCGACCCCGACGGCAACACCTGGCTCGTGCAGGAGGCTTGACCCGCAACGGCGCTGTCCGACAGAGAATTAGAACATGAAGTTCATCTGCCCGACGACGGCGCGGCCGAGCGCGTCGTCGCCTGTGATCTTCACCTGGCCCTCGTCCAGGGACGTCGACGGGTCCCACCGGCCGAGGCCGAGGCACGCGAGCGTCTGGGCGTCCATCGCGAGCGTCACGGTCGGTGTCTCGGGTGGCGACGACAGCGGCTTGGCCCGGCCGCCCTCGACCCCGATGGCGATCGTCGCCGGGCGTGATCCCGTCACGTCGAACACGACCGTCGTGCCGTCGGGCGGCCCCACCTTCTTCCCGACGACGTACGGCAGCGCGCTGAGGACGCGTTCGAACGCGAGGTCGGCGACCGGGCTTTCGAGATCGCACGGTTGGTCGACGGCGCGGCGGATGTCCTGCTCGTGCGCCCACGAGTCGAAGATGCGGAACGGCAGCAGGTCGCGGACTGTGCCGGGCCCGGCGGGCGTCCACGACTCGGCGTCGAAGTCGGCCTCGGTGAAGCCGCGCAGCTGCTCGAGCCGGGCGCCGGTCACCTCGCGGAACTCGTCGAGCACCTTCGAGCCGGGCCACGCGCGTCGCGAGTCGATCCAGACCTCGTTGCGCTGCCCGACCTCGTTCTTGACGTGGTCATAGTCGGGCGGCGTGTGGTCGGGTGCGGGCCGTCCGAGGATGCTCGATTCGATGCCGGAGATGTGCACCACGTTGTCCTGCACGCTCCAGCCGGGGAGGTCCGTGGGCGTCTTCCACTGCGCCTCGGTGAGGTTGGCGCACATCGAGTCGATCGACGCCCACACCTCCTCGAGCCGGTCCACAAGTTCCTGGTCGTTCGTCGGAGAGTCGGTCATGACCCGATTCTGCCTGCCGCGGCGACGACGGCGCGCGCCCAGGGCGCCATGAGGTCGAACAGCTCGTCGACATCGTCGCCCAACGCCTCGACCAGGTCCCCTTCCTGGACGTCGGTGGCGCGCTCGATCTCTTCGCGGTACTCGCGGCCGTCGTCAGTGAGCGCGCCGTCGCCGTCGACGAAGCCGCGATCTCGGAATGCGGTGAGGGCAGCGGCGATCTCGTCGGCCGGGTAGCCCATCTGGTCGGCGGTGGTCGACCCGGGGTTCGTCGTCGTGCGCCAGCGCTCGGTGAGCAGCTGGATCTCGACCCCGGACAGCCCGGCCGCCGTCCACGCGTTGAGGTGCGAGCCGCCCCGGCGCTCGCGGATCATGTCGCACGCGCGCCAGAGGTCACCGAGCGGCGTACCGGGCCATGCGAGCGACCGCAGACCGGCGTACACCGGGTGACCGGCGGTCGACGGGGCCTCCACCGCGGGCTGCAGGATCGCGTTCGCGCGCTCGACACCCGGCGGCTCGTCGCCGAGCGCACCGGCGAGGTAGGCGGTGGCGCCACGGAGACGGGCCTCGAGGAGCGCGCCGGGCTCGTGGTCGCGCCACGCGTCGTCGACCGCGGTGGCGACGCCGTCGGGATGCTGGGGCGCGAACAGGGCCGCTGCCACCCGGCCCGGCACCCGGCCCATGCAGGCGGCGCGGGCTGCGAGGGCGGGGAGTTCGTCCTG
>DASYQJ010000159.1:0-1982 GCA_036005605.1 Acidimicrobiia bacterium
GCCGGCAGCACGTCGACGGCGCACTCGAGATCGAGGTCGTCATGGTCGACTTCGACGGCGAGGCGGTGGTCGCTCGTGCCTGAGCGCATCGCGGTGGTCGGCGTCGTTGGCGGCGAGCCGGTCGGGAAGGAAGCTCGCGCCGCCATCGAGGCGGCCACGGTCGTCGCCGGCGCGCCCCGCCACCTCCGCACGCTCGCGCCGCTCGGCGCCCGTACTCTGCCGATCGACGGGCCGCTGACGGCCGTGCTGGACGCGCTCGGGCGTGAGCGCGGCTCCGTGTGCGTCCTCGCCTCCGGGGACCCCGGGTTCTTCGGGGTCGTGCGCGTGCTCGCCGAGCGCTTCGGCCCCGAGCGTCTCGACGTCCACCCCGCGCCGTCGTCGGTCTCGCTCGCGTTCGCCCGCCTGGGCCTGCCGTGGGACGACGCCGCGGTGATCTCGGCGCACGGTCGTCCGCTGGCGGACGCGGCCCGCCGCGCCGTCCGGCACTCGAAGGCCGCGGTGCTCGTCGCCCCGGATGCGCCGCCCGAGGCTCTGGGCCGGGAGCTCCGAGCACTCGGCGCGCCGCACCGCCGCGCCGCAGTGTGCTCGCGCCTCGGGGAGCCCGACGAGCGCGTCGATGTCCTGACGCTCGACCAGCTCGCCGCCGGCTCCTTCGACGCGATGTCGGTCGTCGTCCTCCTGGACGGCGACGCGGTGGCGAGGACGCCGACGCTCGAATGGGGCCGGTCTGAGCGTCACTTCGCGGCGCGTGATCGCCTCGTGACGAAAGCCGAGGTGCGCGCGGTTGCACTGGGCAAGCTCGCGATTCCCACGGCCGGCGTCATCTGGGATGTCGGCGCGGGCAGCGGCAGCGTCGCGATCGAGATCGCAGCGCTCGCTCCGCACGTGCGCGTGATCGCCATCGAGCGTCACGACGAAGACGCGCGTCGCATCGAGACGAACGCGGCGGGGAACGGTGTCACGATCGAGGTGGTCCACGGCGAAGCGCCCGGCGTGCTCGAGCCGCTGCCCGATCCCGACCGCGTCTTCGTCGGCGGCGGCGGGATCGCCGTGCTCGACGCCGTGCTCGCCCGGCTGCGCCCGGGCGGCCGCGTGGTCGCCACGTTCGCGGCCCTCGACCGCGCCGCGGCGGCGTACGAGCGCCTCGGCAACCTCGCCGAGGTCTCGGTGGCGCGCGGCTTGCCGCTCGCCGGCGGCGTCCGGCTCCAGGCCGAGAACCCGGTGTTCGTCGCTTGGGGGCCGGAGTCGTGAGCAACCGAGTGCTGAGCGTGTCAGTGACCGAGGCCGGCCGGGCTCGGGCGCGGCGCCTCCCGTTCGGACACGTCCACGGATCGGCAGCCGCGACCGTGCGCGACCGGTGGAACTCGGTCGACGGCTTCGTGCTGTTCCTCGCCACCGGCGCGGCCGTCCGGATCGTCGCGCCGCTGCTCACCGACAAGAACCGCGACCCCGCTGTCGTCTGCGTCGACGAAGGCGGCCGGTACGCGGTGGCGCTCGTCGGCGGCCACCGCGGTGGTGCCAACGCGCTGGCCCGGCAGGTCGGCGGGCTGCTGGATGCCGAGCCGGTGCTCACGACCGCCACCGACAGCACCGGCCGCGTCGCTCTCGACACGCTGCCGGGCTTCGTCGCCACCGGCGACGTCGCCGCCGTGACGGCCGCAATGCTCGACGGGCGCGCGCCGCGCCTCTCCAACGAGCTCGGTTGGCCGCTGCCCGCCGATGTGAACGGTGGCGATGGTCCGGAATGCATCGTCGTGACCGACCGGCGCGTCGCACCCGAGCCCGGCGTCGTTGCGCTGCACCCGCCGTCGCTCGTCGCCGGTGTCGGCGCGTCGACCGGCGCGTCGGCGCAAGCCGTGTCCGATCTCCTCGAGGCGGCACTCGACGGCGCCGGGCTCGCGCGGGCATCGATCGCCGAGGTCGCGACGCTCGATCGGAAGGCGAGCGAGCCGGGTCTCCAGGCGCTCGGGCTGCCGCTGCGC
>DASYQJ010000160.1:0-1888 GCA_036005605.1 Acidimicrobiia bacterium
GACCTGCGTCGCCGGCACCGGCGTCAACCCCAGCCGCTCACAGACGAAAGCCTCCACCTCGGGATCCACGTTCGAATACGTTCCGACGACGCCGGACAGCTTGCCGACGGCGATGGTGTCGCGGGCCCGCCGGAGGCGGTCACGGTCGCGACGTAGCTGGAGCGCCCACAGCGCGAGCTTCGCCCCGAACGTGGTCGGCTCGGCGTGGACGCCGTGTGTGCGCCCGGCCATCGACGTGTCGCGGAATTCGCGCGCCCGTGCCGCGACAGCGCGCTCGAGATCGTCGACCGCGTCGAGGAGCAGGTCGCTCGCCCGGACGAGGATGACCGACAACGCCGTGTCGACGACGTCGCTCGAGGTCAGTCCGTGGTGCACCCACGCGCCGGCGGGGAAGCCGACAGACTCCTGCACCACGTCGACAAAGGCGGCGACGTCGTGGTCGGTGACGCGCTCGCGCTCTTCGACGGCGGCGGGAGTGACCGAAGCCCGCCGGCGGATCGCCTCTGCGTCGGCGGGCGGGATCACGCCGAGCTTTGCCCACGCCTCAACCGCAAGGAGCTCGACCTCGAGCCACGTGGCGAGCCGCGCCTCGTCGGTGAACAGCTCGGCCATCTCGGGCAGGGCGTACCGGGGGATCACGCGGGCTCCTTTCCCTCTGATTCTACGGCCGCGGCCCCGATGTCCCGCCGGTACTGCATCCCCGGCCACGAGATGCGACCGGCGGCCTCGTAGGCGCGCTCCCGCGCCTCGGCGAGCGTCGGCGCGACCGCCGTCACGTCGAGAACGCGCCCGCCGGCGGTCATGACCCGGCCTTCGGCCTGCTTGGTACCGGCGTGGAACACGGTCACACCGGGCAGCTCCTCGGCGGCGTCGATGCCCTCGATGACGTCTCCCTTGCGGGGAGATGCCGGGTAACCCTCGGTCGCGAGCACGACGGTCACGCACGCGTCCTCCCGGAACCGGGTGTCGAGGTCGGCGCCGCCTCCGGCCGCGTCGTGACACAGTTGCCCCAAATCGCTCGCGAGGCGCGGGAGCACGGCCTGCGCTTCGGGGTCGCCGAAGCGCACGTTGTACTCGAGGACCTTGAGCCCTTCCGGCGTGAGCATCAGCCCCGCGTAGAGCACGCCGCGGTACGTGATGTCGCGCGCTGCGAGCGCGTGCAACGTCGGCCCGACGGCGCGCTCCATCACCTCGGCCACGACGTCGGGACCGGCGACGGGAACCGGCGAGTACGCGCCCATCCCTCCTGTGTTCGGGCCGCGGTCTCCGTCACCGATGCGTTTGAAGTCCTGCGCCGGCGCCAGCGGCCAGCCGCCGGTCGAGCCGTTGCACACGACGAGCAACGAGAGCTCCGGTCCGGTGAGACCTTCCTCGATGACGCACGTGCGGCCCGCGTCGCCGAACGCCTGTCCCGAGAGGTAGGCGCGCACTGCGTCGCGCGCCTCGTCGATCGACTCGGTGACGATGACACCCTTCCCGCCCGCGAGCCCGTCCGTCTTGACGACGTAGAAGCCCGGGAGGCGTTCGAGAAAGGCGAGCGCCTCGTCCTCCTGGCCGGCGGTGAACGCAGCGTGACGGGCGGTCGGAACTCCCGCTTCCGAGAGGACCGCCTTCATCCACGCCTTCGAGCCTTCGAGGCGGGCGCCGTCGGCGCCAGGGCCGAACACGAGCGTCCCGTGCGTGCGGATCGCGTCGGCGACGCCGTGCACGAGCGGCTCCTCGGCGCTCACGACGACGAGGTCGGGAGCGATCTCACCGGCGAGACGGGCGACCGCAGCCGGATCGTTGGCGTCGACGGGGACGCACCGCTTCCCCATCGCCGCGATACCTGGGTTGCCGGGGGCGGCGACGACCTCGTCGACGGACGCGGAGTTGTCGAGCGCCCACG
>DASYQJ010000161.1:0-2981 GCA_036005605.1 Acidimicrobiia bacterium
GGAAGCGCGGCCGCAACGGTGCGGGGACGCTGCGGCGGCTCCTCGCGGCTCGGGATCCCGAGCGACGCTCGCCGGAAAGTGAGATGGAGACGATGCTGATCCGGTGCCTGCGCCGCAACGGATGGCCTGAACCGGTCCCGCAGTACGAGATCCGCCATGGTGGGGTGTTCGTTGCTCGCGTGGATGCCGCCTATCCGCAATGGCGCATCGCCGTCGAGTACCAGAGCGACGAGCACCACTCGGGTCGTCGCGCGAGCGAGCGGGACAACGCTCGTCGCCTTCAGATCATCGCGGCCGGATGGTTCCCGGTCGAAGCGACGCTGCCCGATGTGCGCAATGGAGGTACTCGGCTGTCCGCTGCGCTACGCGCCTTCCGTGCGAAGACGGCCTGACCGTTTTGGCGTCAGCAGTGTGCCTATGAGGCGCCTAGTTGACGCCAAAACGACAGTCGCCTACCCGGTAGCGGCGCGGGTGGGCTTCTCGTAGCGGTAGCCGACGCCCCGGATCGTGACGACGCGGGTCGGGTTCGACGGGTCCTCCTCGACCTTGGCCCGCAGGCGCTTGACGTGCACGTCGAGCGTCTTGGTGTCGCCGAAGTAGTTCGGCCCCCAGATCCGGTCGATGAGGACGTCGCGGGTCAGGACGCGCCCGGCGTTGGCGAGCAGCAGCTCGAGCAGCTCGAACTCCTTCAGCGGCAGCGGCACGGCGTCGCCGCGCACGAAGACCTCGTGCCGGCCGGCGTCGAGACGCACATCGCCGATCTCGAGCACCTCCTGGCTGGTGATACCGGCCGGCTCCTCGTCCGCGCTCCGGCGCAACGCGGCGCGCACGCGTGCGATGAGCTCCCGGAGCCGGAACGGCTTCGACACGTAGTCGTCGGCGCCGACCTCGAGGCCCACGACGGCGTCGATCTCGTTGCTGCGGGCGGTGACCATGATGATCGGGACACGCGAACGGGACCGGAGGTCGCGGCACACGTCCACACCCGAGATACGAGGCAGCATCACGTCGAGCAGAACGAGCGCCGGGTTCGTCGCGTCGAACTGGTCGATGGCCTCCTGGCCGTCGGCGGCCACCTCGACGCGGAAACCCTCGCGCTCCAAGGCGACCGTGAGTGCGTCGCGGTACGACTCCTCGTCGTCGACCACGAGGATGAGCGGAGCCGCATCTGCCATCAGGACGCCTCCGAGAGCTTCTTGGACGACGGTAGCGGCACCCGCAAACGGAACGTGGAACCCTCGCCTTCGATCGACTCGACCGTGACGTCGCCGCCGTGCGCCTGCGCGACGTGGCGCACGATCGAGAGGCCGAGACCGGTGCCGCCGGTCGCACGGCTGCGCGCCCGATCGACCCGGTAGAAGCGTTCGAAGATGCGCTCGAGATCGCGAGCGGGGATCCCGATGCCGTGGTCGCACACGGAGATGCAGACGCTCCCGTCCACCACCGTGGCATCGACCTCCACCGGTTCGCCCGGCTCCGAATACTTCACCGCGTTGTCGAGCAGGTTCGTGACCGCGCTCACCAGCTGCGAGCGGTCACCCGCCACGACCAGGTCGGTCGCCACCGGCGGCACGTTGAGCGGGATGTCGACGGCGTCGGCGGCGCCGCGCACCCGCTCGGCCGCTTCGTGCAACACGACGTGCACGGGGACCGGCTCGCGGGTCGGGCGCTCCTGGGCCTCGATGAGGCTGAGGTCGAGAAGATCGTCGACGATGCGCCCGAGCCGGTTCGCTTCGCGCTGCACCCGGTCGGCGAGCTGGCTGTTGACCGGGGAGTCGTCCCCGACCGCCATCGTCTCGGCGAGCAGCGACAACGCGCCGATCGGCGTTTTGAGCTCGTGGCTCACGTTGGCGACGAAGTCCCGCCGCACGCTCTCGACGCGTCGGAGCTCCGAGACGTCGCGGACGAACGCGACCGCCCCGATCACCCGGGTGCGGCGCCACAGGGGCGCCGTGCGCACGAGGAGCACCTCGCGCGGTGGACCGAAGAGCTGGAGCTCCCGTTGCGCCCGCTCGCCCCGCAGCGCCGGCCCGAGCAGCGTGCGCATCGCGTCCTCGACGAGGGCGTCCGCATGGCGGGCACCGCGAAAGCGCTCGCCGGCGGCGTTGCGCATGACCTCGTTGCCCCGGGCGTCCACGACGACCACGCCGTCCTCGAACGCCGCCACCGCGCCGGCCAGCGACTCTCGCTCGACGTCGCCGCGCGGTCCCCCACGCTCCCGCGCCGTCGGCTCGTCCACCTCTCCCGTCAGGCGGCGCAGCTCGCGCCGCTGTGACCGGATCGTCAGGGCGAGCCAACCCACTACCGCCACGAGCGTGACGATCACGACCGTCACGGCGATCGCAACGATCAGCCGAACCTCCCGGTGATGTACCCCTCGGTGCGGGGGTCGGACGGGTGCGTGAAGATGGTCTCGGTCACGTCGTACTCGATCAGCCGTCCGCGACGGTGACCGGCGTCGTCCACCTCGGCGGTGAAGAACGCAGTGCGATCCGAGACGCGCGCCGCCTGCTGCATGTTGTGGGTCACGATCACGATCGTGTACTCGTTCTTGAGCTCGTCCATCAGGTCTTCGATGCGCGCCGTGGCGATCGGGTCGAGCGCCGAACAGGGCTCGTCCATCAAGATCACGTCGGGCTCGACGGCGAGGCACCGGGCGATGCACAGACGCTGCTGCTGACCACCCGAGAGCGCCAGCGCGCTCTTGCGCAGCTTGCCGTGCACCTCGTCCCAGAGCGCCGCCTGGGTCAACGCCTTCTCTACCCGCTCCTCGACCTCGCTGCGCTTCGTGCCGTTGATGCGCGGCCCGTACGCGACGTTGTCGTACACGGACTTCGGGAACGGGTTCGGCTTCTGGAAGACCATGCCGATGCGCCGCCGCACCTCGGCCGGGTCGACCTTGGACCCGTACAGGTCCTGACCGTGATAGGTGACCTTCCCGAGCACCTCGGCGCCGGGGGTGATGTCGTGCATGCGGTTCA
>DASYQJ010000162.1:0-8557 GCA_036005605.1 Acidimicrobiia bacterium
TCGAACGCGCACGCCGCGGCGACGTCGAGTGTGCGCTCGACCGCGCCGGGCCAGCGCGCGAACCGGCGTTGCTGTTCTGCTGCGCTACGCAGGTGCGCGAACGGCGCCGCCGGGAGCCAGCCGTCGATCTCGTCGAGCGAGCGTCGAGCGCGGACGGCGGCGAGCGCGGTCGCGAGCGGCCGCTGAGCAGGAGTGGCGTAATGCACGTTGTTGGTGGCGATCACGTCGACGGACGCCGATGCCGCCAATTTGGCCAGCGCGTCGTTGCGGTGCCGGTCGAGCGGGTCGCCGTGGTCCCACAGCTCGATCAGCACGCGGTCGCGGCCGAACGCGGAAACGAGCCGGTCGAGGGCGCGCCGGGCCGCGGCGGGGCCATCGTCGAGAAGCGCGCGCGTGACCGCGCCCTTGCGGCATCCGGTGAGCACGAACCACGCGTCGTTGGCGCTCGCCGCGGAGCTGCGCAGGTGAACCGGCGCACGGGCAGCGCCGGCGAGGGCGCCGAGATCGAGGCGGGGCGCGCCCTTCTCCCCCGCCAGCTGCGCTGCGCTCACCGCTCGGGCCAGGCGGGCGTACCCGACCGGGCCCTGCGCGAGCACTAGGAGGTGCTCACCGGGCGGGTCGGCGTACCCGTTCGGCAGCGTGCGGGGCGCGTCGAGCGTGAGCTCGGCGCCGAACACGGTGGGGAGGCCGGTAGCGCGGGCGGCGAGGGCGAAGCGCACCACGCCGTAGAGGCCGTCGTGGTCAGTGACGGCGAGGGCGGCCAGGCCCAGACGGGCGGCCTCGTCGGCCAGTTCCTCGGGATGGCTGGCCCCGTCGAGGAACGAGAAGTTCGTGTGGCAGTGCAGCTCCGCGTAGCCACCGGTCACTGGCGGCCCCTACTCCGTCGGGGCCGATCACCTTATCGAACATACGTTCGGTCAGTCCAGCGGGACCGCCCGGCTCAGAAGCGGAAGCGGGTGGCGCCGTAGGGCTCGGCGGCGCCCAGGGCGTAGACGGTCTTCGGCGCCACCTCGTACACGTCCCACGGCGGCGGGCCGGCGCTGGGCGCGCTGTACTCGGCGTACAGCGCCCCGTCGCGCACGGTCGGCTCCCATCCAAGCGACGCGTACACGTCGGCGATGCGCCAGAGCTCGGCGTCATCGGTGATCTTCACGGCCTCGCCTTCCACGACGATGTCGAACGGGTGCGTGGCGACCGTGATCACGCAACGCGGGTCGGCGGCGAGGTTCTTCGCCTTGCGCGTGCAGCGCCGGCGTTGAAGTACATGGCGCCGTCGACCCAGAGGACCCCGAGCGGCATGACGTGCGGGCTGCCGCCCGGATTCGTGGTCGCCAGCCAGGACGTGTGCCGATCGGGGCCGCCCGTTCCGGGCGCCTGGGTCCAACCTTGGTCCAGCCGCTCACGCATCTTCGCCCTCGGGATCAGCGGTGCGTCGCAGCCGTCGAGGTTCCGCTCTGTTGCCGGCTCTTTGACAGTCATGCTCCTACGACATCCCGAGATCCCGAAGCTCACCGGTGTCGAGCTCGATGACGTCGCCGGCGTCCACCTTGTAGCGCAATCCGCACGCCTCGCAGGTCACGGCGCCGGCGTCAGGGACGGTCCCGGCTCGGAACCGGAGCATCGGATTCCCGCACCGGCACACGAGCGCGACGCGGACGGCGGGGCTCCCGATCACGAGGTGGAAGGGAGGAACGTCACGCGTCACTGCAGAGCCCATGCCCACCATTGCGAAGCGCCCGATCTCCAACCCCGGTCCGATGACGGCGCCCGCCCCGACTGTCGCGCCCTCCCGCACCCAGGTGGGCTGGGCGTCCGGGCCTGGCGACTCCCGAAGACTCCGGAGATCCGGGGCCGTAGCACGCGGGTACCGATCGTTGGTGAAGACAACGCCCGCACCGATCATCACCGCATCTTCGACGACGACCCCGTTGCACAGGTATACGAACGCGTCCATGTTCACCCGATCGCCTATGTCGACGCCATCGGCGATGAAGGTTTTCTCGCCGACGATGCAGTGCTTTCCGATGCGCGCCGGACCTCGCGCGTGTACGTGGCTCTCGATCGATGTGCCGAGACCAATCTCGACACCGGGTTCGATCTCCGCGGTTGGGTTGATTCGCATGATCGCTCAGCTCCCCGGGTTGGAGTAGACGCGCTCCGGGTTGACCAGTACCGCGAGCCGTCTCTGGTCGGCCATCACGCGGTCGTACTCGTCCCAGTCGTCGTGCGTGCCGCCGGCAGCGCTGAACACGTCGCGAAGCACCTGCGGGACGCGGCCCGCGTCCAGCCCGTCGAGGGGATCGTCGGGGCCGGCGAGATCGACGGGACCCTCGACCGCCACCCACTCCCAGCCGACTCGGAACACGACCGTCGCCCGGGGCCGGCGTCGCAGGTTCGCGTGCTTGCGGGTGTCGCCCTGCACGACGAGCCCGACGACCGGGTCGCCACTCACGGGGTGCGCCAGCACGCCTGCGTTGGCGATCGAGGTCTGCGGCGACCCGTCAGCCCGTTGGGTCACGACCACGGCCAGGCCTTGATCACGGCCGGCGAGGTCGCGGACGCTCTCGATGGTTGCCATGGACACCGAGCTTCGCGCGTCGGAACCCGATGCGAGACTTGCGCCGTCATGGACGAGCTCCTTGCGGCCACCGACGACGACTTCTGCTACGTGACGACTCGTGGACGCGTCTCCGGACGTTCGCACGAAATCGAGATCTGGTTCGCCCTCTACGGTCGCACGTTGTACCTGCTGTCGGGCGGTGGCGACCGGTCGGACTGGGTGCGGAACCTGCGCGCCGAACCGGCGGTTACGGTACGGCTGCGCGACACGACCTATGCGGCGACGGCGCGGGTCGTCGAAGCCGGCGACGAGTCGGAGCGGGGACGCGAGCTCGTCTTCGAGAAGTACCAGCCGCGCTACAGCGAAAGTCTCGAACGCTGGCGGCGCGAGTCGCTCTTGGTCGCGATCGATGTGAGTCGGGCAGACTGATGCCGTGACCATCGAGCTCGTCCCCTTGTGTACCGCCATCATCACGCTGGCGGATCCACTCGTGCTGCCCAACACACCGAGTGGGACGCGCATCATCATCGAAGTGATCGACGCGGTATACGAAGGCGAGCGACTCTCGGGGAAGCACAAGGGCGTGGCCGCCGCCGACTGGATGACGGTGGGGCCGGAAGGTACGGGGACGCTCGACGTCCGCGGAACCCTCGAGACCCACGACGGCGCGCTGGTGTACGTGACGTACCGGGGTCGGCTCGATCTGTCGGTTCCGCCGGGCAGCGCGCCGACCTACGCCGCCCCGCTGTACGAGACGGGCGACGAGCGGTACGCGTGGCTCAACCGCATCCAGGCGGTGGCCAAGGGGACGCTCGACGGTCAGACGCTCACGTACGAGATCGCCGAGGTGCGGTAGCAAGCTGGGTCGATTACTAGTCGTAGATCGCCTCGAGCGCTGCGTGCCCTGCGGTCACCGCGACGAGACAGGCGACGCGCTCGCCGTCGGGCGCGGCCACCAACACCTGCCAGTAGGCACGGCGCGTCCGCGCCCGCCGGTCCCACCAGCGGGCGTCGTGCGCCCAGGGCCCCGCCCACGCCGCGATCTCGCCCCCGCGGTCCGGCAGCGCTGCGCACCGCAGGCGCGCCGGCGGCGCAGAGGTGTCACCTCGTCCCGACACGGTGACGACCTCGCCGGCGGCGTCGAGCAGCTCAGCGGAAGGTGGCGGATCGAAGACGCGCGCCGGCGCCGGAGCCGGGATGGCGCCCGGCCAGGGCGGCACCTCGCGGGCGTTGGCACCGGGCGCCGCCACCGCGTCGAGGGGTCGGGCCGGCTCACGAGGATCGCCCCATGGCACCCACCGCACCCGCTCGCCCGGCGTGCGCCCGCCTTGGGGTACGGCCGTGACCACGGCGGGATGGCCGAGCATCCCCTGCACCCGGGCGAGCACGCGCTCGGCGCGGTCGGCCGCGGCCGGGTCGCCACCCCAGAACCCGAGCTGGCGGCCGGTGGCGGGCAGTACCTCGTCGGGCACCAGCCGCAGCAGCACGAGAGGGCTTGTTGGTCGCTCTCGCAAGCTCGAACTCCTGCGACGCCGGTCGGCAAAGCCGCCGTCGTCGCGGCCGCTGGTCGCGAGCTCGTCGACGGTGTCGTCGTCGCCCACCTCCGCCGTGAGCCAGCCCTCGAGCTGCCAGCGGACGCGCGCCGCCAGCGCCGCCGGGGTGAGCGCTCCCTCGTGGCGCCAGCACCGGGTCAGCCGCTCACCCCGCTCGGTCTCGGCCTCGATCATCACGCGCGTGCACGCGAGACCGAGCGCCCCGAGGCGCGCCATGAGCCGCTCGGCCAGCGCCTTGGCCGCGAACGCGGCGGTCTCGACGTGCACCGCGGGTGGATCCAGCTCGGCGGTCTCGATGAGCTCGGGGGGCGGGGGCGCCGGAGGCGCGGTGGCTTCGTCGTCGCCGCGGGCGAGCCGGTGTGCGCGCGCTCCGGCCGACCCGAAGCGACCGAGCACGGCGCCGTCGGGCAGCGCCGCGAACGCGCCCAGCGTGCGCAAGCCGAGCCGGACGAGCAGGTCGGCCAGCTCTGGCTGCTCGGGATCTTCGAGCGCCGCGACCGGCCACGGGGCGAGAAACCCCGGTGACTCCCCCGGCGGCACGACGTACGCCGAGCCGGGCTCGGCCGCACGCGCTGCGAGCATGGCGGCGAACCCGCCGTCGGCGACGCCGACGCGGGCGTCGGTGATCCCGATGGCGCGCACGGCGTCAAGGCATCGAACGGCCATGGCGGTGTCGCCACCGAAGTACCGGGACGGCCCGCGCGTCGGGAACGAGATCCGGCCGGGCTCCTCCAGCACGAAACGGGGCGTGAACGTCTCGACCGTGCGCGCGACCCGCTCGAACGCGCGCGCCTCGACCTGCGGGTCGGCCTCTGCGACCACCAGGCCCGGGCAACGTGCCTCCGCCTCGCGCCGGCGCAAGCCGGGCGTCACGCCTTCTGCGGCCGCTTCGGTCGACGCCGCGATCACGACCAGCCCGCGTTCACCGCGCTCCACGACCGCGATTGCCGCGTCACACAACGCGGGATCACGGGCGCGCAGCGCGACGACTGGCCAGTCCGGACACCACAGGCAGGCGGTGCGCTCCGCCATCCCGTCAGCCACGAGTCCGCGTCAGCCGGCTTCGACGAGCGCGACGTGATCACGCGCCGCCGCGCCGCGACCGTCGACATGCACGCGCTGGTCGCGTTCGGCGGGCACACCCACGCCCGGATCCAGGTCGCGCCAGACCGAGCCCTCGGCCCGCAGACGAAGCGCGGCCTCGGCCGGCCACGGTCCCATCGCCACCAGCACCGCGCCGCGCTCGCGTGCCCGGGCCAGCAACCGCCTCGTGTCTCCCACCCGGGCGTACGCCGGCACCTCGGCGAGCACGACGCTGATCCCGTCGAGCAGCGCGGCGGCCACCGCAGCCCAGCGGGCGGGGGGCACCCGCCGGACCACGGCGAACCGCTCGAGCGCGACCCCGGCTTCTCCCGCCGCCAGCCCGCCCAGGCTGGCGTCGAGCTCGATCGCGGCCGCCCATTCACCGGCGGCCGTGGCCGCCGCCGCCAGCTGCAGCGCGACCGACGTGGCTCCCGCTCCGGGATCGCCGTCGACCGCCACCACCGTCCCCCGCTGGACGGCGCCGCCGGGGAGCAGCTCGCCGAGCGGGCCGGGCACGGCCAGGACCCGCTCGCCGGCCAGCACCACGGGCCGGGCGTGCCGGGCTGCGTTGTCAAGGTGCTCGCGGGATCGTACGTCCCGCCGGGGAAGTGCCGCCAGGGCCACAGGCCGACCATAGGCGAACGTGTGTTCGATCCGCAAGCGCCGGATCCGCCGCCGAGAGAACAGGGGACAAAGCCGCGCGAGCGCTACTTCTGCGGTTCGGGTGGGGCCTTGACCTCGATGCCGAGAGCCTCGAGTGCGTCGGGCGACCAGCCGGCGTCGTCGCCGTAGTAGCCGAAGAGGTGCTCGATCGTCTCGGTGACCTTGGGCTCGAGCTCGGGCCAACGCTCGGGCGGTGCTTGCACGGTGACGGCGCTCGAATAGATCGTCACCTGGGTGGCGCCGAGGTCGAACAGGCGCCGGGCGAGCACGTCGGGCGGCCGGTCACCCTCGGTGTCCTCGACGGCGTGGTACCGCTCGATCTCCATGCCCGTCAGCGACCGGTTGAGATCGAAGAGCCGGACCGAGGGCGACGCGCCGGGACGGGTGGTGACGGTGATCGGTTGGCCCATCCTTCTCCTGTCGCCGTCGCAAGCTCCGGCTTTGCGGGAACGGTCGGCAAAGCCACCATTCCCGCGGCGTGAGATTACGGGTTTACGGAGTGCGACCCAGCAATTCGAGCAACGCGGTCTGCCGGTCGGCGCCGGGCTCCGGCTCGTGGTCGGTCCCGAACGCGCCGCTGCCGAACAGCATCTCCTTCTGGGGCTCGATGACCGTGAAGCACGCCTCCACGAGCTCGGGATCGAGCGTCGTGTCCTGGCCGGTGCCCTTGGCGACGTCCCAGCCGTGGACCACGACGTCGATGAACCGGTGGCCCAGATACACCTCGCCCGGCACGGGCCCGTACGACACCGCGCACGGCGCCTCCATCGCCCCCGGGGCGTGAAACGCCTCGCTCGCGGCGCGCGCCGACTCGTCGTAGGCGGCGGTCGGATCATCGCCGAGGATGTCGCCGTCGAGACGGTCGCCGACGTCCTCGATGGTCTTGCCTCGCGCCAGCTCCCCGGCCCAGAAGTTGCCGCTCACGATGTGATTGACGAGCTCGCGCACGTCCCAGCCCTCGCAGGGCGACGGGCCCTCCCACTGGTTCGCGCCGACGCCCGCCACATACCGACGGGTCGCCGCCAGCGCATGGTCGTGCAACTCCGGCAGATCGAATGCCATGTCCGTCCCCCTGCTCAGAACAGCCGGCCCGGCGCCGGCGGCACACCCCGCCAGCACAAGCCGTCCATGAAGATCCACGAGCGCCGGTGGATTGCACTGGGTCCGTACCACGCCAGCGCCGACTTGTGAATGGGCGCCGGGTACCCGACGTTCGACTCGAAGTCGTACGCCGGGTAGTGCTCGGCCTCACCTCGCATGAGCGCGTCACGCGTCACCTTGGCGACACAGGACGCCGCCGCGACCGACAGCGACGTCGAGTCGCCGCGAATGACGGTCGTCACCCTGGCACCCAGGGCCAGGTAGTCGTAGTTCCCGTCGAGGATGATGCGGTCGGGCTCGTACCCGAGCGCAGCCAGCTGCGCGAGCGCGCGACGCCCGGCGGCTCGCAGCGCCGCGGTCATGCCGAGGGCGTCGCATTCCTCGTACGACGCGTGTCCGACGCCGATCGCGACCGCCCACCCGCGCACGCGTGCAGCCACGACCTCGCGCTCCTCGCGTGTCAGCTCCTTCGAGTCGCGCACACCGCGCAGATGGTCGGGCGGGGGGACGAGCGCAGCCACCGTGACCGGGCCGGCCCAAGCGCCGCGGCCCACCTCGTCGATGCCGACCACGACCCGCTCGCCGGCGCCCCAGCACCGCCGCTCGAGTCGCAGGGTCGGAGTCCGCGTGCGCGTCGCGGGTGTTGCGCCGACGCCTGCCGCCGGCACCGGGGGAGCTGACGCCGATGCCACCACCGCCGGAACATACCAAGCCCCCGCGAGGCCGACGCGCACAAGTCGGAGCTACGCCCTTCCGCACCTGGTCAGGTGCCTGTTACCCTCGCTCGCGATGGAGCAAGGCACCCGCGTCGAAGTGCGCTCACGCTTCGACGACAGGTGGTCACGTGGGTTCGAGGTCGCCGAGATCGTCGACGAGGGCGATATCGCGCGCTACAAGCTGAAGCGCCGCTCCGACGGATCCGTCCTCCCCGCGTTGTTCGTCGACGACGAGCTGCGCGAGGAGAAGAAGCGCTCGATGTGGTGGATCGCGTAGGCGCGACCCGCTAAGCGTCGCTCTTCAAGCTCTCGATCAGCTCTTCGACGGAGATCGCCTGGAGCGTGGTGGTCCGCATGGTCCCCCGCGCCGCCAGCATGATCGCGGCCCGCGCCATCGTCGCCTCGTCGGGTGACTCGATGACGTTGAGGAAGTCGTACTGGCCCATGAGGGCGTACTGGGCGATGACCTTCAAGCCCATCCCCTCGACCTCGCGGGTGACCTCCCGGATGCGTTCGGGGTTCTCGCGGACGGTCGCCCAGCCGTCGGGCCCGAGCGTCGTGAGCATGGCGTAAGTCGGCACCGCACCTCCCGGAGTCACCGTCGACGGGCGCGGAGCTTACTGACGGCTCTCCAACCGGGCGATGTTGTCGGCCTCGCCCGGGTCGGGCTCGGTGGCGAACCACGCGTCGAGCAGCTCGCCGGCGACCTCGGGGGTCGTGAGCCGGAGCCCCATGACGAGCACGTTGGCGTCGTTCCACTTGCGAGCGCCGGCGGCGGTGGCGGCGTCGGTGCACAACGCGGCGCGCACGCCGGGCACCTTGTTCGCGGCGATCGACGCCCCCGTGCCCGTCCAGCAGAACAGCACGCCCGTCTCGACCTC
>DASYQJ010000163.1:0-8733 GCA_036005605.1 Acidimicrobiia bacterium
CCCTCCAACACGCTGTACGCGTTCCGGAAGGCGCTCCGCGCCGGCGCCGACATGCTCGAGCTCGACGTCGGCGTCACGAAGGACGACCAGGTCGTCGTGATGCACGACACGAGCGTCGATCGCACGACCAACGGGACGGGCCTCATCTCGGAGATGACCCTGCGCGAGATCCAGCGCCTCGACGCCGGATACTGGTTCTCGGGTGATTCGGACAACCACTACAGCCACGACCACGATCCGAGCGCGTACCGGTTCCGGGGGCTGGCTACAGGTGAGCGCCGCCCGCCGAAGGGCTTCAAGCCGGCCGACTTCCGCGTCCCGACGCTGCGTTCTGTGTTGCGGACGTTCCCGGACACACCGATCAACATCGAGATCAAGGGGCGCACGAAAGAGGAGGAGGCTTCGGAGTACGTCTACAACGCCGAAGTCCTCGCCCGCGAGCTCGCCCGCACGAACCGCAACGACCTCATCGTGGTGTCGTTCCAGCAGCCCGCGGTCGACCGCTTCCACGAGCTCGCGCCGCGTGTGGGCGTAGCGCCGGGGGTCGCGGGCGTTGCCGGGTGGGTGCTCGACGGGACGGCGCCTGTTGCGGGGACGGTCGCCTTCCAGCTCCCGGTCACCTTCCAGTTCGGGCAGACCGTCCTCAACGTCACTACGGCGGAGAACGTCGGGCGCGCGCACAGCGAGGGCTACGCCGTGCACACCTGGTTCTCGGGCGACGACGTCGACGGCACGGAGACCTGGACCACGCTCGTCGACCGGTGCGTTGACGGCATCATGACGTCACACCCCGTCGAGCTGGAACGCACGCTCAAGTCGCACCGGGCGCCCGCGGCCTGCGCCTCGAAGTGATGCGACCCGACTCGGTTACGCCGGGTCGGGCACGGGCTGCGGCGGCGGGGGGCCCGCGTAGTGCGCGCTGGGCCGGATGAGGCGGTTATCCGCAGACTGCTCGAGCACGTGGCTGGTCCAACCGATCACGCGGCTTGACGCGAACGTCGGCGTGAACATCTCACGCGGCACGCCGCACGTGTCCATCACGACGCCGGCGTAGAACTCGACGTTCGTGTACAGCTGGCGGCCCGGCTTCATCTCGGCGAGGACTTCGATCGCCTTCTGCTCGATGGCCTCGGCGAGATCGACCTTGGGCCCGCCGAGCCGCTCCGCGATCCCGCGCAGCATCGTGGACCGGGGGTCGTCGGTCTTGTAGACGCGATGCCCGAAGCCCATGAGGCGATCGCCGCGCTCGACGGCGTCGCGCAGCCACGGCTCGGCCTTGTCCTCGGTGCCGATGGCGTCGAGCATGGCCAGCGCGCGGCTCGGCGCGCCGCCGTGCAGCGGCCCCGACAACGCGCCGATCGCGCCGACCACCGCCGAACCGAGATCGGCTCCGGTCGACGTGATCACGCGGGCCGTGAACGTCGACGCGTTGAAGCCGTGGTCGATCGTGGAGATCAGGTACTGCTCGACGGCCCGCGCGTACTCGGGCTTCGGGATCTCGCCTTGCATCATGTAGAGGTAGTTGGCGGCGTACGGCAGGTCCGGGTGCGGGTCGATCGGCTCGAACCCGTGCTTGAGCCGGTACAGCGCGGTGAGCAGCGTGGGCACCACGGCGCACGTCTGGAGCGCCTGGGCGAGCAGCTCGGCGCGGCTGCCGTCGAGCCAGGGCCGGTAGTCGAGGTCGACGGCCATCATCGAGTACGTCGTGCGCAGCATGTCGAGCGGCGGCGCGTCCGGGCCGCCCAGTGCCGCTACCTGGGGGAGCAGCTCCTTCACCTCGACCGGGATCGTGCGCCGCGGCTTCACCTGGTCGATGAACTCGTCACGCTGGCGCAGCGACGGCAGCTCACCCTCGAAGAGGAGGTACCACACGTCCTCGAGCGTGCGCTTCTCCGCCAGCTCGATCGCGTTGTACTGCCGGTAGTGGTAGAAGCCCTCGAGGCCACGCACGTCGCCGATCGTCGTGTCGGCGACGACCACGCCCTCGAGGCCCTTGGGGACCTCGGCGGCGGGGCGCTCGACGGGCTGCACCTGCGCGATGCGCATGAGATCGCGCATCGACACCAGCCCGACGAGCTGCGTGCCGTCGACCACCGGAATGTGGCGGTACCCGTGCTCGGACAGGCTCGCGAACGCCTCGGCGGCGGGAACGCCGGGCGCGACCGAGTCGGGGTTCGGCGTCATCCATTCCGACACGAGCGCGTCGCCGGTGTCGGCGCCGGCAGCTGCAATCCGGATCATGTCGCGCTCGGTCAGGATCCCGACAGGTTTGTCGTCTAGTACGACGACGACGGATCCGACGCGCTTCTCACGCATGCGCCCGGCGGCTTCGGCGAGGGTCTCGTCCGGCGTCGCGGTGACCACCGGGGTGCTCATGAGCTCGGCGACAGTGGGCGCGCTGGAACCGTCGGTCATGAGCTAGGTCCCTTCATCGGTCAGCCTCGCGCGAAGTCTAGGTCCCGACGCTAGGAAGCCGGCTCCCCGTGACGGCCCGCGCCGGACGCGAAACGCGTCGCGCCCGCCAACGTCTCGCCCGAAGCGATCGTCGCTGCACCGCGCTCGAACTCGTTCAACAGCGCGTCGTCCAGAGCGAGCGCCCACTGCTCGTAGCTGGAGCGACGATCGCTGCGGAGGCAGAGCTGGGGGAGCCGCGCGAGCTCGTGCGCCAGCTCAACCGCGCTGTCGAGGGCCGCGCCCGGCTCGGCGAGCCGATTCGCCAGTCCGAACGCCAGCGCCTCGTCGCCCGACACGCCGCGCCCGGTCAGGATCATGTCGAGAGCGCGGCTGTGCCCGATGAGCCGGGGCAGGCGGACGGTGCCGCCGTCGACGAGCGGGACCCCCCACCGACGGCAGTACACGCCGAAGACGGCGTCGCGGGCGGCGACGCGCAGATCGCACCACAGCGCGAGCTCGAGCCCGCCGGCGACGGCGTGACCCTCCACGGCGGCGACGACGGGCTTGTCGAGCAGCATGCGGGTCGGGCCCATCGGTCCGTCGCCGTCGGGCGTGGCGCGGTTGCCGCCGCCGGTCGAGATCGCCTTGAGGTCGGCGCCGGCGCAGAACGCGCCACCGGCGCCGGTGAGGATCGCGACGTCGCGCTCGCGGTCGTCCTGGAACGCGCGGAAGGCGTCGGCCAGCGCCTCGGCCGTCGCACGGTCGACGGCGTTCCGGACTTCGGGCCGGTCGATGGTCACGATCGTGACCGGCCCGTCGTGGTCGATGCGTACCGTCCTCATGCCGGCTCCCCCTTCGAGTCGAGCGTCGCCACCAGGTGCGCGGTCTCGTTCAGCGTCACCACGGAGCGCTCGCCCGTGCGGGCGGCGGCGACCCGGGTGATGGACGTATAGCCGGGCTCGAACCACAAGTGTCGTTCCAAGCCGAGCAGCGCGGCCACGTACACGTTGATCACCCCACCGTGACAGACGGCGGCCACCCGTCCGCCCGCGAAGTGGTCGATGACGGCGTCGACGCACGGAACGATGCGGGCCCGGAACTGATCGGGCGGCTCGCCGCCGAGCTCTTCCCACCGACCTTCGATCATCGCCCGCCAGCGGTGATCGCGCGTCTCGCGCATCTCCTCGACGGGGATGTAGAAGTCGGCTTCGGCGTCGTACTCCATGAGGCCCTCGACCGTCTCCACGTCCAGCTCCAGGCCGTCCCCGACGATCGCCGCCGTCTCGTGCGCGCGGCGCAACGGGCTCGACACGACGGCGTCGATCGGCTCGTGCTCGAGCCACTGCGCGAGCCGTACGGCCTGGAGGCGCCCGCGCGGAGTCAGGCCCGGATCGGCCGGTACCGGGCTCGATCCCGGCGCGATGCGCACGGGCTCGGCGTGGCGGATGAGGAGGAGGTCCACGGGGTCAGCCGGTGAGCTCGAAGCCGAGAACGGCTCCCAGCTCGGCCAGCGCAGCTACGGGCTCGCCGACCTTGATCGTCGTCATCCCGAGCTCGCGCGCCGGCTTGAGGTTGGCGCCGAGGTCGTCGAGGAACACGGTGGCCGGTGGCGAGACGTCGAGCCGCTCGCAGACGAGCGCGTAGATGCGCGGGTCGGGCTTGCGCAGCCCTTCGACCGCCGACTCGACCATGACGTCGAACCAGTCGTCGGTCGGCGAGGCCCGGTTGGTGCGCGCCGGGTCGTCGGCCCAGTTGTTGGTGAGCGCCGCCGTCTTCAGGCCGTGGCGCCGGATCGCAGTGATCGCCGTCACCATCTCGGGTCGGGCATCGAGCCCGACGCGGACGGCGTCCATGAGCTCGCGCGCCGAGACGGTGGCGCCGTGCGCTGCGCATTCGGCGTCGAACGCGTCACAGAACTCGTCGAAATTCAGCTCGCCCCGTTCGAGCCGCGACCAGGCACCGTGCTCGGGATCGGCGAGGACGACCTCACTGAGAAACCGGTGGGGGAGGCCGTGATCCCGTTCGTACGCCCGGAAGACGTCGAGCGGCGACGGAAAGACCACTCCTCCCAGGTCGAAGACCACCGCCGCGTAGCTCACGGATCGATGAGCACGCCGGGGTTGAGGGTGGCGTGCGGGTCGAGCGTCGCCTTGGCCGACCGCAACGCCTCGGCGAACAGGGGCGGGCGCTGCTGGTCGTACCACCGGCGGTGGTCGCGGCCGACGGCGTGGTGGTGCGTGATCGTCGCGCCGTGGCGCACGAGCGCTTCGGACGCCGCGTCCTTGACCACCGCCCACTGCTCGAGCTGCGCACCGGGACGCCCGGGCGCGATGACAGTGAAATACGGCGCCGGTCCGTCCGGATACACGTGTGTGAACCGGCAGGTGACGACGCCCTTCGGCGCGCCGATCTCGACGAGTGCGCCGCGCACTGTGTCCATGACGTCGCCGTAGAGAGCGTCGAAGCGGTCCCACGTGATCGCGGTCTCGAACGTCTCGTTGACCATCCCCATGGCCACGAGCGCGTCTCGTGTGTACGGGGCGCGCAGGAACGCGCTCCGCCACGCTCCCGCCGATCCCTCGCGGGTCGCGTCGTCGGTCCGCGTGCGGAGCGCGTCGTCCGGCACCTCGCCACCGTGGTCACGCGCGAGCTCGACAGCTCGCGTGAGCCACGCGTCCAGCGGGTGGTCGGCCGACTCGAACCCGATCAGGAGCAGGTGCGCCGAGCCGTCGTCGGTGCCGGTGACCATCGCCTCGGTGGCGTCGAGCAGCCGGCAGTTCGACGGGTGCAGCCCGCTCTGGGCGAGCGCCTGCGCCGCCTGCACGCCTTGCTCGAAGCTCGGGAAGCGGGCGGTTGCCGAGGCTCGGAACCGGGGCCGGTCCTGGAGCCGCATCCACGCCTCGGTGATCACGCCGAGGATGCCCTCGGAGCCGAGAAAGAGACGGTCGGGCGACGGCCCCGCCCCCGACCCCGGCAGCCGCCGCGACTCCACGACACCGCGGGGTGTCACAACTCGCAGCGACTCCACGAAGTCGTCGATGTGCGTGTACAAGGTGGCGTAGTGGCCCCCCGATCGGGTCGCGATCCAGCCGCCGAGCGTGGAGCACTCGAACGACTGCGGGAAGTGACGCAACGTGACGCCGTGCGGGCGCAGCTGGTCCTCGAGCGCGGGGCCGTACACGCCCGCCTGGATGCGCGCCGCTCGCGATGCACGGTCGATGTCCAGCACCTGATCGAGGTGGCGCAGGTCGACAGTGACCGCGCCGCGGTACGTGTCGCCGACGTCGCACTCCACCCCGCCCACCACAGACGAGCCGCCGCCGTAGGGAATCGCGGCCGCACCGGCCTCGGCGCACCAGTCGAGGACGTCCGCCACCTCGGCCTCGGTGCGCGGGGTGGCCACGGCGTCGGGCGGGTGGGCGTACTCGCGCCGCAAGGCGCGCACCACGTCCCGGAACGACTTTCCGTACGTGTGCCCGGCGCGTTCGGCGGGGTCCGTCGTGCACTGCGACGCCAGGGAGGCCGGGGGCGCGAGCCGGGGCTCGGGCAGATCGAGCTCGTCGATCGTGGGCGGATCCGCCACCGCGATCTCGTCGAGGTCGAACATGCCGGCCAGGGTCTTGGCCATCTGCTCCTGCTGGTCCCGGGACGGGCCCTCGCCCTCGTACCCCCAGCCCCAGAACTTGCGGCGGCGCGTCGCCATCGGCGGCAGGGTAGACCTCTTGACAGCACTCGAAGCCTGTTCGATACTCCGAACAATGTCAGTTACTCCGATGCGTGACAGGCGCGCCGAACGCCGTGAGGCCACTCGCGCCGAGATCCTCGAGGCAGCCCAAGAGGTCATGCGTGAGCACGGCGTGGCCGGCCTCTCGCTCCGGGATCTCGGGCAGAAGGTCGGGATGCGCGCCCAATCGCTCTACTCCTATTTCGATTCCAAGGAGGCGATCTACGACGCACTGTTCGCGGAGGGGTTCCGGCAGTACCTGGACCTTCGCCGGGCCGTCCCATCCACGGGCGACCCGCGCGCCGACTTCCGGGCGGTGTGCCGGTTGTTTCTCGACTTCTGCCTCGAAGACCCGGCCCGTTATCAGCTGCTGTTCCAGCGCACCATCCCCGGCTTCACGCCGTCGCCGGAGTCGTATGCACCGTCAGTCGAGGGGCTCGAGCTCACGCGCCAGCTGCTGGTCGACGCGGGTGCGGACGATCCCGCTGACCTCGATCTGTTCACGGCGCTCACGACCGGACTCATCGACCAACAGATCTCCAACGATCCCGGCGGCGACCGGTGGTACCGCCTCCTGGACGACGCTCTCGACATGTTCTTCGCGTACATCGACGCGAGGGAGAAAGGCAGGACCCGATGAACGCGACCGCGACACGCGTCGAAGACATCCCCGCGCTGACGCGCTCCGAGGCGATGCCCTTCGCGACCGACGAGTTCGCGCGCTGGCTCGAGCTGCTGCGTGCGCTCGCGCCCGAGGCCTGGGCCGCGGCGACCGAGTGCGCGCCGTGGGACGTGCGGGCGATGGCCTGTCATGTTCTCGGCGCGACCGAGAGTCACGGGTCGATTCGTGAGATGGCGCATCAGATGCGCGCATACCGGAAGGCGAAGTCGGGACCGATGATCGACGCCATGACGGCGCTCCAGATCAAGGACCGCGCCGATCTGTCGCCGGCCGAGATCGTCACCGCGTTCGAGCGGGCGGCTCCGCGTTCGGTGCGCGCCCGCCGTCGGATGCCTGGGCTTCTGCGTCGCATGCCCATGAAGGTCGACCCGCCGTTCGACAACGACGGCTGGCGCCTCGGCTACTTGATGGACGTCATCTACAACCGCGATGCGTGGATGCACCGGGTGGATGTCAGCCGGGCGATCGGGCGCGAGATGGTGCTGTCACCTGACCACGACGGCCGGCTGGTCGCCGACGTCGTGGCGGAATGGGCCCGGCGCCACGGGCAGCCGTTCACGCTGACACTCACCGGCCCTGCCGGCGGCGCGTACGTCTCCGGACAGGGCGGCGAGAACATCGAGCTCGACGCGGTCGAGTTCTGTCGGATCCTTTCGGGCCGGGCACAGGGTGCCGGCCTACTGAGCACGGAGGTGCCGTTCTGATGGAAACACGAGTCGACGAGATTGCCGACGACATCTACCGCCTGTCGACATATGTGCCCGAGATCGCGGCGCCCGCTGGTTTCACGTTCAACCAGTTCGTCGTCAAGGCGGACGAGCCGCTGCTGTTCCACTGCGGTCCTCGCCAGATGTTCCCGCTCGTCTCCGAGGCGGCGGCAAGCGTCGTGCCTCTCGATCAGTTCCGCTGGATCACGTTCGGGCACGTCGAGTCGGACGAGTGCGGGTCGATGAACGAGTGGCTTGCAGTCGCGCCGCGCGCCGAAGTCGCCCACGGCGTGACCGGCTGTCTCGTGTCGCTGAACGACATGGCCGATCGTCCGCCGCGGGCCCTCGAGGACGGCGAAGTCCTCGATCTCGGTGGGAAGCGCGTCCGCCACTTCGACACACCGCACGTCCCGCACAACTGGGAGGCGCGCGTGCTGTACGAGGAGACGACGAACACGCTGCTCTGCGGCGACCTCGGCGAGCACATCGGGAACGGCCCGCCCGTGACCGAAGGCGACATCGTGGGGCCCGCGATGGAGGGCGAGGAGATGTTCCTTGCGTCCAGCCTGACGCCTGCCCTGGCGCCGACCATTCGGAAGCTCGCTGACCTCCAACCAGCGACGCTCGCGATCATGCACGGCTCGTCGTTCACGGGTGACGGCGCCGGGATGCTGCACGGATTGGCCGACGCGTACGCGAAGCGGCTCGCCGACGCCGAGCAATAGGGACCGTCAGAGCGACGCCACGAGCTCCCGCGTCACGTCGGCGAGCGACGGCACGACTACCGCCGCCGTCGCCAGCACGTCGTCGTCCGGTCGGAACTGGCGATTCGGCACTGCGATGGTGCGCATGCCTGCGGCGACCGCGGATTTGATGCCGTTCGTCGAATCCTCGACCGCCACGCACTCGGCCGGGTCGACATCGAGCTCGCGGGCAGCGGCGAGATAGATGTCGGGCGCCGGTTTCCCGTTCGGCACCTCCTCCGAGGAGACCACCGCGGCGAAGCAGGCGCGCACACCCGCGCGCTCGAGCACCAGTTCGATGATCGGCCGGTTCGACGAGGACGCCAGCCCGAGGGGCTGGCTCGCCCCGAGCTCGCGCACGGCCTCGACGGCGTGTGGGAGCAGCGGCAGGCCGTGCTCGTAGGTCGCGGCCACACGCCGGACGACGTCGTCGTTGATCTCGGCGGCCGACATGGGAACGCCAAGGCGGTCGTGCATGTAGCT
>DASYQJ010000164.1:0-2922 GCA_036005605.1 Acidimicrobiia bacterium
CATCACGTCGGTGTAGCCCTCGCAGATCACGACGTCGCCACGCGCCACGATCTCGCCCTTGGCCCAGTTGAGCCCGTACAGCAAGCGACTCTTCTGGTAGATCGGTGTGTCGGGCGAGTTCTTGTACTTCGGCATCTGCTCACCGAGCGCGCGACCCCCGAACCCGGCCGGCTCGCCGCGCGAGTCGTAGATCGGGAACATCAGACGCGACCGGAACTGGTCCTGGAGCTTGTTGGCGCGGTTCACGAACGCGAGCCCTGCTTCGACGATGTCCTTGCGCTCGAAGCCTTCCCGCTGGAGATGCGCGCTCAGCGCGTCGAACCCGTCCGGCGCCCAGCCCAGCTGAAAGCGACGGGCGGCGTCACCATCGAAGTTCCGGCTCCGAAGATGCTTGCGCCCCGGCCCGCCCTCGGGCGCCTCGACGAGCAGGCGGTGGTAGAACGCGATCGCGGCGCCGACGACTTCGCTGAGGCGCTCCTTGCGCTTGCGATCCTTGCCGACGGCGGCGTTGTCGTACCGGAGCGTGATGCCGGCACGCGCCGCGAGTCGTTCGACGGCCTCGACGAAGTCGAGATGCTCGACCTCTCTGATGAACGTGATCGCGTCGCCGCTCTTTTGGCAACCGAAACAGTCATAGACCGAAAGTTCGGGGTTGACCGAGAACGACGCGGTCTTCTCGGTGTGGAAGGGGCACAGGCCCATGAACCGGCGGCCGACGCGCTTGAGGCCGATGTGTTCCCCGGCCAGCGCCACCAAGTCGGTCGACTCGCGGACCCGGGCGACGTCGTCGTCGAGGATGCCCATCGGGCGTCAGGTTACGACGGGGCGGGCGCTCGACCGCGCCGTGCAGGTCACACGCCGCGGGGAAGTGCCTCGGGACGCCACCCGAGCAGCTCGACGCCGAGGCCGAGCGCGAACCGGTCGGTCATCCCACTCACGTACTGCACGGCGAGCGCGGCGCCCTCGGGAGAGCCGGGCTCGACCGGCGGATGCGTGCCGTCGGCGACGTCGGGAAGGCGCCTCGGCGCGTCGGCGAAGTGCTCGACGAGCCCGCGGAGCAGATGGACGACCTTCTCCGCTTGCGCACGTGCGGCGGGCCGGAGGTAGATCCGCTCGAAGTTGAAGTCGCGGAACGTGTTGAGAGCCGACGCTGCCGGCTCGGTCATCCCCACCTCGCCCGTCCGGTCGATGGCGTCGAGCACCGCGTGCACGAAGGTCCCGACCTGGTCGGGACGATGGCCGCCGACGATGTTGCGCACCTCGGGTGGCAGGTCCTCGGGGGTCAGGATGTGCGCCCGCACTGCGTCCTCGAAGTCGTGGCAGACGTAGGCGATGCGATCGGCCCAGGCCACGACCTCCCCTTCGGGGGTCGCGGGCGCAGGGCGGCGCCAGGAGTGATTGCGCACGCCGTCGAGGGTCTCGAGGCAGAGGTTCAGCGACGCCAGGGTCACGTCGGCGCCGTAGACGGCATGGTCGTAGCCGGTCCCCGGGAGGTACGGCGAGAAGGCCTGCTCGGAGGCGTGTCCGGCCGGGCCGTGGCCACAGTCGTGGGCGAGCGCAATCGACTCGACCAGCGGGAGGCACAAGTTCGCGACCCGGGCGATGCCCACGGCGACCTGGGCGACCTCGACGGCGTGGGTGAGCCGGGTGCGCAGGTGGTCGTCTTCGGGGGCGATGAACACCTGGCACTTGCCCGCCAGCCGGCGCCACGGCCGCGAGTGCTTCACGCGGTCGAGGTCGCGCTCGAAGCACAGGCGGTACGGGTCGGCGTCCTCGCGGACCCGGCGGTGCCCGGCGCCGACCGGACGCGTCGCCCCCGGCGCCAGGGCGGCGGCGAGTATCGCCTCACGCTCCTCTCGCCGGGCAAGCCGCCCGCCCACGAAGGCGTCGGCGTCGCGATGGGCGCGCTGCACGGCGACGCCCTGCTCGACGATCACCGGCTCCATGACCCAACGGTACTGGTCGGGTAATGAATCCGGAGCGATAGAGCGGGGGTCCGAAACCCAATGGAGCAAACACCGAACCCTTGCGCTAGAGCGAAGAAATATGACAGGGCCCGCACCCCCCTAGGCTCGAGCGATGACCACCGTGCACGGCGAGTGGCTCACCGACTTCCAGTGTCTCGCCTGTGGTGAGCGAGGCGCCGGCAGCGCGGTCGTTCTCGGCGAGCTCGCGCTGTGCGCGTCGTGCGCGATCGACGCTGCCGTCGAGGGCCTCAGGGACGCCGAGAGCCGCGACGTCGACACGCTCGGCCCGTTCGGGCGCGACTAGCGCGGCCGAACCTCGCTGGTTCTCACGACCATGTGCTCGCCCGATGTGGTGGCCCCTTCGCCCGTTCGGCGCGGACCAGTGCGGAGCTTTGCCTCGACGTACTGGACACCGCTTTCGAAGTACACGGTCCACTGTTTCTCGCCATGCACCCTGCGAACCTCAACGGCAAACTCGTTGAAGAGCTTCACCAGGAGATTTGGAAGCTCGTACGGCCACGAGGCAGCCGGCTGATCGGCTCGCGCTCGCTTCCAAGAGAGATGCGAAAGGTGCTTGCTGATCTCGCCGAACAGCTTGCATGCTCGCACGCGGTCAGACTCCGCTCTGGCGCTGACGTCCCATCGGTCGACGTAGTCGTAGCGATGGATGTGGCCCTTGTCCCGCTTCTGGTCTTTCTCCCGTGGCTTCGCGATGAACTCGATCAGGCATCGGGCGTGCACGAGCATCGCCTCGAGGTAGGCGTTCTTGCCGATGGCATCGAGGTTTTCCTCGGCCTGCAGGAGGCCGCGATAGCAGTCGACCAAGGCCCCGAGCTCGTACTGGACAGCCCAGGCACCTTCTTCGAGTTGCTCATCCGACCGAGCCATCTGGCAGTACCCCCAAAGCGCGTTGGCGTCTCCACGGTATGAGGTGCGCGGCGCGGGAACGTGAACC
>DASYQJ010000165.1:0-1869 GCA_036005605.1 Acidimicrobiia bacterium
CCGTCCTGCTGCTCGACATCTGATTCGGCGGGTTCTGCGGCGCCCAACGCGCGACCGTCGCGCGAGTTGCCCGACATTGCGTGACGGCTCGGCTGCGCGTCAGTCGTGGATTCGGACGGCGAGCTTGCCCAGGGTGCCGGCGGCGAAGTCGGCGAGCCCCTGAGGGACGTCCTCGAGGCCGTACGTCCGCGTGACCGGGACGCGGATGGTGCCGGCGGCAGCCGCGTCGGCGAGCTTCGCGAGCGTGGCCGTGACGGGGTTGGCCATGATCGGTGCGAGGGTGACGTCGTCGCGGCCGAGTTGCTCGCGGGTCAGGCCGAGGGTCGATCCCATCCGGCCGCCGGGGCTGAGGAGCGCTGCGAGTTCGGCTCCGTCGCCGGCGAAATGCAGCACCGCTTCGACGCCGCGTGGGTGCTTCTCCCTCACGGCAGCGGCGAGGTCTCCGCGGTAGTCGATGACGTCGTCGGCGCCGTGGTCGCGGACGAACGCGATCTCGTCGTGGGTGCTGGCGGTGGCGATGACGTGCGCGCCGCGCGCCTTGAGGAGCTGGACGGCGATGACCCCGACGCCGCCGGTGGCGCCGGAGACCAGCACGATCTCGCCCTGCTGCGGTTCGACGGCTTCGACCGCGTCGTGCGCAGCCGTGCCGGCGAGCCCCAGGGCTCCGGCGACGTCGGTGTCGAGTCCATCGGGAATCTTGGCGGCGAACGCGGCCGGGGTGGCGACGCGCTCGCCGAAGCAGCCGTCGCCGAGCTCGGGCTTCATGACCACACCGAACACGGCGTCGCCTTCGGCGACGCCGTCGACGCCGGGGCCGACGGCCGCGACGGTGCCGGCGAAATCCTTGCCGAGCACGACCGGGAAGCGGTGCTCCATCATCCCTTTGAGGCGGCCGCTCGCGACGCTGAGGTCGAAGCCGTTGATCGAGCTGGACGCGACACGGACGAGGATCTCGCCTTCGGCCGGTTCGGGAGCGGGGATCTCGACGAGGGTGACCGGTGCACCGAAATCCGTGGTGGCGATGGCTTTCATGCGTGTTCCTTTCGGGCGCTAGCGTGGATCGGAGCGGGCGCGGCGAGCGGACGGATCGCTCGCAGTGAGACCTTCGGCCTCTGACGCGACCCAGCTCGCAAGCAGCTGCAGCGACTCTGCCGACCGCGTGCCCGGCTCGGCGGTGTACACGAAGAGCATCAGCCGATCGGCCGTCAGGTCGAGCCGGTCGTAGTGGAGTTCCAGCTCGCCGATGATCGGGTGGTTCAGGCGCTTGACGCCTTTGGTGTGCAGGCGCACGTTGTGCGCGGCCCAGAGGACGCGGAATTCTTCGGTTTGGGTGGCGAGCTCGCCGATCAGGTCGCTGAGCGGCCGATCGTGTGGGTTGCTGCCAGCTTGCAGGCGCAGGAGCGCAACGGTCTCCCTCGCTGCCCGGTCCCAGTCGGTGTAGATCTCGTGCGCGTCGCTGTTCAGGAAGACGAAGCGTGCCCAGTTCGCCGATTGCGGCCCGTCGCGGAACATGGGTGCGTACAGCGCGCGCCCGAGTTGGTTCGCGCTCAGCACGTCGAGGCGCCCATTGCTGGCGAACGCCGCCGCCTTTGTCATCGAGTCGAGCATCCACTGGACGGTTGGCCGCAGATTCGGTGCAGCGGCGAGACGGCGTTTGCGCGACGCCGGCTGGCTGGCGCGGGCGAGGTCGAAGAGGTGCGCGCGTTCGGCGTCGTCTAGACGCAGCGCATCCGCGAGCGCGTCGAGGACGGTCTCGGAGGCGCCACCGAGGTTGCCCCGCTCGAGCCGGTTGTAGTACTCGATGCTGAGCCCGGCGAGCGTGGCGACCTCTTCGCGGCGCAGGCCCGGCACGCGACGCTGACCGAACGA
>DASYQJ010000166.1:0-12675 GCA_036005605.1 Acidimicrobiia bacterium
GAGGGCGGCATCGGCGACGACTTCCCGTACCTGCTCGGTCACGAGGCCGCCGGGACCGTCGACGCCGTCGGTCCCGACGTCACGGCGGTCGCACCGGGCGACTTCGTCATCCTCAACTGGCGCGCCGTGTGCCGACTTTCCGACGATCATCGAGTCGATTCGCGATCGGCTGCTCGTGCTCCCCGGCGACACGGTCGTGCACACCGGCCACGGGGAGTCCACGACCATCGGCGTCGAGGCACCGCACCTCGACGAATGGATCGCGCGCGGGCATTGACCTCAGGCCTGTCGCGCCCCCGGCTTGCCGGACTCGACGACCCAGGACGTGCCGGCCATCGGCTCGGCCTGCGGCTGTTGAATCGTGGTGACGTAGCGGAACTCGGCGCGGAGTTGCGGCCTCGTCGCCCCGACGCGCAGGTACCCCTTGTTGGTGATGTCGTACAGGTGGATCCACGGGTTCCGCAGCGCCCCCTCGACGTACTGCGGCGCGAGGTTCTCGGGTGACGTCGCGGGAGGCGCGACGAACTCCGTGCCGACGACGGGCGAGCCGTCCTTCTGATAGTCGGCGCGCAGGTCGTCGACCGAGCTGGTGTGCGTGTCACCACCGAGCGTCACGAAGTTCCTCACCTTCGCCTTCTCGAAGTGACCGAGGAGCCGGTTGCGCGCTGCCACGTACCCGTCCCACGTGTCGGCGCTGTATCCGGACGACGACCCGTCCTCGGGCGTGTGGTCGACCGCGGCCATCTGTGTCTGCTGCGCCAGGACGTTCCACTGCGCGCCGGACCGGTCCAGCGTGCGTTGCAGCCAACGCTCCTGCTCCTTGCCCAGGATCGTGGCGTTGGGATCCAAGGCGGCCGGCAGCAGTGGCCCGCCGCCCGCCGGAGTGGCCGGTCCCTGGCCCTCGATCGCGAGCGGGGTGCGGTACTGGCGGTCGTCGACGACCGGCAGCGTGATCAGGTCGCCGAAACGGAACGACCGGTAGATGCGCATCGAGCCGTCGCTGCCCGGCGGCTTGGCCCGGAGCGGCATGTTCTCCCACCAGGCGCGGTACGCCGCCGCGCGCTTGGCCGGGAAGTTCGACGCCTCATCGGGTGCGCGCGCCTTGCCGAGCTCTCCGGGATGCAGTCCGGCGTAGTTGTCCTCGACCTCGTGGTCGTCCCAGGTCGTGATCCAGGGCGCGGCGGCGTGCGCAGCCTGGAGCTGGGCGTCCGCGTGGTGCGCGGCGTAATGGCGTCGGAAGTCGTCGAGCATCACGGGCGGCGGCAGGCCGTGCGAGCGCACGCTGCCGAGGGGCAGCTCGTAGATGTAGTCGCCGAGGAACACGACGAACGCGAGGTCGTCCCGGCTCATCTGCTCGTACGCGGTGTAGTAGCCGGCGTGGTACGACTGGCAGCTCGTCACCCCGAACGTGAGGGAGTCCAGGCGGCGGCCCGAGTCGGGAGCGGTGCGCGTCCGTCCGGTCGGGCTCACGTAGTCGCCGACGCGGAACCGGTAGAAGTAGTCACGCCCGGCATGCAGACCGCGCACGTCGACGTGCACGGAGTGCCCGAGATCCGGACCTGTCGTGCGCCGCCCTGAGCGGACGACCTTCGCGAACCGCTCGTCGGCGGCGATCTCCCACCGGACGGGCATCTGCACCGGCGGCATCGGCTCCGGAGACATCGGGTCCACCGCCAAGCGCGTCCACAGCACGACCGAGTCGGGCAGCGGATCACCGGACGCGACGCCGAGCTGGAACGGATCGGCGGGCAGCGCCGGCGTCGCGCCGATGCGACGACCGCCCGCGCCCAGGAACCGGCCGCCGGTGCCGATCGCGATGCCCACGCCAGCCAGCCCACCCAGGAAGGCGCGGCGGTCGATGTTCCTGCTCAGCACTGTCCCCCCGTCCGCCGCACTGTAGGTCGCGCCGACCCGCGATTCTCGGCCTTCCGCTTGTCCGATTCGCACGGATCATGAGAGGATGTCCGTCCGGTAGTGGGCCAATGGGCGGGCACACGACGGAGCGGAGGCCGGTCGGATGAGCCCGACATGGGTCCCAGCAAATGCCAGCCGAATGGCCCTTGGGCCGGCGCGAGCCGAGATTCGTGCCCATGGCTGAGGGGCGTCGCTACTCCTTCGAAGATGCGATGGCCCGGCGCGCCCGCGAGCTCGAGGGGGACCTCGACCTGCCGCGCCAAGTGATCCGAGGCGAGGGCCGGCAGCAGATCGCCGACGTCCAGCGCGTCAGCAGCGAGGCCCGGAACGGGATCGACCACACGGCGCCGGAACGGAACACGGAGGTCCACTGGGCCACAGCCGAGGAGTGGGAGGAGCCCGACAGGACGGCGAGCGAGCGATCCTCCGAGCTCGAGTGGACGGGCGAGCAGCAAGAGTCCGCGCTCGAGAGGGCCTTCAAAGCGAAGGCCACCGAGCTCGGCGGCATCGCGTCCGGCCAGACCGACGCGATCGAGCGAGCGTCGATGGACGCGCGGGAGAAGGTCAAGCAGGCCGCGGCGGCGGAAGCGCGGCGGATCGACGAGCAGGTGGCCGCGTCGCACGACGCCATGCGCAAGGCCGCCACCAAGGAGACCACCGCCTTCGAAGAGTCGTTGCGGGCGCGGCTCGTCGAGCTCGAGGACGCGCTGCGCGACCAGGCGACGCAGACCCGCTACGACATGCGCCGGGCCGCCGACGAAGAGGCGGCCGCCTTCGACGCGATCGCAGGCAAGCGAGTCGAAGAGCTGCAGGATGCCGTCCGCGACCATTCGAAGCTGCTCGAGGAGTTCACCCTCATCCACGCCTCGACGGCCGAACAGCTCGAGGAGGCGCGCTCGCTCGTCGGAGAGCTGCACCAAGCCGCGCAGGCGCGCCCCGCCGACCTCGAAGCCGAGACCGCGCGCCAGGTCAGCATGCTCGTGCAGGCCATGGCGCCCGGTGCCGACGGCGGCCCGCCGGCCTCGACGCCCGACCTGCGCGGCCTGGACCACGAGGGCCGGCCCGTCGGGATCGAGACGCTGGCCGACGAGCGGTTCGCCGATCTCAACGGGTACGTCGAACGCAGCGAAGCCGCCCAGCGAGCCCTCGAGGAGCGCCTCGCGGATCTCGAGGTGGAAGTCGCGGAGTCCACGGAGGCGCTGGAGGCGCGCGTCTCGAGCACCGATCCGTCGGCGCGGGTATCAACCCAGGAACTCGAGCAGGCGCTCGCTGCCACCGCGTCCCGGTTCGAAGCCAAGCTGCGAGCGGCGGCGGACGAGCACGTGCGCAAGCTCGAAGCGGCGGGTGTCGTCACCAAGAACCAGCTCCTCGAAGCGCTCGCTCGCGCCGAGGATGGGCTGACGCACGCGGCGGAGGCGCGCGCCACCGAACTCGGCGAGATGATCGCTGCCGCGCGCACCACCATCGAACGAACCGCGAACAGCCGGGTGGAGAGCCTCGAATCGACTGCCTTCGAGCTCCGCGACGGCATTGAAGACCTCCACCGCGACATCGCCGCCGCGCTCACCCAGAGCGGCGAAGCCCAAACCGCCGCGCTCGACCGCGCCGCCAGCGACTGGCTCAAGCGCATGGACAAGAACGGGGCCAAGAGCGGCCGGCGACGCCGGGCGGCACCGGGCGCGGCGGCCGTCGTGCTCGCGATCGCGGCCGCGCTCGGCGGCACCATGTTCTTCCGGAGTGGCGGGTCCGATCGTCCGAGCGTGGCGCGTGCGGACTCGCCCTCCGCCCGGACCGCGGCGCCGGCGACGTCGACACCCGAAGACGCGTCGCAGGTGGGTGACGTCGCGGCCGCGCTGTCGAGCATCAGCTGGCCGTCGGCGACGGCACCGCTCAGTTGGCGAGCACCGGGGACGGGAACGCAACCGGGAACGAACGGCTCTGCGCCGTCGAACGGTTCGGGCACGGCCAGCGGCGCCACTGCGCCCAGCGGCGGTGGCGGCGGTCAGACCGCGCCGGCGCCTACGCAGCCGCCGCAGACATCACCGCCGCCAACCCAGCCGCCGCCGACGACGATCCTTCCTCCCGTCACCGTTCCCTTGTCGGGGGTGCCGCTGCCGGACCTGCGGTAGCGCTGCCGCTCAGCGAGGGCGTTTCGCGGCCGACTTCTTCGTCGTCGCGCCCTTGGCCGTACCCTTCTTCGCCGTCGCCTTCGTCTTCGTCGCGCCCGTCTTCTTGGCGGCGGTCTTCTTCGTCGCCCCGGCCTTCTTCTTCGCCGGCTTCTTGGCCGTGCTCTTCTTGGCCGTGCTCGGCTTCTTCTTCTGGAGCGCAGCCTTCCCCGTGGCACGGGTCTTGGCGATCTGCTTCTTGGCGCGCTTACTCGCTTTGCGCACCGTCTTTCTCGCCTTCCCGGTGGCCTGGCCGATCGCCTCGCCGACGCGCCCCGCGATCCGCTCGACCGGGTTCTCCGGCTTGTCCTTCTCGTCGCTCTCAGCCACGGAAGGTCACCTCCAATGCGCGCTGATCGGTCAGAGACCATCTACGCACATCTGCCTCGCAGGAGGCAATCGTTCACCAGGCGGCGGCGTAGCTCTCGTCGGGCCAGGTGACGACGGCCTGGTCCTTCAGCTCGGCCATGCGCGCCTCGTCGAGGCCGAGCCAGGCGAGGATCTCCTGCGTGTCCTCTCCTATACGCGGCGGTGGGCGGTGCGGCCGGAACGGCGTGTCGGAGAAGTCGATCGTGTTCCCGAACTGGCGCATCGCGCCCATGATCGGGTGCTCGTAGTCGACGACCAGGCCCAGGTGGTCGCTGTCGGCGTCGAAGAGCATGAGATCGCCGCCCTTGGGGTCGATCGCGATCTCGTTGGGAACCCCGGCGTCGTCGAGGTTGTAGCTCCAGCTCACCGCGGTGCGGGTCCGGAACCGGAGCTCCAGCTGCGCCCCGGCGGTCGAGCGGTCGAGTGACGGGTCGACGCCGAGCGTCGCGCACAGCGCGTCCCACTGCTCGGGCTTGAGCGCGGCGATCTGCAGCCAGCCGTCCTGCGTCTCGTACAGCCGGTAGGCGGGATCGACGCCGGTGGTCTGCTGGTCGAGGCGCGGCCGCGGCACGGGCGTCCCGTCGGGCTTCACCATCGCGTCCGACGCGAACACCGCCCCGCCGTCCAGCAGCGACGTCCACAGCTCCTGGCCCTCGCCGGTCCGGGCCCGGTGCAACAGTGCGGCGAGGACGCCGACGACGCTGAGCATCGCGTTGGCGGCGTCGCACATCCCGAACCGGTAGTAGAGCGGATCGTTGCCGTGCTGGGTTGCGCCCGCTTCGTACTCGAGGCCGGTCGCCGCCTGGTACAGCGGGTCGAGGCCGCCGAAGTGCGACAGCGGGCCCTCGAACCCGTATGCGTACGTGTTGCAGTACACGACGTCAGGCTTGACGGCCCTGCACGCCTCGTAGTCGATCCCGAGCTTCGCCGCCGTGCCCTTGGTCATGTTGTGGTGCACGGCGTCGGCCCGGCGCACGAGCTCCATCGCCAGCTCGTGACCCTCGGGCGTCTTGACGTTCAGCGCGATGTCGCGCTTGCCGCGCTGGCAACCGAAGAACGGCTTGCCCGCCATGCGCATCCCGTCGCCCGTGACGGGCTCGACCTTGATGACGTCCATGCCCAGGTCGGCCAGGATCATCGGGCCGAACGGGCCCGCGAGGTACTGGCCGAAGTCGATGAGCGTCAGCCCGTCGAGCGGACCCGCGCCGTTCGATCCGTCCGTCATGTCACCCGCCTGCGTTCCTCGCGCACGAAGAGGCTGTCAGACCCGAGCGGTACCCTTGACGTGGGCTCGCAGCCTGCCCCGATGGCTCATGGATCGACCGCCCGGTGGCTGGAGCGACCTGGTGACGAGCCAGACGATCGCGCTCCACTTCGAAGCGCTGGAGCATCGCTTCGAGGCGCTCGAGCATCGGCTCCGAGCCGACTTTCGCGATCAGACCACGCGCTTGGTGCGATGGATCGTGCCCACGATCTTCGCCGGCATCGCCGCGCTCGGCGCGATCGTCGGTGCTGTCGGCGGGATGCTGGCCCGCTGACGACAACCGCGTCATCGAGTACCTCCCGTCACCGCAGCCACGTCACCGGCGTCGACCCCCACGTCGCCCCACACCTCGGCGTTGTGCTCGCCGACCCCGGGCTGCGGGCCGCGGATCTCGCCCGGCGTGCCGAAGAGATTGATCGGGACGCCGACCTGGATGAGCGGTCCGAGATCGGGATCGTCGACCGTCACCACCATGCCGTTCGCGTCGAGCTGCGGATGCGGACGGCTCAGCGCCTCTTCCATCGTGATGATCGCCTCGACGGCGATGTTGTTCGCCAGGAACTCGTCGACGAGCTCGTCGCGCTTCCAACCCTTGAACGTGTCGCGACGCCGCTCGTTCATCAGCACCTGCTGCTGAAGCGGCAACAGACCCTCGAGCTCCTCGGCCGGTGGAGGCTCGACGCCGAGGATCTCGTCCATGCTCTTCTTCGGCGGCAGGCCGCTCATCACGCTCACGTGCACGAACTCGCGATCGGCGCACTCGAAGATCATCCCCTGGTGCACGCCGGGCGGGTAGCTCTTGCCCATCAGCTCATGGAACGCGGCGTTCGCATGCTCGACGTGCTGCCAGATCTGGGTCGTGTACAGGAACGCGCCCTGGAGCAGGCTCGTCGACACCTGCTGACCCCGGCCCGTCCGCTCGCGGGCGATGAGCGCGGCGAGGATCCCCGAGGGCACGAGGAAGATCGCGCCCATGCTCGGCATCGGCATGTGCAAGAAGATGGGCCCCGGCCGCCATCCCGGTTGCTCCCACTGCTGGCCCGACGACGCCTGCACCAGGGCGTCATAGCCGGGGCGGTGCGCGAGGCGGTGCCCGGGCGGGTACGCCGGCACGGAGCAGTACACGAGACGGGGGAGCGCGGCGCGCAGCGCGTCGTACCCGACGCCGAGGCGATCCATCACGCCGGGGCGGAAGCTCTCGACAAGCACGTCGGCGGTGGCGGCGAGCTCCCGGAACGCGGCGACGCCCGCGTCGGACTTCAGGTCGCACGTGACCGACCGGCGCGAGCGAGTCCACACCTTGTACCCGTCATAGACGCGGAACGGGTCGCCGCCCGGCGGCTCGACCTTGATGACGTCGGCGCCCTGCTCGGCGAGCAGCAGCACCCCGAGCGGGCCCGCGATGCCCCACGACAGGTCGAGGATGCGAATGCCATCGAGCGCGCCGGCCATGTGGTGGTCAGCCTCGCGCACACCTGACGACCGTGTCAGGCGGAGTCGGGTAAGACTGCGCAGTCCAGCACGCCGAGACCCGGGAGGACCGATGCGACGAGCGGCGATCGCCGTCGTCGTCGCCGTGCTCGCGGTCCTGTCGGCCGCTCCCGCCCTCGCCGGCGCGAGCGGCACGGCCGCCGCACCGCGCCAGGGCCTCGACATCGACGTCCGGCGCGACCTCACGTACCGGCATGTCGGCGGCGATGACCTGAAGCTCGACGCCTACATCCCCGCCGCCGGCGGTGTGCGGCCGGGCGTCATGGTGATCTACGGCGGCGGCTGGATCCTCGGCAGCAAGGAGCAGTCCGAACCGCTCGCCCGCGCGCTCGCCAAGCAGGGCTACATCGCGTTCGCGATGAACTACCGGCTCGCGCCGTTCCATCCCTTCCCCGCCGCGGTCGACGACGTGCAGGCGAGCGTCGCCTGGGTGCGGGACCACGCCTTCGACTTCGGTCTCGATCCGGGCCGCATCGGCGCGGTCGGCGGTTCGGCCGGCGGGCACCTCGCCGCGATGCTCGCGACCCTCGGCGAAGGGCCGCACGACCGGGGCTCGCGCATCGGGGCGGCGGTGTCGTGGGCAGGCCCGATGGACCTTCACCCCAGCGAGTTCGGGCCCGAATCGCAGATCTACCTCGACGCGTTCCTCGACTGCATCGGGCGCCCGTGCGACGAGGCGACCATCGTCGCCGCCTCGCCGATCTCGCACGTCGACCCGAGCGACGCGCCGATCCTGCTCGCCAACGGCACCGCCGACCTCCTCGTGCCACCCGACCAGGCGCTCCGCATGGCGGACGCGCTCGAACGTGCCGGGGTCGGCCACGAGCTGGCGATCATCCCGGACGCGGGCCACGACGAGCGCGTGGTGGTGCCGGTGGAGCAGCGGTCGTTCCAGTTCTTGCGGCGCGAGCTCGGGGACGTCGAGCCCGGGACACCGGGCAGCGTCGGCGTCGGCGGAGGCAGTGGTGGTGGTCTCCTCGCGCCGGTGATCGTGATCGCCGTCGCCGCGCTCGCGGTCGGCGCCCTGCTGGTGGCGAGCCGGAGTCGCCGGCGCGTGCGGTACTGACGAAAGGGGAATTTCATGGCGATTACCGGTGCACATGCACTGCTGTACACGTCCGAGCCGGAGCAGCTGCGCGCCGTGCTGCGCGACGTCTTCGGTTGGGACTTCGTCGACGCCCACGACGGCTGGCTGATCTTCGCGTTGCCGCCGGCCGAGCTCGGTGTGCACCCGGCCGAGACGCCGTCGCACGAGCTGACGCTCATGTGCGACGACCTCGATGCCACCGTGGCCGAGCTGCGCGCCAAGGGCATCGAGTTCAGGGGCGAGCCCGAGAACCAGGGCTTCGGCACCGTCATGACGATGGTGCTCCCCGGTGGCGTCGACATGACGCTCTACCAGCCGCGCCACCCCACCGCGATCTGACGCCACGCACGCGGCTCAGCGGCGCGACCACAGACAAACTCGCCCGAACTTCGCGACCGCGACGCGCGTCGTTTCCCCGCCGCGCCTCGCGGGTAGAGCCCGGACATCGACGAGGGGGGAGTCGTCATGGATGCCTGGGTGTGGATCGTGGTCGCCGCTGTGGTGGCGATCATCATCCTTGCCGCAGTGTTCTGGTCCGTACGGCGAGTCCGGCAGCGGCGCGACCTGAACGACTGGTTCCCCAAGTAGACCGAGAGCTCAGCGGAGCGTCCAGCCGGCTTCCTTGAGCTCCTTGCACGTCGGGCAGATCGGGTAACGGGACGGGTCACGGGTCGGCACCCACTTCTTCCCGCACAACGCGACGATCGCCTCGCCGGTCACGTACGCCCGCGCGATGGCGTCCTTCTTGGCGTAGTGAGCGAAGCGGTCGTGATCGCCCTCGTCGGTGCGCTCGCGCTCGGGCGCCTGCGTGGGCGTGAGCGTCTCCGTTTGAGTCACGGTGGCAGGGTAGCGAGCGGCTGACGACCCGCTGACACTCGGCTGAGCTAGGCATCATCCCGAGGGGTGATGCTGGTGGCCATGACGACCGGACGATGGATGAGACGTGCCACGGGGATCGCGGCCGCGGCCGCGCTGACTGCCGTCCTGTTCGCTGCTCCCTCCGGCGCAGCGCAGGGTGGCGTGACCGTGAAGAACGACGTCACCTACCGCACCGTCGACGGCGAGCAGCTCGGCCTCGACGTCTACCAACCGGCGAAGCAGGGCAAGAACCGGCCCGCGGTCGTCGTCGTGCACGGTGGCGGATGGACGCAGGGCGACAAGGCGTTGTTCGCCCAGCAGGGCAACCAGCTCGCCGAGCGCGGCTTCGTGGCGTTCTCGGTGAACTACCGGCTCGCCCCCGCGCATCCGTACCCGGCCGCGGTCGATGACGTGGAAGCCGCAGTCGAGTGGGTCCGGAAGCACGCCAAGGAATACGGCGTCGACGCCAAGCGCATCGGCGCCCTCGGCGGGTCCGCGGGCGGGCACCTCGTCGGCGTGCTCGCCACCGACGGGAAGGGATCGCTCAAGACCGGGCATCGGGTTGCGGCGGTGGTGTCGTGGTCGGGCCCGATGGACTTCGTCAGCCTCGCCCCGGCCGCCGCGACCAACGCCGGCAGGTCCATCAGCACGTTCCTCGGGTGTTTGCCCGACGCGTGCCCCGACACGTACGCAGCCGCGTCACCCGTCACGGCCGTCGACAAGACCGACTCGCCGATGCTCATCGTGAACTCGACGATGGAGCTCGTGCCCCAGTCGCAAGCCGACACCATGAAGGCCGCGCTCGACAAGGCCGGAGTCGCCAACCAGGCGATCATCCTCTCCGGGAGCGCCCATTCGCGTGCGTACTCGAACGAGGTCTGGGACCAGACCGTGACCTTCCTCGAGAACTACCTGAAGAAATAGGACGTGCACCGCGCGGCCCGAGGCGCCGCTACGGTGCGCGACGTGGCCGAGGCCTTCCACACCCAGGTGCGACCCCGCGTCGAGCAGCTGCTCGCGCCGGGCGAGAATCTCGAAGGCGTGTGCGCCGCCACCCAGCAGTCGACGTTCCGTGGCGGCATGTTCGCCCTGGTGGTCACGGACCGGCGGCTCCTCGTCCAGCCCCTCGATCGCCACGCCCAGCCGAAGGGCGACGCGGTCTCGATCCCGCCCGAGGAGCTCGCGACGTTCGACGCCGTCGGCCTCGGCGGCGAGTGGTACAACGCCGAGCCGTCCATGCTCGAGAACACCGCGCTCACCGTCCGCGTGAAGGCGGCGCACGGCCAGAAGCTCAAGCTGCACATGATGCGCGGCGGCGACGGGCTCTTCGGCCGCCTCGGCGGCGGCGACGGCCAGCAAGCCGGCATCGCCGCGCTCGCGACGTGGGTGCGGCACCACCGCGAGGGCTGACGTGGACGAGCCGACCCTTTCCGTCACGGAGCTCAACACGACCATCCGCGACGCAATCCGGGGCGCGATCCCGGAGAACGTGTGGGTGCGCGGCGAGGTGCAGGGGTTCCGGGAGTCGCGGGCCGGGCACGTCTACTTCCAGCTCGTCGAGAAGGACGAGCGCCGCAACCGCGTGCAGGCGGCGCTGGATGTGGCGCTGTTCCGCAGCCACCTCATGACCGTCCACGCCGCGCTGCGCAAGGTGCCCGGCGTCGAGCTCGCCGACGACGTCGAGGTGCGGGTGAAGGGCCACATCGACGTGTACCCGCCGACCGGGCGGCTCCAGCTGATCATGACCGGCATCGACCCGGTGTTCACGGCCGGCGCGCTCGCCGCCAATCGTGACCGCGTGCTGCGCCAGCTCGAGGCCGAAGGGCTGCTGCGCGCCAACGCCGCCCACACGCTCGCGGAGGTGCCGCTTCGCATCGGGCTGGTGACGAGCGCCGCCAGCGCCGCGTACCACGACTTCCTCGAAGAGCTCGACGCCAGCGGCTTCGCGTTCCGCGTCGGCGTGTGCGACGTGCGCGTGCAGGGTGCCAACGCGCCGCGCCGGGTCGTGTGGGCGCTGCGGCGGCTCGCCCGCATCGCCTCCGCCTTCGACGCCGTCGTGGTCGTACGGGGCGGCGGGTCCCGCGCCGACCTGGCGCCGTTCGACAGCGACGACGTCGCTCGCGCCATCGCCGCCATGCCGGTGCCGGTGCTCACCGGGATCGGCCACGAGATCGACCGCTCCGTCGCCGACGAGGTGGCGCACACCGCGAGCAAGACTCCGACCGCGTGCGCGCAGGTGCTCGTCGAGCGGGTGATGGAGTTCGTCTATCGCCTCGACGACGTGTCGCGCGGAGTCGTGCACCATGCCCGCTCGAACTGTTCCCTCGCCCTGCGTGAGCTGCGCGACTGCGCCCGGCGGGCCCGGCGCGGTCCGCCGGCGGCGCTGACGCGCGAGCTGGCCGTCGTGGAGCGCCATCGCGGCCGGGCCGAGGAGCTCGGCACCCGGGCCGTCAAGCAGGCGATCGCGACGCTCGACGGGAGCGAGCGCACGTTGTCGTCTGCCGGCGGCCGTCTCGCCCGGGCCGAGGGCCGGCGGATCGACGCGGCGGCGGCTCGACTGCGGGCCCTCGACCCGACACGGGTGCTGGAGCGGGGCTACACGATCACGCGTGACCGCGACGGGCAGGTGGTGAAGCGGACGGCGGCGCTGAGCACCGGCGACCGGCTCCTCACCGAGTTCGCCGACGGGACTGCCGCCAGTGTCGTACAAGAGGTAGACAAGCGCGAGCCATGAGCACACCGAACGACGACGCAGGCGGCGCCGACCTCGGCTACGCCGAGGCCATGATCGAGCTGGAAGGCATCCTCGAGGAGCTCGAGGGCGACCATCTCGACGTCGACGTGCTCGCGGAGCGCGTCCGGCGGGCGAGCGAGCTCATCAAGCTGTGCCGCACCCGCATCTCCCGCGCCCAGGAGGACGTCAACCGCATCGTCACCGACCTCGAGGTGTTCGAGAGCGAGCTCGGCGGCGCACCGGCGGTCGACGCCGACGCCGACGAGGACGAGCTCGACGGCGACGTCGCCGCCCACGAGGGCGACGAGTTGTTCTAGTCCCGTGGACGAGTGGCCTGCGCTGCCGTACGACGACTGGCGTGACACCCGCGACACGCTGCACATGTACACGCAGATCGTCGGCAAGATCCGGCTGGCGCTGTCGCCGTTCGAGCCGCAGTGGGCGAACGTGCCGCTGTACGTCACCGCCCGGGGCCTGACGACCTCACCCGTCCCCTTCGGCCTCCGCACCTTCGACGTGGAGTTCGATCTCGTCGACCACCGGCTGGTCGTGCGCGCCCGCGACGGTGGCATCGAGCAGTTCCCGCTGCGTCCGCGCGCCGTCGCCGACTTCTACCAGGACCTGATGGGCGCACTCGGGCGCCTCGGTTTCGACGTCACGATCTCACCCGGGCCGTCCGAAGTTCCCGACCCGGTCCCGTTCGCCGAGGATCGCGTGCATCACTCCTACGAGTCGGCGGACGCCAAGCGCTTCTTCCACGTCCTGTCACAGGTCGACGCGGTCCTGAAGGAGC
>DASYQJ010000167.1:0-18998 GCA_036005605.1 Acidimicrobiia bacterium
CGTGTCGGCCGACGTTGCGCCCGTCCTCGCCGAGCAGCGCGACGCGCTGTGGTTGGTGACCGGGCCCGGGCGGCTGACCCGTGACGAGCTCGCGACCGGGACGACGACCGAGGTCACGTTGCCCACCGACGTCGTGTCGGAGGCAGCGGCCGGCGGTCCGCCGGCGCCGAGCGCGACGCGCGTCGTCGCCGACGACGAGGCGGCGTGGGCCGTTTACGACCTCGGCGTGACGGGCAACCCCGCGCTGCCGGCGGCGGTGCGCGTCGCCGATGACGGCACCGTCACCGCGCGTACCGCGCTGCCCGACCGAGTCGACGGGAACCGGTTCGAGCCCCAAGCCGTCGCGTTGGGCGACGGCACGATCTGGATCGTCGGCACCACCGCGGCGGTCGGTCTCGACCCGGCGACGCTCGCCGTTCGTCGCAGCTTCAGCGTGCAGGACGGCGCGCCGATCGATCTGCACGGGGCGGCCGTCGCCGACCGCCTGCTCTGGAGCTACGACGCGCAGAGCGGCGCGCTGCTGGGCATCGGTCCCGACGCCGGCCGCGTGCGGCAGCGCGTGGTGCTCACCGGCGGCGCACAGACCCAGTTCCGCGCCCCGGCCACGATCGTCGGCGGCGGCGACGTGCTCTGGGTGCGAGTACGCGTCGGGAGCCCGAACACGCTCGAGCAGCTGATCACCCGGGTCGCTGCCCAGTCGGGCGACGTCACCGGACGTTTCACCGCGCCGCCCCAGCTCGAGGTGGGCGAGATCGCGGTGAGCCGTGCGCCTGCGGCCGGCGGATAGCTCCGGACGCGACCGGGGCGCCCCGAAGGGCGCCCCGGTCGCACTCGTCGGGACGACCGGCGTCGTTGGCGGTCGCGCCGCGGAGAGATTGGTGACAGTTCGTCAGGCGGCTCGGCGCAACGGCCGGTGCTCGCCCAGCGTCTCGTCCCTGGTCGCGCGGTCATGGGTCAGGTAGCCGAAGATGGCTCGCCAGCCCACGGTCGCTCCCGCGACCATGAAGCCCGTGATCCAGACGCCGAGCGTCTCGTTGCGCACGGTGATCCCGAAGCCACGGAACAGCGAGTAGTCGAGAGCGACCACCACGCCGATCGCAGCGATGAACGTCAGCACCGACTTCCAGGCCCGCAACGGAGAGACGTTGTCGGTGAGGAAGTCGACCACCTTCACGGTGCCCAGCGCGAGCAGGGCAACGATCGCAAAGTCATACATGTGCCACCTCCAAGGTGACGGGAGGGCTCCTCGCCCTCCGTGGATGGGACTCTCCGTGGCACGGCAAGGTGACATGTCGCGCACCGAGCCGATTCGGGGGCTCGCTTGTAGGCTTTTCGCCGTGACCCAGGTCCCCGACCCCGAGATCCCGGCGCGCTTCTACGTCGAGACGCTCGGCTGCCCCAAGAACGCCGTCGACTCCGACAAGGTGACGGCGTCGCTGATGGCCGACGGCCTCGTGCCGGCGTCCTCAGCGGAGGATGCCGAGCTCGTGGTCGTCAACACGTGCGCCTTCGTCGAAGCCGCGCGCCAGGAGTCCATCGACGTGACCCTGGCCCTCGCCGAGGCGCGCAAACCGGGCGCCAAGCTGGTCGTCACGGGCTGCTTGGCCGAGCGCTACGGCGATGAGCTGGCGACGGCCCTGCCCGAGGCGGACGCGGTCGTCGGCTTCGGCGGCGAGGGCGAGCTGGCGGACGTCGTCCTCAAGCGCAAGCCGGCCGGGGTGCGCGACCTGCTCGAGCTGCCGCGCCCGGCGCCGTCCGCTCCGTGGGCGTACGTGAAGGTCGCCGAGGGATGCGATCGGGCATGCGCCTTCTGCGCGATCCCGTCTTTCCGGGGGAAGCAGCGCTCGCGCGCGCCTGAGGCGATCGAGACGGAAGCCCGAGCACTCGTCGAGCGCGGCGCGTCCGAGCTCGTGCTCGTGGCCCAGGACCTCGCGTGGTACGGCCGCGACGCCGGTGAGCCCGGCTCGCTGACGCCGCTTCTACGACGCTTGGACGCGCTCGCGGAGCACGGCTTGGCTCGCATCCGGCTTCTCTATCTCTATCCGAGCGAAGTACGCGACCCGCTCGTATCCACGATGCTCGAGCTGCCGACGGTCGTGCCGTACTTCGACCTCTCGCTCCAGCACGCGTCGGCGCCGCTCCTGCGGCGCATGAAGCGCTGGGGGAGCGGTGAGCGGTTCCTCGCGCTCATCGAAGACATCCGCGCCCGCGAGCCCGACGCCGCGTTCCGGTCGTCGTTCATCATGGGCTTCCCCGGTGAGACCGAGCGCGATCACGAACAGCTGCTCGAGTTCCTCGCCGCCGCCGAGCTCGACTGGGCCGGGTTCTTCCCCTTCTCGCGTGAGGACGGCACACCCGCGGCCGAGATGGACCGCGTCGTGCCCGACGATCTGATGCAGGAGCGCCTCCGCGAATGTGCCGAGGTGCAGGACCCGATCACGCGGGCGGCGCGCGACGCGCTGGTCGGCGCCGACCTCGACGTGTTGGTCGACCGCGCCGATGACGACACCGGCGAGCCCGTCGGGCGCTCCCACCGCGAGGCACCCGAGATCGACGGCGTGGTCCGGGTCACGGGCGCCTTCGCACGACCCGGCGCTCGCGTGCGCGCTCGTGTGACGTCCGCGTGCGGCCCCGATCTGGTCGCGGAGCCGGCATGAACACGGCGCGCAAGCCCATGCCCGCCGCTGCCCGGGCGACGGCGCCGCTTCGGCGCTTCGGCGAAGGAGCCGTCGCGACCCCTGCGAACGCGATCACCGTGGCCCGCGTCCTGCTCGCGGTGCCCACCCTCGTGCTGATCGCGCAGCAGGGTGCCTCGTGGTCCGCGGTCGTCCTGTGGTTGGTGCTGGCGTGCACCGACGGCGTCGACGGGTGGATCGCGCGGCGGGACGGCACGACGCGCTCGGGCGCGTTCCTCGATCCCCTGGCCGACAAGATCCTCGTCATCGGCGGGTTCGTCGCCCTCGGCGTGCGCGGCGACATCGGCTGGATCCCGATCCTGCTCGTCGTCGGACGGGAAGCCGGGATCCAGGTGTACCGCTCACTCGCGGGGCGGCGTGGGATCTCGCTTCCCGCCCGCCAGCTGGGCAAGTGGAAGACGACGCTGCAGTTCGCCGCCGTCGGCGTGTTCCTCTTCCCACCGGTCGAGGACATGCCCTGGCTCCAGCAGACCGTGCTGTGGGTTGCGGTGGCACTCACGCTGTTGTCGGCGCTCGACATGCTCCGGCGGGGGTGGCGGGAGAGCCGCGCGTGAGGTGCGAGGTGCTGGCGATCGGGACCGAGCTCCTGCTCGGCCAGATCGTCGACACCAACAGCAGCTGGATCGGCGAGAAGCTCGCCGACGCCGGCATCGACAGCTTCGAGCACCGGCAGGTGGGGGACAACCTCGACCGGATGGTGCAGGCCCTCCGTGAGCTGCTCGACCGGAGCGACGCGGTCATCGTGTGCGGTGGCCTCGGCCCGACCCCCGATGACATGACCCGGCAGGCGATCGCGGAGGTGATGGGCGTCGAGCTGGAGCGGCGGGACGACCTCGTCGAGTGGGTGTCGTCATTGTTCACGTCGCGCGGGCGTGCGATGCCGGAGAACAACTTGCGCCAGTGCGACGTCCCGGTAGGCGCCGAGCCGATCGCGAACTCGGTCGGGACCGCGCCCGGGATCAAGGCGCCTGTCGGCGACAAGATCGTGTACGCGGTACCGGGCGTCCCGTACGAGATGCAGCTCATGATGAGCGAGCACGTGCTGCCGGACCTGCTCGCGCGATCCGGACAGCAAGGGTCGATCGTGTCGCGGTCGCTGAAGACGTGGGGGACGTCCGAGTCGGGGTTGGCGGAGATGATCGCCCACCGCGTCGACGCCCAGACGAACCCGACAATCGCGTTCCTCGCCCGCGGGATCGAAGGGCTCGTCGTGCGGATCACGGCCAAGGCGTCGACCCCGGAGGAGGCGCGCGCCCTCATCGAGCCGGAGGAACGGGCGCTGCGCGACATCCTCGGCGATCTCGTGTTCGGCGTCGACGACGAGACGATGGAGACGGTCGTCCTCGACCTGCTCCGGAAGCGGGGCCTGACGCTCGGCGTCGCGGAATCGCTCACCGGTGGCCTGGTCGCCTCGCGGCTCGTGAGCGTGCCCGGCACGAGCGACGTGTTGAAGGGCGGTGTCGTCGCCTACATGACCGATGCCAAGCGGTCCGTGCTCGGCGTGACGGCCGAATCGGTGGTGAGCAGCGAGTGCGCACGGCAGCTGGCGGCGGCCGCCCAGCGCGTCTTCGGCGCCGACGTCGGCCTCGGGGTGACCGGCGTCGCGGGTCCCGACGAGCAGGAGGGCCGGCCTGCCGGCACCGTGTTCTTCGGGCTCGCCGTCGGCGACGAGCCGGCCGAGGCCGTCGGCACGCAGCTGCCGGGCCAGCGGGAGATGGTGCGCCAGTTCGCCACGATCTCGTTGCTCAACCTGCTGCGGATGAAGCTCGTGTCGATGGGGTGAGCGTGCCCGAGCTGGGGCGGGCGTTCGTGGCCGTGGTCCCGCCCGACGACGTCCTCGACGCCGTCGACGCGGCCGCGGCGAGGATCGAGGTTCCCTCGACGGCGCGCCGCACCACGCGGCCGCAATGGCACCTCACGCTCCAGTTCCTCGGCAACCGGGTCGACTTCGCGGCCGTGGCCGGCGCACTCGAGCTGCTCGCGGTGCGCGGGTCCGCAGTGGAGCTGGGGGCGGCCGGCGCGTTCCCCACCGAGCGGCGGGGCCGGGTGCTGTGGCTCGGCGTGACCCAGGGAGACGCGCTGCTCGTGCAGCTGGCGGCGGCGGTGGGCGCGCTCCTCGAGCCGGTCGGCTACCCGCCGGAGGCGCGGCCGTACCACGCCCACCTCACCCTCGCCCGGCTCAAGGCGCCCGCCGACCTCCGTCCCGTCGTCGCCGCGCTCGGGTCGGGCCCGGTAGGGCGGGCGTGGACGGCCGAGGAGGTCGTGCTGTTCCAGAGCAAGACGGGGCGAGGCGGCGCCGAGTACACGGCGCGGGCACGGTTCCCACTCGGGTAGCCGATCCGGCGAAAGCCTTGCATCGAACGGGTGTTCGGGCTAAGTTACACGCGTGTCGTTCGGGTCTCGGCCCGAGGCACCGGAGGTAGCTGTCACACCCCAGCCGTAGGTTGCTCCCCACGGCACTTCCCCCCGACCGCACGAAACGCAACGACGTAACGAGGAGGGTTCCATCGTGGAACGCGACGACAACGCCATCGAGATGGCCGTCGGCCAGATCGAGAAGCAATTCGGCAAGGGCTCGATCATGCGGCTGGGGGAGCACGGCAACGTCGGCGTCGCCGCCATCCCCACGGGCGCGCTCGCGCTCGACATCGCACTGGGCATCGGCGGCTTGCCGAGAGGCCGCGTGGTCGAGGTCTTCGGCCCCGAGGCGTCGGGGAAGTCCACGCTGGCCATGCACGTGGTGGCCGAGGCGCAGCGCAACGGTGGCGTGTGCGCGTACATCGACGCCGAGCACGCCATGGACCCGGTGTACGCCGCCGCCATCGGCGTCAACGTCGACGAGCTGCTGATCAGCCAGCCCGACACCGGCGAGCAGGCGCTCGAGATCGCCGACATGCTCATCCGCTCCAGCGCGCTCGACGTGGTCGTCATCGACTCGGTCGCCGCGCTCGTGCCCCGGGCCGAGATCGAGGGCGAGATGGGCGACACGCACGTCGGCCTCCAGGCCCGGCTCATGAGCCAGGCGTTGCGCAAGCTCACCCACAACCTCAACCGCTCCCGCACGATCTGCATCTTCATCAACCAGCTGCGGGAGAAGATCGGCGTGATGTTCGGGAGCCCGGAGACGACGCCGGGCGGCCGGGCGCTGAAGTTCTATTCGTCGGTGCGGCTCGACATCCGGCGGGTGGAGTCGATCAAGGACGGCACCGAGGTCATCGGCAACCGGGCGCGGGTCAAGGTGGCGAAGAACAAGGTCGCGCCGCCGTTCCGGATGGCCGAGTTCGACATCATGTACGGCAAGGGCATCAGCCGCGAAGGGTCGCTGCTCGACGTCGGCATCGATCTCGGCATCGTCAAGAAGTCCGGCGCGTGGTTCACCTACGAGGGCGAGCAGCTCGGCCAGGGTCGCGAGAAGGCGAAGCAGTTCCTGACCGAGAACCTCGACTTGATGTTCGAGATCAGCGAGAAGATCAAGGACGCCAGCGGCATCGAAGAGGTCCCGGTCGAGCCCGAGGCCGAGGCCGCGGCCGCGGAGGCGGACAGCGGCGCCGAGTCGACCAACGGCAGCGACAGCGGGAACGGGAAGGCCAATGGTCGGTCGGGCAACGGCAAGCGCGCCAAGGAAGCCGCCGAGACCCTCGAGATCGATCGCTGAGGACACAGACGCCGGAGGCACGAGTGTGGGGGGCGGTCGCATACCGCCCCCCACACCACCTCTGTTACTCCACCTCTAGGTCAGGCCGCGCACGATCGCAGCGACGCCGGCGATCGTGACGACGATCAGGACCGCGGGGCGGAGGCTGCGCCCGCCGACAAAACGGGTCACGAGCGTGCTGCAGGCGAGCCCGGTGAGCAGGGCGGGAGCGAGCGCCAGCGCGAGAAGCAGCTGCCAGCCATGGACCTCGCCCGCTGCGACCAGCCCGACGAACGACATGACGGCGCCGACGAGGAAGGCGCAGGCGAGCGTGGCGCGGATGGTGTGCCCGGGATGGCGCTGGTAGAGGAGCGCCAAGGGCGGCCCGTCGATCGCGGCGGTGGTCCCGAGAACGCCGGCTGCTGCGCCGGCGCTGGTCGCGGTCTCGCGGTTCACGCGCACGTGGCCGGCGAGCACGCTCAGCAGGACGCCTGCGAGCACTGCGGAGCCGGCGAGGGTGGACAGCAGGTCGCCGGACACGAGGGCGACGATCAGCACGCCCACGACCGTGCCCGGCACCCGGCCGAGGACGATCCATCCCAGGCCCGGCCAGTCGACGCCGTGCCACTCGCGCGTCGCCATGATCACGGTGAGCGGGACACCGAGGGCGACGAGCGCGCCCGGGACCGCTTCCGGCACCACCAGCGCGACGATCGGCACGAGCACGAGGTTCTGGCCGAATCCGATCGAGCCTTGCACCGCCCCGCCCGCGGCGGCGACGAGCGCAAGGAGGACGAACTCGGTCGCCGAGACGTGCATGGTCGGCGCTACCGCTCTGCCTGCGCGACGTTGCGCAGCCAGCTGGCGCGGTCGAGTCGGTAGAGGACGTGCCGCCGGAGCTCGTCACCGTCGGGGACGTTGGGGTTGTCGAAGTCGTCGGCGGGATCGCGACGCATGCCGAGGCGCTCCATGACCCGGCGGGAGCGCGCGTTCCCATGCGTGGTGAACGACACGATCTCCTCGAGGGCGAGCGCGTCGAAACCGAACGAGAGGGCGGCGCGTGCGCCTTCAGTCGCGTACCCGCAGCCCCAGTGCTCGCGAGCCAGGCGCCAGCCGACCTCGACCGCGGGCGTGAACGGCGCGTCGAACGTCGCCGGGTTGAGCCCGATGAAGCCGGCGAACGGTGCCGTATCCGCGATCTCGACCGCCCACAGTCCCCACCCGCGCTCGTCGATGTCGGCCGCGATCCGGTCCGCCAGATCGTCACTCTCTTCGCGGCGCAGCGGCGCGGGGAAATGCTCCATCACGACCGGGTCGGCGTTGAGCGCCGCGAACGGCCGCCGGTCCGTGTCCAGCCATCGGCGGAGGATCAGACGCGAAGTGAGAAGTTCGGGCTCGACCGGCACGACCTGCTCTGTATGCCAGGTCGGCTGCCCGGGGCAAACTCTTCCGGGCCGATTCGACGGGAGGTCAAGATGCCAGGCCGTGCGGGTGTGATCGTGGTGGTGGCGTTGGTGACCGCGGCCGCCGGCTGTGGCGGCAACGGGGACGACAGCTCGGCGAAGCCCAAGCCCCGCGCCGGCGACGTCCCCGCGAGAGCGGCGCAGTTCGCCGAGTGCGCCAAGAAGTCCGACTACCGGATCGTCCGCCCGAAGCCGCCCAACGAGCGCGCCGACTTCCTCCACGAGGAGGGGTTCGAGTTCGCGGAGGTGGATCTGGAGGAACAGCCGTTGCTGTTCTTCGCCGCGATCGTCGACTTCTTCCCGAGCCGCTCCGACGCGACCCGGGCGAGCGAGAGCATCGGGTCTTCCCTGGCCGGGCCGTCGACGGTGCGGAGGAACGACGTCGTCGTGCATTACACGGACGACCCCGGGACACCCAAGCGGCAGAAGGTCGAGGCGGTCGTGAATGACTGCCTGAGCCGCTGATCCGCGAATGCGCTGTCCGTAGACTGTCGACAATGAGCGAGCCCCGCCGCTTCTACATCCGCACCTTCGGATGCCAGATGAACGAGCACGACTCGGAGCGGATCGCCGGGCTGCTCGCGGCCGACGGGATGGAGCACACCGACGACGTCGACGAGGCCGACGTCGTCGTGCTCAACACGTGCTGTGTGCGCGAGAACGCCGACAACAAGCTGTACGGCCAGCTCGGGCGGTTGAAGAGCCTGAAGGAGCGCCGTCCCGACCTTCAGATCGCGGTGGGCGGCTGCCTGGCGCAGAAGGACCGTGACCTCATCGTCGAGCGGGCGGGTCATGTCGACGTCGTGTTCGGGACTCACAACCTCGCGCACGCTCCGGCTTTGCTCGAGCGGGCCCGACTCGAAGGGCCGATCGTCGAGATCCTCGAGGAGCACGAGGCCTATCCGTCGGCGCTGCCCGCCCGCCGCGACGTGGCGCACTCGGCGTGGGTGACGATCCAGATCGGCTGCGACAACTCGTGCACGTTCTGCATCGTCCCGATCGTGCGGGGGCGCGAGGTCAGCCGGCGGATGGGCGACATCGTGCGCGAGATCGAGGACCTGGCCGCCGACGGCGTCACCGAGATCACGCTGCTCGGGCAGAACGTGAACTCGTACGGGCGCGACCTCGGCGCCGGCCAGTACGCACCGCGTTTCGCCGACCTGCTGCGGGCGGTGGACGCCGTCGACGGCATCCGTCGTATCCGGTATACGTCGCCGCATCCGAAGGACCTGCGGCCCGAGACGATCGCGGCCATGGCCGAATGCGGGGCCGTGTGCGAGCACCTGCACCTTCCCCTCCAGGCGGGCGGCGACCGCACGCTCGCCCGCATGCACCGGGGCTACACCGCCCAGCGCTACCTGAAGAAGCTCGCCGCCGCTCGCGACGCGATCCCCGATCTCGCCGTGACGACCGACCTCATCGTCGGCTTCCCGGGTGAGACCGACGACGATTTCCGCCGGACGCTCGAGGTCGTCGACGAGGCGGCGTACGACGCCGCGTACACGTTCGTGTTCTCGCCCCGACCCGGAACGCCCGCCGCCGAGATGTCCGACGCGCTCGTCCCACCCGACGTCGTGCAGGGGCGCATGCGGCAGCTGGTCGAGGTGGTGGAGCGGCACGCCCTCCGACGGCACCAAGCGCGCGTCGGGCGGGTCGAGCAGGTGCTGGTCGACGGTCCGTCGAAGAAGGACCCGTTGGTGCTGTCGGGCCGGACTCGCCAGAACAAGCTCGTCCATTTTGTCGCCCCCGACCGAGCCGGCGACCCGGGCGCGCTCGTCGACGTGCGCATCGTCGATGCCGCGCCGCACTGGCTGCGCGGTGACGTGGTGCGCGTCGTCGAGTCGCCGCGGCGGACCCGGACCCGCATCCCCGTCGCGGTGGTGTAGCCACGGTCACGCACCTCGCTCTTGTCGGACCGACCGCATCGGGAAAGTCGGCGCTCGCTCTCGGTGCCGCGCACGTACTCGTTGACGTCGAGATCGTGTCGCTCGACTCCATGCAGGTGTATCGCGGGCTCGACGTCGGGACCGCCAAGCCGACGGTCGCCGAACGGGCTGCGGTGCCGCACCATGTCATCGACGTCGTTGAACCGACCGAGGAGTGGTCGGCGATGCGTCACCAGGCCGTCGCGCGCGCCGCGGTCGCCGACATCGAGGCGCGCGGCAAGCGCGCGCTCCTCGTGGGCGGCACGGGCCTATACGTGCAAGCGGTCGTCGACGACCTGCGCTTCCCGGGCGAGGACCCCGACCTGCGGGCCGAGCTCGAGGCGGCGACGGCCGAGCCGGGCGGCGTGGCCGCCGCGTACGACGAGCTGCGACGACGGGACCCCGACGCGGTCGAGAAGATCGACCCGCACAACGCGCGGCGGATCGTCCGGGCGCTCGAGGTGATCCGCCTCACGGGGAAACCGTTCTCCTCGTTCGGGGCTGGCCTCGACCAGTTCGGCCCGACGGCGTTCCCCGTGCGGATGGTCGGGATCTGGGTGCCCCGCGACGTGCTCAACGCGCGCATCGCAGAACGGTTCGCGGCCATGCGCGACGCCGGTCTCGTGGACGAGGTGCAGCAGCTGCTCGGCGGCCGGTCGCTTTCGCGCACTGCGAGCCAGGCGATCGGGTACAAGGAGATCATCGGCGCGCTCTCCGACCACGGGTCACTCGACGAAGCGCTCGACACCGCCGTCCGCCGCACCCGGTCCTTCGCCCGGCGCCAGCGGATGTGGTTCCGGCGCGACCCCCGGATCACGTGGCTGGGCGCCACCGACAATCACTGCGTCGTGCTCCCTGCCCTGCTGGCAACCTGGAGCTCATGAGCGGCAGCAGCCTTCGGGTCTCCAAGCTGCACGGGGCCGGGAACGACTTCCTCGTCACGGTGGGCACGGCCGACCGTGGCCCGGACGCCGACGTCGCCGTCCGGCTGTGCGACCGGCGGCGGGGGATCGGCGCCGACGGCCTCGTCACCCTGCTCCCCGGCCGCGACGGCGCCGACTGCGCCATGGAGCTGCGCAACGCGGACGGGAGCCTGGCCGAGATGAGCGGCAATGGGATCGGCTGCCTCTCGTGGGTCGCGGTCCGTGAGGGCATCGGGGACGGGAAGCGCCTCGTCGTCGACACCGGCGGCGGACGTCGTGAGGTCGAGCTCGACGTGGACCGGGCGACGGGCGAGCTCGTCGGCGCCACCGTCGACATGGGCCCGGTGACGTTCGAGCCGGCCAAGATCCCGCTCGACGCGCCCAGCGCGCTCGACCTCGAGGTGACGTTCCACGGCGTGACGTACCACGGCGACGCCGCCGGCATGGGCAACCCGCACTTCGTGCTGCTCGTCGACGATCCCGAGACGACGCGTGTCGTCCAACACGGACCGCACCTCGAAACGGACGACCGGTTTCCGCACCGCACGAACGTCGAGTTCATCGCCGTCACCGGGCCAGATGCGCTCACCATGCGGGTGTGGGAGCGCGGCGTGGGCGAGACGCTGTCGTGCGGCACCGGCGTGTGCGCCTCAGCAGCAGTCGCTCATCGCCGCGGGCTCGTCGGAGAGCACGCGACCGTACGCGTGCCCGGCGGTACCCACGAAGTCGACCTGGCCGAGACGATCCGCCTCCACGGGCCCGTCACGCACGTCTTCGACACCGAAGTGAGCGTCGCGTGAGCAACCGCGAAGGACGCCAACGCCGCCGCCTCACCGCCACCGAAATCGACTTCGGTGTCCTGGAGCAGCGTGCGCTCCTCGTCGGCACCGGCTCGGGCACGCATTCGCTGGACGAAGCGGAGGCGAGCCTGTCCGAGCTCGGGTTGCTCACGGACACCGCGGGCGCCGCTCCCGTCGAGTCGGTGCTCCAACGGCGTCCATCGCCCGATCCCGCGACGTACATCGGCTCCGGCAAGGCCGACGAGCTGCGCGCCTTGGCGGACGCCCTCGACGTCGACGTGGTGGTGTTCGACGACGAGCTGACACCCGCACAGCAGCGCAACCTCGAGAAGAAGTTCGGGCGCGACGTCGTCGACCGCGTGGCGTTGATCCTCGACATCTTCGCCCAGCACGCCCGGAGCCAGGAGGGCATGGTGCAGGTGGAGCTGGCGCAGTTGCGCTACCGGCTCCCGCGTCTCCGCGGTCGCGGCATCGAGCTCAGCCAGCAGGCCGGCGGCATCGGCACCCGCGGCCCGGGCGAGACCCAGCTCGAGGTCGACCGGCGCCGCATCCAGCGACGCATGAACAGGCTCGAGGGCGAGCTGAAGCGCCTCGCCAAGACCCGGGCCACCCAACGCAAGGCACGCCGGCGCCGGGAGCTGCCGACGATCTCGCTCGTCGGCTACACGAACGCCGGCAAGTCGACCCTGCTGAACCGGCTGACGCACGCCGACGCCCTGGTCGAGGACGGCCTGTTCTCGACGCTCGACCCCACGACACGCCGCCTGCAGCTCCCGGGCGGGGAGGTCGCGCTGCTCAGCGACACGGTCGGGTTCGTTCGCCGCCTGCCGCACCAGCTGGTCGAGGCCTTCCGGTCGACGCTCGAGGAGGTCGCCCAGGTCGACATGCTCGTCCACGTCGTCGACGCCGGCGCACCCGACGCCGAGCAGCAGATCGAGGCCGTCCGCGCCGTGCTGCGCGAGATCGGCGCCGCCCACCAACCCGAGCTGCTCGTCGTGAACAAGATCGACCTCGCCGATCCGGGCGTCGTCGACGACTTGCTGTCGTCGCACCCGGACGCAATCGCGGTCTCGGCGACGACAGGAGAGGGCGTGGAGAAGCTCGACGAGGTGCTGGGCGCTCGGCTGCGGGCGCTCGACCCGGTCGTCGAGCTCGCCGTCCCGTACGAACGCGGTGACGTGATCGCGGCGCTGCATCGCGAGGGTGACGTGCTCGTCGAGGTGCACGGCGATCAGGAGACCCGCGTGCGTGCTCGTATCCCCGAGTCGGGTGTGAGCCGCTTTCGTGAGTTCGTGGTGCAGAACGGCGAAGGCGGCAACGCAACCACCGGATCGCCGAACGGGCCCGGGTAGCCTGCGACGCATGGCCGAGCCCGGGTTCGTCCCGCCGCCGTACCCGCACGACCGCTTGCGCGAGCTCCGCGTTGTTGCCGACGCCGTGCCCGGCGGCATCGTCGACTGCTCGGTCGGCACCCCGGTCGACCCGATGCCCGAGGTGGCGCGGAGCGCGCTCGCAGATGCCGCGGCCGCCGCGACGGGGTACCCGGCCGCGATCGGCGCGCCCGCGTACCGCGAGGCGGCCGCCGCATGGATCGGCCGCCGCTTCGGCATCGGCGTGTCGCCCGACGCCATACTCGCCTGCATCGGCACCAAAGAGCTCGTGGCCTCGCTGCCCCGCCTCCTCGCATTGCGCGATCCCGGGCGTGACACGGTGCTGTACCCGGCCGTCGCCTACCCGACCTACGAGATGGGCGCTCGCCTGGCCGGCCTGCGCGCGGTGCCGGTGCCCCTCGACGAGCGCTGGCACCTCGACCTGTCCCGCATCAACGAGGCCGACGCCGCCCGCGCCCTCGTCATCTGGGTCAACGAGCCCGGCAATCCGACCGGCGCGTCGGGAGGCCCACAGCACCTCCGGGCCGTCGCGGACTGGGCGCGGGAATGGGGCGCGATCGCCGCCAGCGACGAGTGTTACGCCGAGTTCACGTACGACGAGTCGGGATCGCCGGCGGCGCCCGCCACCGTGCTGAGCGCCGGCCATGATCGCGTGCTCGCCGTCCACTCCCTGTCGAAGCGGTCGAACATGGCCGGCCTGCGGGCCGGCTTCGTCGCCGGCGACGCCGCCCTCGTCAGCTACCTGGGGGAGGTCCGCAAGCACGCCGGCCTCATGACCTCGGCGCCGGTGCAGGCGGCCGCGACAGCGGCGCTCGCCGATGATGCCCACGTCGACGAGCAGCGGGCGCGATACGCCCGGCGACGGAAGCAGGCGCAGGAAGCCCTCCGGGATTGGGGCCTCGTCCACGACGGCGGCCCGTCGACGTTCTACCTGTGGCTGCGCGCGACCGACGGCGGGGAAGACGGATGGTCGATCACGCGCCGCCTCGCCGAGCAGGGGCTGCTGGTCGCGCCGGGCGACCTCTACGGCCCCGACGGGTCGGCGCACGTCCGCCTCTCGCTCACGCAGACCGACGCCCGCCTCGCGCTGGCGTTCGAGCGCCTAGCGGCGAAGGAGCGTGTGTGAGCGACCTCGCCGAGCAGATCACACGGCTCTGGGACGGGCGCGACGATCTCGCGGCCGTGATGCCGGCGGCGGAGGCGCGCGCCGTCGTCCACGAGGCGATCGAGCTCCTCGATCGGGGTGAGGCCCGGGTGGCAGAGGTCGTCGAAGGCGACGTCGTCGTGCACGAATGGTTGAAGCAGGCGATCCTGCTGTTGTTCCGCCTCGAAGGTCTTTCCGTCGTCGAAGCCGGCCCGTTCGAGTACCACGACAAGCTCCCGCTGAAACACGACTATGCATCGGCGCGCGTGCGCGTCGTCCCCGGTGGGTCGGCGCGGTGGGGCTCGTACCTGGGGCCTGGAGTCATCCTGATGCCGTCGTACGTCAACATCGGCGCCCGAGTCGGCGCCGAGACCATGGTCGACACGTGGGCGACAGTCGGCTCGTGCGGGCAGATCGGTGAGCGCGTGCACCTGTCCGGCGGCGTCGGAATCGGCGGCGTCCTCGAGCCGCCCCAGGCGGCGCCCGTCATCGTCGAGGACGACGCGATGATCGGCAGCCGCTCCATGATCACGCAAGGCGCGCGTGTGGGGCAGGGCAGCGTGCTCGGTGAAGGCGTCATCCTCAATCCCGCCATCCCGGTGATCGACGCCCAGACCGGTGAGGAGGTCGCTCGCGGCGTCGTGCCGCCGTGGTGCATCGTCGTGCAGGCGACCCGCAAGCGCGAGTTCCCGGGCGGCGAGTTCGGGCTTCCATGCGCCTTGATCATGCGCCGCCTCGAACCGGGGGAGCGCGCCGACAAGGCGAGGCTCAACGAGATCCTGCGTGAGCACGGCATCGCCTCCTGATCTTCTCGCCGCCCCGGCGGACGACCTCCTGCTGCTGACGGCGTCGCTGGTCGCGGTGCCGTCGGTCAGCCGGCGGGAAGGCGAGCTCGCGGGGCACGTCGAGCGGCGCCTGGCCGAGCGCGCGTCAAAGCTCGCGCTCGCACGCGTCGGCAACACCGTGATCGCCCGCACGGCGCTGGATCGCGAGCGCCGGGTCGTGCTCGGCGGTCATCTCGACACCGTTCCCGCCAACGGCAACGAGGTGCCGCGGCTCGACGGCGACGTGCTGCACGGGCTGGGGTCCGCCGACATGAAGGGCGGCCTCGCCGTGCTCCTCCGTCTCGCCGAGGAGATCAGCGCCGGCCGGGAGCCCCGGTTCGACTGCACACTGGCGTTCTACGAGGGCGAGGAGATCGCCGACGAGTTCAACGGCCTCCGCCTCGTGTTCGACGCCCGCCCCGAGCTGCTCGCCGGCGACTTCGCCGTACTGCTCGAGCCGACGGGCGAGCACGTCGAGGCGGGCTGCCAGGGCACGCTGCACCTGCGGGCGCACTTCGAGGGCGAGCGCGCCCACTCGGCGCGTCCGTGGAAGGGGAGCAACGCCATCCACGCCGCCGCCGACGTTCTCGGTCGCCTGGCCGCCCACGAATCCGAGACCGTGCTGGTGGACGGCCTCCCGTATCGCGAGTCGATGCAGGTGGTGCGCATAGACGGCGGCGTCGCCAACAACGTCGTCCCCGACGAGTGCACGATCGTGGTGAACCGCCGGTTCGCGCCCGAGTACTCGGTGGACGAGGCGCGGGCCCAGGTCGAGAAGCTGCTGGAGGGGGCGGATCGGGTCGAGGTGGTGAACGCGTCACCGGCGGCGCCACCCAACCTCGGTCACCCGCTGGTGGCGGAGTTCGTGGAGGTCCTCGGCCTCGACGTCGAACCGAAGCTGGGTTGGACCGACGTCGCCCGCTTCGCGTCCCGCGATGTGCCGGCCGTGAACTTCGGGCCCGGCGATCCCGATGTGGCCCACACCGCCGACGAGCGGGTCACCCGGGCGTCGGTCGAGCAGTGCTACGCCGGGCTCGCCCGGTTCCTCGGCGTCGCCGGGTGAGCGGCGCGGTCACACCGTGCGGAGAACCGTCACCACTTTCCCGTAGACGAGCACGTCGTCGGGGTCGTAGACGAGCTCGTCCATCGACTCGTTGGCGGGCTTGAGCACGATCTTGCCCCGGCGCCGGGAGAAGGTCTTGACGGTCGCCTCCTCGCCGGGGATGCCGGCGACCACGGTCTCGCCTGGCTCGGCCGTGCCCTGCTGACGGACGACGATGTAGTCGCCGTCGAAGATGCCGGCCTCGATCATCGAGTCGCCCCGGACCCGGAGCATGAACAGCTGCCCCCGGCCCGTGAAGTCCTCGGGGAGCGGCAGGATCTCCTCGACGTTCTCGGCCGCGAGCACACCGGTGCCGGCGGCGACGTCCCCGACGAGGGGGACGTGGCGGACGGGCCGGCGGTCGACGGCGGCACCCGACGCCGGCTCGAAGCGGACCTCGATGGCCCGGGGCTTGGTCGGGTCGCGGACGAGGTAGCCCTTGTCCTGCAGCGCGCCGAGGTGGGCGTGCACGGTCGAGCTGGACGACAGGCCCACGGCCTCGCCGATCTCCCGCACGCTCGGCGGGTAGCCGCGGCGGCGCACCTCGGCGTCGATGAACTCGAGCACCTGGCGCTGCCGGGCGGTCAGGTCGGTCATGTTCGTGCCCTCCGGGTTGGATCGATCTCGTGGACTCTCTGGCGGGCTCCGCCCGCATGCGCGTTGGCGGGCTCCGCCCGCACACGGACGCCATCTGAGGCGTCCAGAGGCACGGTAACACGATCAGGCGTTCGGGGGCAAACATCTGTTCGCTTTCGCCTTGACGGGAACACCCGTTCGTGGTTGGATGCGAACAGGCGTTCGGCCCACCGAGCGGATCTCCCCGGGTGGGCCGAGCCACGCCGGGGGGCGGTCCCGCTCCCCGGCGCAGTTGTCAGGGCGCAGGAGTCACGGCGTAACTGTCATACCCCCGTGGTTCGCTACGGGGGACGCAACGGGCGGAGAGAGAAGGAGACACGTCAGATGGCCGCCGTCATGACCACCCCGAGGATCGACATCGAACCTGCCGTGACGCGCACGGTCCGGCAGGTCGCGCCCCGTTCCGTCGCCCGGCGCGGGCACCGACCCTCGGCCGCCACCTACTGGCGCCGGCGCGTTGTCGCCGTCGCGGTGGGCCTGGCGGCGCTGGCCATGGCGGGGAAGGCGGGTGCCGCGCTCGGGGGCTCACCCCTCGCAGTCCCCGAGCGCCGCCCGGCCGCCTCGCACTCCGTCGTGCAGCCCGGCGACTCGCTGTGGTCGATCGCGGCGAAGCTCGAACCCGGTCGCGACCCTCGCCCCGTCGTCGACGAGCTCACCGCCGCCCGCGGTGGTGCGCCGCTCGTGCCCGGCGAGGTCGTCACCCTGCCGCGGTGACGGCGCCCGCGGCGAGGGAGGGGTATGTACCGTGGAGCGGTGCGCTGCCCGTACTGCCAGACGCCCGACGACAAGGTCGTCGATTCGCGCCCGTCCGACGACGGCGCCGTGATCCGCCGGCGGCGTGAGTGTCTGGCCTGCGGGCGACGCTTCACGACGTACGAGCGGCTCGAGGAGCTTCCGCTGATGGTCGTGAAGCGCGCAGGCGAGAAGGAGCCCTTCGAGCGGGTCAAGGTCGAGGCCGGCATCCAGCGGGCGGTGACGCACCGTCCCGTCGACGAGGGCGCCGTGGCGGGGATCGCCGCCGAGATCGAGGAGGAGCTGCGGGCGGAGGGCGCCGAGGTGAGCAGCGAGCGGGTGGGGCTGGCGGTGCTCGAACGGCTGCGGGTCCTCGACCCCGTCTCGTACCTTCGTTTCGCGTCCGTCTACAAGGGCTTCGAGGACGTCACCGACTTCGAGCGCGAAGTCGCGGTGCTCCAGAAGTCGACCGAGCCCAAGCGCCACCCGGCCCGGTCCCGCTGACCGCGGGCGCAGCTCGTGCGCAGATTCACCAGCAGAATCTTGAAGACGCCGCCTGACCTGCGATGACGGGGCGGGCCTCAGGCCCCGAAGCGTTGACAGGGACGTAATTACGGTGGTGTAATGATCCTCCGCATGTCGTGGTCGCTGGCATGCTGACCACCATATATTGGGGTTATTGGGGTCTGAGAAGACCAGAGCCACCGAGACACGAGCAGCACGAGAAGCAGCACGAGAAGCAGGACGAGAAGAGGGGGAGTCAGTCGCATGGCCATGGCGCCGGAGCAGATGGGGATCGGGATCCGCCGGTACTTCACCGAGGCGGGCACGCACCCGTACGAGACGATCGAGTGGGAGCACCGCGAAGCCCGCATCCCCAACTACCGCGACGGCACCGACGCCTTCCTCCAGCCCGACGTGGAGTTCCCGGTCAGCTGGTCGCAGAACGCGACGAACATCGTCGCCCAGAAGTACTTCCGGGGCACGCTCGGCACGGTGGAGCGTGAGTCGTCGCTGCGGCAGGTCATCGACCGGATCGCCGACACCATCACCGACTGGGGCATCCGCGACGGCTACTTCGTCGACGACGGCGAGGCCGAGACCTTCCGCGACGAGCTCAAGTACGTCCTCGTGCACCAGCGCGCCGCATTCAACTCGCCCGTGTGGTTCAACATCGGCGTGAGCGGCGTCCCGCAGCAAGCCAGCGCATGCTTCATCCTCGCCGTCGACGACACGATGGACGCGATCCTCAACTGGTACCGCGAAGAGGGAACGATCTTCAAGGGCGGTTCGGGCGCGGGCATCAACCTGTCGAACATCCGCTCGTCGGTGGAGCTCCTGAAGGGTGGCGGCACCGCGTCAGGTCCGGTCAGCTTCATGCGCGGCGCCGACGCGTCAGCCGGCACGATCAAATCGGGTGGCAAGACGCGACGCGCCGCCAAGATGGTGATCCTCAACGCCGACCATCCTGACATCGAGGAGTTCGTCTGGTGCAAGGCCGTCGAGGAGCGCAAGGCGCGTGCGCTGCGCGACGCCGGCTTCGACATGGACCTCGACGGCAAGGACAGCCACTCGATCCAGTACCAGAACGCGAACAACTCGGTGCGCGTCACCGACGAGTTCATGCAAGCCGTCCTCGATGACCGCGAGTGGACGTTGCGCGCGGTCAGCACCGGCGACGCGGTGCGCACACTTCCTGCGCGCGATCTGTTCCGCCAGATCGCCAAA
>DASYQJ010000168.1:0-10602 GCA_036005605.1 Acidimicrobiia bacterium
GGTGATGCTCCCGCCGGTACCGATGCCGGCGACGAAGTGGGTGACGCGCCCGGCCGTCTGCCGCCAGACCTCCGGACCGGTCGACCGTTCGTGCTCGGCCGGGTTGGCGGGGTTCGAGTACTGGTCGGGCCGGAACGAGTCGGGTGTCTCGCGCACGAGCCGCTCGGCCGTCGAGTAGTAGGAGTCGGGATGCTCGGGCGGCACGGCCGTCGGGCACACCACGACCTCGGCGCCGTACGCGCGCAACAGCGCGACCTTCTCCTCGCTCATCTTGTCGCTCATGACGAAGATGCAGCGGTACCCGCGCTGGGCGGCGACGATGGCAAGGCCGACGCCGGTGTTGCCCGACGTCGGCTCGACGATCGTGCCGCCCGGCTCGAGCAGGCCGTCACGCTCGGCGGCGTCGACCATCGCCACCGCGGGACGGTCCTTGACCGAGCCACCCGGGTTCGTGGTCTCCATCTTGGCGATCAGATCGCACGTGAGCCCGCGCCCGATGCGCGCGAGCCGGACCAGCGGGGTGTCGCCGATGAGGTCGAGGACCGAATTCGCCACGTCCATCTCACCGGCCATCGCCCGCGACGGTACCCCGCCCCGCCGTAGGCTCAATGCGCCGAGACGGCGGCTTCGCCGACCGTCGGAGCAGGAGCCGGAGCCTGCGACGGCGACAAGGAGAGATTGTGCAGGAGCATTCGTTCTCGATCGTCGTCGACGCGCCGCCGCACGAGGTATGGGAGGTCTTCTGGTACCGCGGCGACGACCGGCCGAAGAACAAGATCGGGACGATCGACATCCTCCACCCCGGTGACGAGGTCGGGAACGGGCTCGTGCGCCACTGCACGTTCCCGGTGCCGCGGTTCCTGCTGTCGGGCGGCGTCGGCCAGTCGTGGGAGTGGCTGACGGAAGTGAAGCTGCACGAGTCGTGGCGCTACGACGCCATCGGCAAGCCGCTGTGGTCGCGCGCCGAGGGCTTCCAGCGCCTCGAGGACCTCGGCGACGGACGCACCCGCATCCACTTCACCGAGCGCTACGAGACGTTCAACCCGTGGATGCGCCGCCTCGGACTCGAGCGGTACGTGCACAACCGGCTGTCCCGCGACAACGACACGCTGCTGGCCGCCATCGAAGGCGGCATCCGGTGGCACCGGAAGCGCCGAGGGCGCGCCGACGCGGGAACCAAGGAGGTTGCGGAACCGTCTGACCAGACATGAGGAGGCTGATGGCCCTCGCCGCGGCGGCGATCATGCTCTCGGCGACGGTCGGGTGATCATCGTCGGGCCAACCACGCTGGAGTTCCCGGGCCCGGCGCTCCCGAACCTCCAGGAGTTCCGCGTCACCGGCGACGGCCTGGGCAAGATCATCGACGAAGGCCGCGAGGCCGGTCTGCTCGACGACCCGCCGCCCGACTACGGCGACCCCGGGATCACCGACCAGCCGACGACGACCGTGAGCTTGCGCCTCGATGGACGGACGCGCACGGTTGATGTCTATGCGCTGAACTTCAGCGACGGCGTGACCGCCGTCCAACGCGAGAACCGCCGGCGGCTCACGAACTTCATCGAGCTGGCCGGCGACCCCGGCGCATTGCTCCCCGTCGTCGTCGCCGGCAGCACGCGGCGCTACGCCGCAGCTGCGATCGCAGTGCTCGTTCGCCCGTCGGACGCAACCAATGGCGACACGCACGCCTGGCCGCTCGGCGACCTCGCCGGCACCGACTGCGTCGTGCTCAACGGCGGCGAGGCCGGCACGGCGCTCGACGCGGCGCGCGCCGCACACGAAGGTGACGTCTGGGAGTCGGCCGGCGCCACGTATGACGTGGCGTTCCGGCCGCTCCTCCCTGACGAGCGCACCTGCGCCGACGTTCGTCGGCCCTAGCGCGCGGGCTCGATGTTCTGGTTCAGGTGGAACAGGTTGTCGGGGTCGCGCGCGGCGATGCATTCGTCGAGCTCGCCCGCGACCCACGCCGCGTCGGCGACCGCCTCGAGCGTCGCCGCGTCCTGCTCTTCTCGGGCCCCTGCCACTGGCGAACCACCTCCGAAGGGAGATTCTGCCAGGCCGGGTGGGTCGGTTACGCCGCGCTGATCCCGATCGCCAATGACGGGATGGTCAGCGCGTCGCCCGACCCGAACGGCGCCAGCGCCGGCTCGAGCGCGGTCTTGATGGCGTCGACCTCGTCCGCCGGCAGCGATGCGATCAAGACCGCCAGCGGGCCCGACACATTGCTCTGCACGTTCCAGTAGTGGGCGAAGTCGTCGTACCTCATCGCGCCCGGGATGTCCTCGATCTGCACCTCCGAGAATCCCGCGCTGTCGAGCAACGCCCCGTTGGCGTCCGGCTCCGCGAGGGAGAACGGCCCACCCGGGCCGAACGGGTCGCCGGGTGGCGCGTGCCCGGTCTGCAGAACGGCGCCGACCAGGACGGTCAGCCAGGGATTGCGATCCGGTGGGCCCCACACCGCGTACGCGAGCCGACCGCCGTCGCGGAGGACGCGCCTCGCCCCGCGCACCGCAGCCCCCGGATCGGGCATCAGCATGACGCCGAACCGCGAGATCACGCCGTCGACACTCTCGTCCGGCAGGTCGATCTGCTGTGCGTCCATGACGCGGAACTCGACGTTCCGCAGTCCGCGGGCGTCGGCGCCCCGACGCGCGGCGTCGATCATTCCCGCGGACAGATCGGTCGAGATCAGGCGGCCGTCCGCCCCGACGCGCTCGGCGGCGAGGAAGCCCGTCTCGCCCGGTCCCGCGGCGAGCTCGAGGACCGTTTGGCCCGGTCGGGGATCGACCCGGTCGACGAGCCACTCCGAGACCGCGCGCTGGCCCTCGAAGAGGAGCTCCCGATGTCGCTCCCAGGAGGACGCGACGAATTCGGCGACATCGCCGACTTCGGGAGGCTGATCCGGTTGCTCTGACACGGCGCGCACGCTAGCCCGCCGGTGGGATGTTCCTGTTCACCCGGAACCGGTTGTCGGGGTCGTACTCGGCCTTGACGCGCCGGAGGCGCTCGTAGTTCTTGCCGTTAGGCATCGGCCGGACCCTCCGTCATAGGCTCTCTCACCTCTCCCGGTCCGCGCACGTGCGGGGTATCGGCATGACGCAGACGGAGGTCGTCGGAGTCTCGGAGCTCGACTGGCCCACGCTCAGCGAGGAGCTCGACCGTTGGGGCTACGCGGTGACGCCGCCGCTGCTCGACGAGGAGCAGTGCCGCGAGCTGGTCGATCTCTTCGAGGTCGACGACGCATTTCGAAGCACGATCGTGATGTCACGGCACGCGTTCGGCGAGGGCACGTATCGCTACTTCGCCGACCCGCTGCCTGCCGTCGTGCAGCGACTGCGGGTGGAGCTGTACGGCCCGCTGGCCGAGATCGCCAACCGCTGGGCGACGCAGCTCGGAACGCGGACCTTCCCCGACACGCTGGACGGCCTCGTCGAGGTGTGCGCGGCGGCGGGGCAGCACAGGCCGACTCCGCTGCTGCTGCGCTACTGGGCAGGGGGGTACAACTGCCTGCACCAGGACCTCTACGGCGAGGTCGCGTTCCCTCTGCAGGTCACGATCATGTTGAGCGTGCCGGACGCGGACTTCACCGGGGGTGAGAACGTCCTCGTGGAGCAGCGACCACGCGCGCAATCGCGGCCGGTGGTAGCGCGCCTCGGGCGCGGAGAGGCGCTGCTCTTCCCGACGAGGGACAGGCCCGTGCCGGGCAAGCGGGGACCGAAGCGGGTCGCCATGCGCCATGGCGTGAGCACCGTCCACTCCGGCGAGCGCACCACCCTCGGCATCATCTTCCACAACGCCGAGTAGGCGCACGTCAGCCGGGCGGCACCGGGCTCAGTGGCGCGTAGCCGTTCACGAACGCGACCACGTCGTCGGGAGGGTTCTTCACCTTCGACGCGCAGTCCGGTGGCTGCGTGACGTCGCCACCTGTCGCCGTAGGCACGTCGACGAGCCCGCGTACCTTCCCCGTCGTGCAGGTCGGCACGTTGATGTTCGCAACCTCGGAAGGCGGCTTGGGGTTCTTCTTGGTGAGCGCCTTGCGGTGCTCCTTCACCCACGTGACGGCCCGGCGCACACCGGCGGGGTAATCGGTCTCCACGCCCTCGGTCGTGCCCTGGCTGATCGCGACGGCCGGGACGCCGCGACGGACGGCAGTGCGGGCCGCGCCGACCGTGCCCGAGACACCCGTGACGGGACCGAGGTTGGCGCCGGCGTTCACGCCCGATGCGACGAGCTGCGGCTTGGTCGGGATGCCGCCGTCCAGCGCGAAGTTGACGGTGTCGGCGGGGAAGCCCTGCACGGCGATGGCGGGATAGCCGCTCGCGGTCGTCGTCTCGGTCGTCGTCAGCGCACCGGGCGTCGTCATGTCGCTGGTCCCGCTCTTGTTGTCGGCGGGCGCGACGACCGTCACCTGTATCCGATCCAGCTTGCGGAGGCCCTGCACGAGCGCGTCGATCCCGGGGGCCGCGACGCCGTCGTCGTTGGTGACGAGCACGCGGAGGGTCGGCGGCTTCGGCGCGTCCGGCGCGCCCAAGGCGGGCGTCGCGTCGGCGCCGATCCCCAGCACGACCGCCGTCGTGACCGCGACGGCGGCGATGCTCGTGAACCGACGGCGGCGATTGCTCATGCGGTGGCGTAGTACCGGTCGCGGAGCTCCGCGTAGGCGGAGCGGACGGCGCGGGCGTCGACGTCGTCGTCCGGCTCGATGGGGAGTCCCTTGCCGAGGTCCCACCCCAGCGCAACCTCGTCCGGCGGCGTCTGCTGCAGCACGGCTGCCGCCTGAACACACGCTCCGGTCGCGACCGGCTCGCCGTGCGGCACGATCACCGGCGCGCGCGCCAGATCGGCGAGCACCCGCTGGAACGCGTGCAAGCGCGCGCCCCCGCCCAGCAGCACGATCCCATCGGCGGGTCGGACGGTCACACCGCTGACGCGCAGCGCTTCGAGCGCGTCGAGCAACCCGCACACGACCCCCTCGACGGCAGCGCGCGCGATCTGCTCGGGCGTCACGTCGGCGCGCAGCCCCCCGATCGTGCCGGTGGCGTCGGGCAGGTTGGGCGTGCGCTCGCCGTCGAGATACGGCAGGAGCACGAGCCCGCCGGCACGCGACTCTCCGGCCAGCGCGAGCTGGTCGAACTCGGTGAGGTCGACCTGGAGGAGCCGGGCGAACGTGTCGATGACGCGCATCGCGTTGAGCGTGCAGGCGAGGGGCAGGAACCGCCCCGTGGCGTCGGCGAAGCCGGCGACATAACCCTTCGGGTCGGCGGTCGGCTTGTCGCTGACCGTGTACACGGTGCCCGAGGTGCCGATCGACATCGCGACCTGCCCCGGCTCGAGCGCAACGCCGAGCGCGGCGGCCATGTTGTCGCCCGTGCCCGGCGCGATCACCGCGCCGTCGCGCTCGCGCACCGCCTCGGTGGGGCCGAGCACGTCGGGCAGGCAGGCGTCCCAGTCCTTGGTGTCGTCGACGATCTCGAGGAGGTCGGTGCGCCAGCGGTCTTCGCTCGGCGACCAGTAGCCGGTACCGGAGGCGTCACCCCGGTCGGTCGTGAACCGTCCGCTCATCCGGAACGTGAGCCAGTCGTGCGGCAGCAGCACCCGGGCAAGGCGGTCGAAATTGTCGGGCTCGCAGCGGTGGAGCCACGAGAGCTTGCTGATCGTGAACGACGCCACCGGCACCGAGCCGCATGCCTCCACCCACGGTTCCGGGCCGCCCAGCTGCTCGATGAGCCACTGCGCGTCGTCCGCCGACTCGGTGTCGTTCCAGAGCTTCGCCGGCCGGATCACCTGCGCGCGGTCGTCGAGGGCGACGAGGCCGTGCTGCTGGGCGGCGATGGCCATCGCGACGACCCCCTGTCCGCCGGCTCGACGGCGGGCCTCCACCAGGGCCTCCCGCCACGACTCCGGGTCCTGCTCACTCCGGGGCGGGAACGTGGCTGGATGGGAGGCGCGGCCGGACCCGATGAGCTCGCCGGTATCGGCGTCGCGCATCTCGATTTTCGTCGATTGGGTGGAAGAGTCCACACCGAGGACGAGTGCCACCAGCCTCCTGCGTTGGCCCGGGCTTCGCGACCGAGACAGTGAAGCACGTTTCGGGGCGCGGATACGGAGCGGTGTGACGCGCCCCGGGCGATTCGCGCGTTACGCGCCGTTCGACTCGCCGCTCAGCGAACGCCGAGGAGCAGCTCCGTGACGAGTTGGTCGAGGCGCTCGTGCCCGCAGCCCCGGGCGGCGAGGGCGTCGACGTCGATCTGCTCGCTGCGCAGCCGTGCCACCGCCTCGGACGAGTAGCCGTCGGGGAAGATCCGCTCGGCGAGCCCGTCGACCTGCGCCTCGAGCAGCGCGTCTGCAATGTCCGGGTCCGTGCGGAAGCGCGCCGCCTTCGCCTTCAGGATCAGGTACGTCCGCATGCAGCCCCGGGCGAACTCCCAGACGCCGTCGACGCTCTCGGTGCGGTAGGCGTGGGCGTCGAAGTGGCGCATGCCCTCCCACTCGGCGTCCTCGAGCAGCTTGACGAGGTAGAAGGCGTCGCGGCTGCCCTCGGAGCCGAAGCGGAAGTCCTGGTCGTACTTGCCCGGCGCCTGTCCGTTCAGGTCGATGTGAAACAGCTTGTCGGCCCAGAGCGCCTGCGCGACGCCGTGGTGGAACGACAGGCCCGACATCGTCTCGTGGGCGAACTCGGGGTTGAGCCCGACCATCTCGGGATTCTCGAGCTCGTGGATGAACGCGAGCGCGTGCCCGACGGTCGGGAGGAAGAGGTTGCCGCGCGGCTCGTTGGGCTTGGGCTCGATGGCGATGTCGAGCTCGTAGCCGCGGTCGACGATGTAGTCGCAGCACAGGTTGACGGCCTCGGCGTAGCAGTCGAGCGCGGTGGGGACGTCCTTGGCGGCGTCGCACTCGACGCCCTCGCGCCCGCCCCACATCACGAACACCTCGGCACCGAGCTCGACCCCGAGATCGATGGCGTCGAACGTCTTGCGGAGCGCGAGCTTGCGCACCTGCGGGTCGTTGGCCGTGAACGCGCCGTCCTTGAACACCGGGTTCGAGAAGAGGTTGGTCGTCGCCATCGGGACCTTCATGCCGCTCTCGTCGAGGGCGCGCCTGAACCGCTTGACGATCTGCTCGCGCTCAGCCGGTGAAGAGCCGGGCGGCACGAGGTCGTCGTCGTGGAAGTTCACGCCGTAGGCGCCGAGCTCGGCGAGCTTGGCGACGGTGTCGACGGGGTCGAGCGGAGGCCGCGTTTCGTGCCCGAACGGGTCGCGCCCGCGGTTGCCGACCGTCCACAACCCGAACGTGAAGTGGTCCTCCGGCGTCGGCGCGTACTCGTCGGCCATGGCCCCTCCTGATGCGCGCACAGAGCCCGGTCAGCGGGCTTCTCGCACGCATCATGGTCGCGCCGTGAGTAGGGTGCGCGCCCATGACGACGACGCCACCACCTCCCCCTCCGCCTCCCCCGGCCACTCCTCCGCCGCCGCCGGCCGCACCGCCGCCTCCGCAGCAGCCGGGCGTCCCTCCCCCGTCGATGACGCCGACCGAGCGGTTCCGCATGGCCTACGGCGCCCGCGCCCAGACCGACTACTACTTCGAGGGCATGGGGATGGTGATCTTCCTCACCATCATCACGTGCGGGATCTTCGGCTTCTACGTCTTCTACCAACTGATGAAGCGCATGCGCGACCACAACCGCCGCCGCCTCGACCTGCTCGAGTCGGCGACCGAGCTGGCGTGGCAACGGGCGAGCGAGCAGGGCGTGGCCGAAGAGCTCCGGCCGAACTTCGAGCGCATCGCTGCCAACGTGGCCGTCCTGCGGGGATTGACGACCGAGTTCCGCGACCCCGGCATCTGGGTGATCATCGCGGTCCTCACGTCGATCGCCTACTTCGTCGGGTTCGTGTTCCTCGACGGCGACCTGATCAAGCACGACCAGGCCGAAGGCGCGATCGAGGCCGAGCTCAGCGCGATCTTCGCCCGGTTGGGACAGAACGTGCCCGCGCCCGACCCGTCCCGGCAGAAGGGGAAGCAGAACTACGCGGGCCGCATCGTGGCCAGCATCTTCTCGTGCGGCGTCTACTTCTACTGGTGGATGTACAACGAGATGGACGACGTGAACAAGCACTTCCTCTGGAACTGGCCGTGGGAGGACTCGCTGGCGGGCGCGGTGAACGCGATGGCGCCGGCGGAATAGGCGCCGCCCGGCCGGCCTTGAAGCCGGTATGACGCAGCATCGCTCCGTGGCCAAGGTCGTCCCCGCCACGCGGACCGTCGAGGGTGGCGGGTTCGTGGTCCGGCGGACGTTCCCCACCGGTCGCCTCGACATGGTCGACCCGTTCCTGCTCCTCGACCACATGGGCCCGCAGGACTACGGACCCGGCGAGGCGGTCGGCGCGCCCGACCATCCCCACCGGGGATTCGAGACCGTCACGTACATGCTCGAGGGCGCCTTCGAGCACCACGACTCGAGCGGGGGTGGCGGTTACCTCGGCCCCGGCGACGTGCAGTGGATGACCGCGGGCGCCGGCATCGTGCACTCCGAGCTGCCGGCCGAGCGCATCCGCCGCGAGGGCGGTCGCGTCCACGGCCTCCAGCTGTGGGTGAACCTGCCCCGCGACGACAAGATGTCGCCGCCCCGGTACCAGGAGATCAAGGCGGACGAGATCCCGGTGACCGAGCCCGTCCCCGGCGCTCGGGTGAAGGTCGTGGCCGGTGACGTGTTCGGCGTCCGCGGCCCGGTCGAGACGCACAGCCCGATCGTGTACCTCCACGTCACGCTGCAGCCCGGTGCCTCCGTCGACGTCCCCATCCCCTCGGGGCACCAGGCGTTCGCGTACGTGATCCGGGGACGCGGGCAGTTCGGCGACGAGGATGCGCCGGCGTCCGAATCGCAGCTCGTGCTGTTCGCGGGCAATGACGGCGACGTGCACGTCGAGGGGCCCGACGACCTCGAGGGCCCGCTCGACGTGCTTGTCATCTCGGGCGTGCCGCTGCGCGAGCCCGTGGCGCGGTACGGCCCGTTCGTCATGAACACCCGGGACGAGCTGGTGCAGGCCTTCGACGACTACCAGTCGGGCGCGATGGGCCGGATCGCGGCGACGTCGTAACCGCCCGTCAGGACGGCCGGTTGACGCGCGTCAGGTCGGGGCTCCAGCCCATTTGGCGCGCGCACGCGTCGTAGGTGCTCTCGAGAAATTCCAACAGTGCGCGTCGCGGATCGGGAGCCGCCCGCATCGCGTCGTAGGGAAACAGGAACTCGCCGATGTCGGCGTCCCAACCGGCCCCGTCGGGTCCGATCGAGGCATGTTCGATGCCGTCGGGCTTGGGATAGCCGTAGCTGAAGAACGCGGCGCTCGGGAACCCGGGATGGCCCGGCCAGAAGCCACCGCAGATCTGCTCGGCGTCCCCGCCGTAGCGCTCGATCGTCCCGGCTTCCGGCGGAGGCGTCACGGACCGCCCCGAGAAGCGGCTCCCCACCAGGTCGAAGCTGCCCCAGAAGAAGTGGACGGGCGGGGCCTTGCCGTTGAACTTGCTGCGATGCTCCTTCAGGACGACGTCGACCTGCGACAACACGTGGAAGAAGCGTTTCGCGTCCGCCGGCTCGTACGAGTGGTGCACGCGATCCTCGGCGAACGGGATCGGGTCGGGAACTTCCGACGGGCCGGGCGAGATGGCGACGTCGATCCCGAGGCGGCCGAGCGCGCCCATCACGCTCTCGTAGAAATCGGCGACCGCGCGGGGACGTAACGGGACCTGCTCGATGCCGCCGTCGCTGGCGCGTACGACCAGCCGGTGGTCGACGAGATCGAACTCCACGTCGAAGGTGCCGAGCCCGTCGGGCACCGGTGAGGTCGTCAAGCCCCGGGCGGTGACGTACAGCGGCACGTTCGCCCACTGCGGCTCGAACGGCGACCGCGCCAGCCGGATCTTGCCGGCGATCTGCGTGTACATGTGCAGCGTGTCGCGGGTGTCACGCCAGTCGTCGTACGGCAGCGCAGGCCACTCGTCCACGGCCTCACCCTGGCACGCGAGCGCAGCCCGCGCCGCCGCTACCCCGTGAACGTCGGATTGGCCACGACCGCGACGGCCGCGGTGGCAGCTACACCGACGCCCGCCGTCGCCGGGACCCCGGAGCCTCCAGGCGCGGCCGGACTCCCCGGCGCGGCCGGGTTGCCCGGCACTTCGCCCGGGCTTCCGGGCACTTCGCCCGGGGTGTCCGCGGCCACCACGGTCGTCGAGGCAGTGGCCGAGTCGTTGCCCGCGTTCGGGTCGACGGACGCCGCGCTCACCGCTCTGGACGGCAGGCCCAACGACGCCGTGTTGCTGATGACAGTTCCGGGCGTCGCTCCGGGATCGACGAGCACGACCAGTGTGATCGTGGCCGACGCGCCGTTCGCGAGCGGCCCCAGGTCGCATGTGAACGTTGCGGTTCCGAGGCACGATCCGACCGTCGGCAACACGGAGACGAAGGACGTACCGGCAGGCACCGAGTCGGTGATCTGGGCACTGTCGGCATCGGCGGGCCCGTTGTTCGTGACCGTGATCGTGTACGTGAGGTCACTCCCGGCCGTCACGGGGTCGGGCGAATCGGTCTTGGTCACGGACAGGTCGGCCGAC
>DASYQJ010000169.1:0-13201 GCA_036005605.1 Acidimicrobiia bacterium
GAGGAAGGCGGCTTCGGCGCGTCGGTCGCGGCGCCGGTCGTCGCACGGATCTTCGAGGGCATCAACGGCGGCGCGAACGCCCCCGCCGTGCAGGTGCGACCGGCCGACATCCAGGACTGATGCGCCGATGACGCCACTCCCACAGACGCGCCCGAGCTGGTCCCGACGCGCGTCGACCGCCGATCAGCCCGTCGGCACGCAACGGGGGCCTTTCGCCACGTCGATCCTGCACGGCCTCGACCCGTTGCTCATCGGCGCGACGCTCGCAATCGCGGCCCTCGGCTTGCTGATGATCTACTCGTCGACACGCGAGCGCTTGCGGCTCGAGGGGGTCGACGAGCTCTATTTCGTGAACCGCCAGGGGGCCGCGATCCTCCTCGGCCTGGTCGTGATGGGTTTGCTGCTCGCCGTCGACTACCGGCGGCTGCGCGACTACTCGGTGTTCGCGTACGTCGCCACGGTGGTGGGGCTGCTCGCCGTGCTGTCCCCGCTCGGCTCGAACGCCCGCGGCTCGCAGGCGTGGTTCCAGCTCCCGGGAGGGTTCCAGCTCCAGCCGTCGGAGTTGGCGAAGTTCGGGATCATCGTGGCGGTCGCCGGGTACGCCAACGAGCATCGGGGCGAGATGAACCCGTGGCGTTTGACGGTGACCATCGGTCTGGCCGCGGTCCCGATCGGTCTCGTCATGATCCAGCCCGACTTCGGTACGGCAATGGTGCTCAGCCTCATCGTGATCACCATGCTCGCGGTGGCGGGCGCGAGTCTCCGGCACCTACTCGTGCTCGCTCTGCTCGCAGTGACGCTGGTCGTCGCGGTCGTCAACGTAGGTCTGTTGAAGAAGTACCAGGTCGACCGGCTCACGAGCTTCGTGAGCCAGGGCCAGGACTCGCGGAACACGACGTACAACACGGATCAGTCGAAGAACGCGATCGGCAACGGGGGAGTCACCGGACGCGGGTTCGGGAACGGCTCCCAGACGGCCGGCGGGTTCGTCCCCGAGCAGCACACGGACTTCATCTTCACCGCCGTGGGCGAGGAGTTCGGTTTCCTCGGGGCGGCGGGGCTGCTCGCGCTGTTCGCCATCGTCGTCTGGCGGACGTGGCGAGCCGCCCTGTTCGCCCGTGACTTCTTCGGCACGCTCGTGTGCGTCGGAGTGGTGGCGCTGTTCGCATTCCAGATCTTCGTGAACATGGGCATGACGATGGGGATCATGCCCGTCACCGGCATCCCGCTGCCGTTCATGAGCTACGGCGGCTCGAGCACGATCACCGGCTTCGCCTGCGTCGCCCTCGTCGCCAACGTCTCCATGCGCCGTTAGGGAAAAGCGCCCAAAACTGTTCTCGGGCCCATCCGGTACACTGAGAGTCCAGATGTCCAGCCTGTGGCCGCGGATCGAGCCGCTCCTGGCCAGGGTCGAGAAACCAGCTCGGTACATCGGAATGGAACGAGGGGCAGCGGCGCCGGCCCACCGGCCCGGCGACGCGTCCTGGCTCCTCGTGTACCCCGATACGTACGAGGTGGGGCTCCCCAACCAGGGCCTGCAGATCCTCTACGAGATCCTGAACGAACGCGACGACGCCGCCGCCGAGCGGACGTACGCGCCGTGGATCGACCTGGAAGCAGAGCTGCGCCGCCACGCCGTGCCGCTGTTCTCGGTCGAGACCCACCGCCCGGCCGGAGACTTCGACGTCATCGCCTTCAACCTCTCCGCCGAGCTCGTGTACACGAACGTCCTGAACTGCCTCGACCTCGCCGGCGTGCCGGTACGGAGTGAGCGCCGAGCACCGGACGCGCCGCTCGTCGTCGCCGGCGGGCACTGCGCGTACAACCCCGAGCCCATGGCGGACTTCGTCGACGCCTTCGTCATCGGCGACGGCGAGGAGGCAGTCGGCGAGATGACCGACGTGATCGGAGCGTGGAAGCGCGCCGGTCGCACGACCCGCGAGGGCGTCCTGCGCGAGCTCGCCACGATCCCGGGTGTGTACGTGCCCGCCATGTACGACGTCGACTACGACGGGCCGTTCATCCGGGAGGTGCGCCCGCGCTTCGCCGAGGTGCCCGCCCAGGTCGACAAGCGCACCGTGGCCGACCTCGCCGAGTGGCCGTACCCGAAGCAGCAGCTCGTGCCGCTGGTGGAGGTCGTCCACGACCGCCTCAACGTCGAGATCTTCCGGGGCTGCACGCGGGGTTGCCGGTTCTGCCAGGCCGGCATGATCACCCGCCCCGTCCGGGAGCGTCCCGAGGAGCAGGTGCGCACGATGGTGCAGGACGGTCTGCGGCGCACTGGCTACGACGAGGTCGCGTTGACGTCACTGTCGAGCGCGGACTTCTCGGGTGTCGACGGGCTCGTCGCCGACCTCGTGAACGAGCAGGAAGGCTCGGGCTGCGTGAGCCTGTCGTTGCCGTCGCTGCGCGTCGACGCCTTCACCGTGGGCATCGCCAGCGAGATCCAGAAGGTCCGCCGCACCGGGCTCACGTTCGCGCCGGAAGGCGGGACGTGGCGGGTCCGGCAGGTCCTCAACAAGCTCATCACCGAGGACGACCTGTACGCCGCGGTCGACGGCGCGTACTCGCAGGGTTGGCGACGCGTGAAGCTGTACTTCCTCGCCGGTGTGCCGACCGAGATGGACGAAGACACGCGCGGGATCGCCGAGCTGGCGCGAAACGTCGTCGCGATCGGTCGCAAGTACACGAAGCAGGCCAGTTGCACGGCGTCGGTCGGCGGTTTCGTGCCCAAGCCGCACACGCCGTTCCAGTGGTTCGGCCAGAACAGCGTCGACGAGCTGGAGCGGAAGATCGGGCTGCTGCGCGGCGCAGTCCGCAAGTCCGGCGTGCAGCTCCGCTGGCACGACCCGGCGGCGACGTTCGTCGAAGGAATCGCCAGCCGAGGCGACCGGCGCGTCGGTCGCGTCATCGAACGCGTCTGGCGGGAAGGCGGGACGTTCCAGGAGTGGAGCGAGCGCTTCGAGCTCGGCCGCTGGCTCGATGCGATGGCAGCCGAGGGTCTCGACGCCGACTGGTACGTGACCCGCCATCGCACTGCCGACGAGGTCCTGCCCTGGGACCACATCTCGGCCGGGTTGCATCGGGACTTCCTCTGGCAGGACTGGCAGGCCGCGCTGCACGAGCACGGCCTTCCCGACTGCCGCTGGACACCCTGTTACGACTGCGGCGTGTGCACCGATTACGCGCTCGAGCACGTCGTCGCCTCGCCGGTGGCGCCGGCGGGCGGGAGCCAGGGGACCGGCCAGGACCTCAGCCGCGGCGGCGACACGCCCGTGGAGTTCCTCGGCGTGCGGGAGAAGGCGAGCTCGAGTGCGCGGTGACGTGGGGTTCCCGGTGCGCGTCCGCTTCACCAAGCGAGGCAAGGTGCGCTTCATCTCCCACCGCGACGTGGCGCGGGCGTTCGAGCGTGCGTTCCGCATCGAGCAGCTCCCGCTCGCGTTCACGCAGGGCTTCGCGCCCCGACCCAAGGTGAGCTTCGGTCTCGCCCTGTCCGTGGGGCACGAGAGCGACGCCGAGTACCTCGACGTGCAGCTGGTCGACGAGGTGCCGCTCGACTCGCTGGCGCAGCGGATCTCGGACGCGTTGCCGGCCGGGATCGACGTGACCGGCACGGTCGCGCTGGCCGAGCGGGCGCCCGCACTGCAGGAATCGGTCACCGCTGTGGCGTACCGGGTCACCGTCACGGGCCCGGACGACGAGCCTGTCGGCGTCGACCAGCTGGGGGCCGCGGTCGGCCGGGCCCTTGCCCAGCCGGCGCTTCCCGTCACCAGGACCCGGAAGGGTCACGAGGTCACCGAGGACCTCCGGTCTATCGTGCGCACCATGGCCGTCACGGACGCCGACGAACTCGGGCCCGTCCTCGACCTCGAACTGTCCACCCAACCGCGTGGTACCCGGCCTGCCGAGGTGCTCGCCGCTGTCGACGGCGATCTCGTCGACCGCCGGGTACTGCGCACGAAGCAATTGATCGAGCGCGGCGGCGCGCGGCTGGAGCCGCTCGAAGCCGACGCGCGCTCGCGCGTGCCGGAGGCACGCGCGTCATGAGAGAAGGATTGCATGTCCGACGACACACCCACGGAGGCCCGCCCGGCCTCCGGCGAACACGACACGAACACTGCGCCGGCCGAAGCAGCCGGCAACACGTCTGAATCGACGAAGCAAACAAGCGGTGACGGCCGCGGTAGCGCGGCCGGAGCGGCGCCCAGACGTCGCCGCCGGCGCGGGTCCCGCGGCGGCCGCAACCGGCGCAAGCCGAAGGCCGCAACCGCGCCCGACGGCGCCGCGGCCAAGGACCCCGCCGAGGCGGGGGAGGACCACACCGACGCCGCCGCCGACCGGGGTCTGACGACCGAGGACGTCGCCGCCGACGCACGCGTCGAGGCCGGCCTCGCCGAAGCAGAACCCGGAGCGGTGACCGCCGCCGAGGCGCCGTCGTCCGCGAAGCCGAAGATCGGCGACAGCCGACCCGCACCGCCGAGCGGCGACGGTACGCCGACGCGGAAGCGTCGCCGTCGGCGCGGCGGACGCGGACGCGGGCGCGCGCGCGGTGGAGGCGCCGACGCGACGGCCGCCCCGGAAGCCGTGCGCGCCGACGTCGGCGCGGCCGGCGCCGCGGTCTCGCTCGACGAGCTCGACGACACTGCCCTCGAGCGGCGGCGCGGCCGGACCCGCAAGGGTCGTCCGGCCGGGCGCTACATGATGGCCGTGCACGTGCGGGACGACCGCACCACGCACATCGGCGTGCTCGAGGGGCGCAGCCTCGTCGAGCACTACGTCGGCTCGCTCGAGCCCGACGACACCGCCATCGACGGCAACATCTACCTGGGCAGGGTGCAGAACGTCCTGCCGGGCATGGAAGCGGCGTTCATCGACATCGGCACGCCGAAGAACGGTGTGTTGTACCGCGGCGACGTCGCCTTCGACCCGAATGACGTCGAGGAGAGCCACCCCCGGATCGAGCGTCTGCTGAAGAACGGCCAGTCGGTGCTCGTGCAGGTCACGAAGAACCCGATCGGGGCGAAGGGCGCCCGGCTCACCCAGGAGGTGAGCTTGGCGGGCCGCTTCGTCGTCATGGTGCCCGGCCAGCCCGAGACGTACGGGATCTCGAAGCGACTTCCCGACGACGAGCGCAAGCGCCTCCGGCGCGTGCTCGAAGGCCTGCGCCCACCGGACGCGGGCTTGATCGTACGGACGGCGGCCGAGGGCGCGACGGACGTCGAGCTCCGCCGGGACGTAGAGCGGCTGCGCGCCCAATGGGAGCACGTCTCCAAGGTCGCGGCGCGTGCCAAGGCGCCGGCGACCGTCTACCAGGAGCCGACACTGGTCGTACGCGTGATCAGGGAGGAGTTCACGAAGGAGTACCGCGGTGTCGTCATCGACGACCGCGACCTGTACGAGGAGGTGCGCAGCTACGTCGAGGCGATCGCGCCCGAGCTGGCCGAACGGGTCGAGTACTACGACCCGGAGGTAGAAGGCCTCCCGCTGTACGAGCGTTTCCACGTGCAGGAGCAGCTGCTCAAGGCGCTCGACCGCAAGGTGTGGCTGCCCTCGGGCGGCTCGCTGATCGTCGAGAGCACCGAGGCGCTGACCGTGATCGACGTGAACACGGGGAAGAACGTCGGCCGTACGAACCTCGAGGAGACGGTCTATCGCAACAACCTCGAGGCGGCGGAAGAGGTCGCGCGCCAGCTTCGACTCCGGGACATCGGCGGGATCATCGTGATCGACTTCATCGACATGGAGATCCGCAAGAACCGCGAGGACGTCATCCGGGCCTTCCGCGACGCGCTCGCCCGCGACAAGACGCGGACCCAGGTGTTCGACATCTCAGAGCTCGGGCTCGTCGAGATGACCCGGAAGCGCATCTCCGAGGGGCTGGTCGAGACGTTCAGCCAGACGTGTCCGACGTGCCAGGGCCGCGGGTTCCTCGTGGACGAGTCCCTGCTGCAGTGAGCGGTCGGATAGGCTGAGCCGGTTCCGGGGTCTCTCCCACGACCCTGACGCGCTTGAGGGCGAGCAGATGTACGCAGTGATCAAGAGCGGTGGCAAGCAGTACCGCGTCGAGGAAGGCGAGCAGCTCACCGTCGAGCTGCTCGGCGCCGCCGGCGAGGTCGAGCTGTCGCCCGTGCTCGTGGTCGACGGCGATCGTGTGCTCGCCACCCCGAAGGAGCTCGAGGCGGCGCGGGTGAGCGCCCGGGTCGTCGACGAGGCCCGCGGGCCGAAGGTCACGGGCTTCACATACAAGCCCAAGACCAACAACCGGAAGCGCTGGGGTCACCGGCAGCGATACTCGCTGATCGAGATCACGGGAATCACAGCCGGCGGCGCTCCGAGGAAGGCGCCGGCCGCGAAGAAGGCCCCGGCGAAGAAGGCCCCGACGGCGAAGAAAGCCCCGGCGACGAAGAAGGCGCCCGCCAAGAAGCGGCCGCCCAAGAAGGCGTAGGTTTGCTGACATGTCGAAGAAGAAGGGCGCGGCCTCCTCGAGGAACGGGCGCGATTCGGCGTCGCAGCGACTGGGCGTGAAGGTCACGACCGGGACGAACGTGCGCGCCGGCACGATCATCGTGCGCCAGCGCGGCACCAGGTTCCACCCCGGCGACAACGTCCGCCGCGGTGGTGACGACACCCTGTTCGCCACCGTCGACGGCGTCGTCCGGTTCGGCCACCGCGGAGGCCGCAAGCTCGTCGACGTGGTTTAGATCGCCATCCTTCTGGCCGCGCCTACATACCTCTTCGGTATGTAAACGACGCCAAAACGGGCTCATCCGTATCCTTACCTCGTGAGTCAGTTCGTCGACGAGGCGCAGGTCAACGTGCGCGGTGGAGATGGTGGCGCCGGCGCGATGTCGTTCCGCCGCGAGGCGCACGTCCCACGAGGCGGGCCCGACGGCGGCGACGGCGGGAAGGGCGGCGACGTCATCCTGCGCGCCGATCGCAACGTCGCGTCGCTGCTCGCGTTCCGGGATCATCCGCACCGCCGCGCCACGTCGGGTACGCACGGGTCCGGCAAACGCCGGACCGGGGCCGCCGGCGAGGATCTCGTCGTCGCCGTCCCGGAGGGCACCGCGGTCAAGACGCGTGACGGCGCCGCCCTCGCCGACCTGGTCAGTCACGGCGACCGCTACCTCGCCGCGCACGGTGGTCGCGGCGGTCGAGGGAACGCCCGGTTCCTGTCGAACGCGCGGCGGGCGCCGAGCTTCGCCGAGCAGGGTGAGTACGGCGAGGAGGAATGGTTGCAGCTCGAGCTCCGCCTGATGGCCGACGCCGCCCTCGTGGGTTTCCCCAACTCGGGGAAGTCGACGCTGATCTCGACCGTCAGCGCCGCCCGACCGAAGATCGCCGACTATCCGTTCACGACGCTGGAACCACACCTCGGCGTGGTGCGGTCGCCCGGGCACGAGTTCGTGCTGGCCGACATCCCCGGGCTCGTCGAGGGCGCGGCGGGCGGGCGAGGGCTCGGTCACCGTTTCCTCCGGCACGTCGAACGGGCCCGGGTCCTCGTGCTGCTGGTCGACCTCGCGCGCCTCGACGGCGACGACCCCGACCTCGAGAGCCCTGCCGAGCAGGAGCGCGTGCTCCTCGACGAGCTCGGTCGCTACCGCCCCGACCTGCTCGACCGGCCCCGCCTCGTCGTCGGCAGCAAAGCCGACGTCGCGCTGTTCGAGTTCAACGGGCCCCGTCTCTCGGCGGTCACGCACGAGGGGCTCGACGAGTTCGTCGGGACACTCGGCACGATGGTCGCCGCGGCCCGCGCCGCCGAGCCCGAGCGGGAGCCGTTCGTCGTGTTGCGCCCGGTCGAGGAGGGCTTCTCCGTGGTGCGGGACGACGACGGCGCGTGGCGCGTGACGGGCAAGTCCGCCGAACGGGTCGTCGCCATGGCCGACCTGACGAACGAGGAGGCGGTCTCGTACGTCCAGGACCGGTTCCGGCGGATGGGCGTCGAGCGGGCACTGGCTCGCGCCGGCGCGCGCGAGGGCGACACCGTCCGGGTCGGGCCCGTGGAGCTCGAGTACGTCGAGGGTGTCGGCTGATGGCGGGAGCGGACGCGCCCCGGACGAAGGTCGTCGTCAAGGTCGGAACGTCCTCGATCACGACCGAGACCGGCGAGCTCGACGACGGCGCCCTGCTCAAGCTCTGCCGTGAGCTCGCCGAGACGCACCACGCCGGGCACGAGCTCGTCCTCGTCTGCTCGGGAGCCATCGCGGCGGGCCTCCCGACCCTCGCGATGCCGAGCCGCCCGACCGACATCGGCACGCTCCAGGCCGTCGCCGCCGTCGGCCAGCCCAAGCTGATGGAGCGGATCGGCGGGATCCTGTCCGAGCACGGGCTCGTTGCCGGCCAGGTGCTCCTTACGCCGCACGACTTCGTCCAGCGCTCGCAGTACCTCCACGCGCGCGAGACGCTGCGGCGGCTCCTCGACCTCGGCGTGATCCCGATCGTGAACGAGAACGACACGGTTGCCGACGACGAGATTCGTTACGGCGACAACGACCGCCTCGCCGCGCTCGTCTCGCACCTGGTCGCCGCCGAGCTACTCGTGCTGCTCACCGACACCCCCGGCTTGTTCACCGCCGACCCGCGTCTCGACAGCGAAGCGTCGCTGATCGAGGAGATCGCCGAGGTCGACGCCGCCCTCGAAGCGGTCGCCGGCGCGTCGGGAACGCCCCGCGGGAGCGGCGGCATGGCGAGCAAGCTCGCGGCGGCGAAGATCGCGGCCTGGTCCGGCGTGCGCGCCGTCATCGCCGCCGCCGACTCGCCCTCGGTAGTGCTCGACGCGGTCGAGGGGAAGCCGGTCGGCACCGTCATTCGCCCGCGCCCGCAGCGACTCCCGAGCCGGAAGCTGTGGATCGCGTTCGCCCGCGGCGCGGCGGGGCGAGTCGTCGTCGACGACGGCGCGCGCCGGGCGTTGACGCGCGACGGTCGCTCGCTGCTCCCGGCCGGCGTACGCGACGTCGATGGCAGGTTCGAAGCCGACGACGCCGTCGAAGTCGTCGGCGAGGACGGCCGACCGTTCGCCAAGGGCCTGGCGCGTGTGTCCGGGGATGCCCTGCGCGCGATCGCCGGGCGCCGAACGGGCGACCTCCCCGAGGGGATCCCGCACGAGGTCATTCATCGCGACGATCTCGTCGTCCTCCCGTGACCCCGGCCGTCACGAAGGGCGTTTTCCCCAGGGCGCTCTTGCGCGGGCGCGTGCCGTCCGTCACACTACGGACCCGGCAACGACGCCACTCTTGTCACACGATCCTCGTCGCCGGCCGACGGGGGGAGGGCCCCCGTTTGGGGGGCCTCAAACGGCCGGCGAGGAGCGGGGGACGGCAGTGGGGTCGGACGACCGCGCAGAGGCGGATGGCTGCGCCAGCGGCAGCGCCTCCGTCGTGCGGGCGCCCGGCCTCGCTGCCCCCCCGAGTTCGCACCCTCGCACCGCGGCGCAATCCCAGAACTAGACCGCGCGGTCAAGGTTTACACTCGCGCCCTATGTCCGAGCGGTCCGACGACCGATGAGGGTCGTGGAGCTCGGTCGCCGAGCCCGTCACGCGTCCCGGAGACTCGCGTCGGCGTCGACGGCCGAGAAGGACGCCGCCCTGCTCACCGCGGCCGACCTGCTCGTCGAGCGGACGCCCGAGATCCTCACCGCCAACGCCGCCGACACCGAGCGCGCCGCCGCCGGTGGCATGGAGCCGGGGCCACTCGACCGGTTGCGTCTCACCGAGGCGAGCATCGCGGGCATGGCCGACGGCTTGCGCAAGGTCGCGGCGCTGCCCGACCCCGTCGGTGAGCTGCTCGACGGCGGGGTGCGGCCCAACGGGCTCGAGATCCAACGAGTCCGGGTGCCGCTGGGCGTCGTGGCGATCATCTACGAGAACCGGCCCAACGTGACGAGCGACGCCGCCAGCTTGTGCCTGAAGTCCGGCAACGCCGCGTTGCTGCGGGGGTCGGGCTCGGCGCTGCGATCGAACGTCGCGATCGCGGGCGTGCTGCGCGAGGCGCTGCAGAAGACGGGTCTGCCCGAGGACGGCGTCGTCCTCGTCGAGGACACCGCCCACGAGACCGCCGTCGAGCTCATGCAGCTCACCGAGCTCGTCGACTGCCTGATCCCACGCGGCGGCCACGATCTCATCGCGAGCGTGCGGGAGCACGCGACCGTCCCCGTCGTCGTCGACGGCGACGGGAACTGCCACGTGTACGTCGACGCCGCCGCCGACCTCGACGAGGCGCTCGACATCGTCGTCAACTCCAAGACCAACCGGCCCAGCGTGTGCAACGCGGCGGAGTCGCTCGTAGTGCACGAGGCGGTGGTCGACTCGTTCTTGCCCCGGGTCTGTGCGGCTCTCGCCGAGCACGGCGTCGAGCTCCTCGGCGACGAGCATGCCCGCGCGCTGTGGCCCGCGATGGGAGTCGCGACCGACGACGACTACGCCCGTGAGTTCCTCGCGTTGCGGATGACCGTCGCCGTCGCCGGATCGCTCGACGACGCCATCGGCCACGTCAACCGGTTCGGGTCCGGCCACACCGAGGCGATCGTCACGCGCGACCTCGACGCGGCGCGCCGCTTCACCGGCGACGTCGACGCCGCCGTCGTCACCGTGAACGCGTCGACGCGCTTCACCGACGGGGAGCGCTTCGGTTTCGGGGCCGAGATCGGGATCTCTACCCAGAAGCTGCACGCCCGGGGGCCGATGGGCCTGCGTGAGCTCACCACGTACAAGTACGTCGTGTGGGGCGACGGCCAGGTGGTCGAGTGACCCCCGTCCTCCGAGAGCCGGGAGCCTGATGGCCGATCGCTTCAAGTCCGTCGACGACGTCGTCGAGCGCCTGCGCGCCGTCGACTACCTCGCCGATCCGAACATCGCCGGCGTCGTGTACCTGGCCGACCGGCTCGAGAAGCCGGTGCTCGTCGAGGGCCCGGCCGGGGTAGGGAAGACAGAGCTCGCCAAGGCACTCGCCGAGGTCACGGGGGCGCGCCTGATCCGGCTGCAGTGCTATGAGGGCCTCGACGAGTCGAAGGCCCTGTACGAGTGGAACTACAAGAAGCAGCTGCTCCGCATCCAGGCCGACCGCGAGCACGAGACCAGCTGGTCCGACGTCGAGGCCGACATCTTCTCGGAGCCGTTCCTGCTGACCCGCCCGCTGCTGGAGGCGATCCGCGCCGCGGAGCCCATCGTGCTCCTCATCGACGAGGTCGACCGCGTCGAGATCGAGACCGAAGCGCTCCTCCTCGAGGTGCTGTCCGACTTCCAGGTCTCGATCCCGGAGCTGGGCACGATCGCGGGCCAGCAGCGGCCGCTGGTGGTCATGACGTCGAACAACACACGCGAGCTCTCGGAGGCGTTGAAGCGGCGGTGCCTGTACCTGCACCTCGACTACCCGGACCTCGAGCGCGAGAAGGACATCGTCAGGGTGCGCGTGCCCGACGTCGACGACGAGCTGGCCGAGCAGGTCGCGCGCGTCGTGCGGTCGATCCGGCAGCTCGAGCTGAAGAAGGCGCCGTCGATCTCCGAGACCATCGACTGGGCGAAGACGCTCCTGTACCTGGGCAAGAACGAGATCGACCCCGAGCTGATCGGCGAGACGCTGCACGTGCTCCTCAAGTACCAGTCCGACATCACCAAGGCCCGCAAGGAGCTCCAGGTCGAGGGCGGGCCGCTGCCGGCGCGCACGGCGCCAGCCGGACCGTGACGCCGTGCACCATGTGAACCCGGCGAAGCTGAACGACGCCATGTCGAGGTTCGGACCCACGGACGCCCCACCGGCCGGTGAACGTGACTCCATGCTCGACGTGCTGCAGGGGTTCATCCACGAGCTCCGCGCGGCCGGGCTCCCGGTGTCGATGACCGAGAACCTCGACGCCATGCGCGCCGTCGAGCACGTCGACATCGCCGAGCGCGGCACGTTCAAAGCCGCGCTCGGAGCGACCCTCGTGAAGCACCACCACCACTGGCGCGCCTTCGAGACCGTCTTCGACGTGTACTTCTCGCTCCACGCGTCGGGGATCGGCGAGGGCGACGACGGCGATCCGACGGACCTCGAGTCCATGGATGCCATGCGCGCGCAGGGCGGCGGAGCGATGGGCGACGTCTCACCCGAGGAGCTGGCCCAGATGCTCCTCCAGGCGCTGATGAACATGGACCGCGAGCAGATGCGTCAGCTCGCCGGTATGGCCGTGGACCGCTTCGCCGGCATGGAGCCCGGACGGCCCGTCGGCGGCACCTACTACCTCTATCGAACGCTGCGGCAGCTGGACTTCGAGGGCCTGACCGCCCGAATGATGGGCCAGGCACGCGAGCAGGGTGACATCGGCGACGGCGAGCTGGCCGAGCGCCTGGCAGAGGAAGAGTTCCAGGCCCGCCTCCGGGACCTGAAGGAGCTGGTCGAGTCCGAGATCCGCCGCCGCCTCGTCGCCGACCGCGGCGTCGAAGCCATGGCGCGCACACTGCGCAAGCCGCTCCCCGAGGACGTCGACTTCATGCACGCGTCGCGCGAGGAGATGCTCGCCCTCCAGCGCGCGATCTACCCGTTGACACGGGCGCTCGCAGCCCGCCTTGCCCAACGGCGGCGGCGCCGCAATCGCGGGCACCTGGACTTCCGGTCCACCGTCCGGCACTCCCTGTCGTACGGGGGCGTGCCGGCCGAGCCCAAGTTCCGCCACCCGCGTCCGTCACGGCCCGAGATCATGGTCGTCGCCGACATCTCCGGGTCGGTGGCGAGCTTCGCCCGCTTCACGCTGCAGTTCGTGTACGCGATGGCGAGCCAGTTCTCGAAGGTGCGCTCGTGGGTGTTCATCGACGGCATCGACGAGGTGACGCGGTTCTTCCAGGAATCGGACGACATCGCCGAGGCGGTGCACCGGGTCAACACCGAGGCGGATGTCGTCTGGGTTGACGGCCACTCCGACTACGGGCACGCCTTCGAGGTGTTCCACGAGCATCACTACAAAGAGGTGACGCCGAAGACTTCGATCATCCTCCTCGGCGACGCCCGCAACAACTACCACGCGTCGCAGAACTGGGTGCTCAAGGAGCTCCAACAGCGCGCCCGCCACCTGTACTGGCTCAACCCGGAGCCCCGCGGCTACTGGGACACCGGCGACTCGATCATCTCGGAGTTCGGCATCTACTGCGACGGCGTCTACGAGTGCCGCAACCTGCGCCAGCTCGAGCGGTTCGTGACGACGATCGTGGAGGGTTAGTCAGGTCTTCGG
>DASYQJ010000170.1:0-1824 GCA_036005605.1 Acidimicrobiia bacterium
CCGCGGCGCCGCCTGCTCGAGCGTCTCATCAGCGAAGGCCGCACCGTCGTGCTGTATGAGAGCCCCTACCGCGTCGGCGACCTTCTCACCGATCTCGCCGCCGTCGCGCCGACCGCCCGGGTCGTGGTTGCGCGGGAGATGACGAAAGTGCACGAGGAGCTCGTGCGGGGCACCGCGACGGAGCTCGCCGCGCGATTCGCGGAGCGCGCGCCGAAGGGCGAGGTCACGATCGTCTTCGCCCCCTAGCGCTCCGGACGCAGGTCCCGGGCTCAGGTCTTCGTTGGCTTTGGCGTTGGCGTCGGAGTCGGTGTCGGCGGCGGGAGGGTCGGCGTCTGAACGGGCGTCGAGGTCGGCGTCGGCGGCGGGGTCGGTCTCCCCCCTGTTGGCGTGGGCAGGGGCGAGCGCGACGTCGTCGGCGATTGCGACGTGGTCGGCGATGGCGACGTGGTCGGAGATGGTGACGCGCTCGGTGATGGCGACGGGCAGGGCTCGCCAGTTCCCAGGATCTTGGACCACGGGAAGCGTCCGTAGTCGTGGCGCCCGGCGATCGCGTCCCGCACCCAGGCCTCCGTGTGCGGCCGCCAGGCCTCCGGACCCGCTTCCTTCACGACCATGCGGCCCGACGGCGCGCCGCTCGCGGGCGACGGACTCGCCCCCGACGGTGAGGGACTCGCCGCTGTTGCGCATCCTGCCTGCGACCAGTCATCCGGCTTCTGCGGGACCGTGCCGTTCACGAAGAACTCCGCCGTCGAGAACGGGGACTGTGAGGTCGGCAGGAGTCCCGAGCCGTAGCCGCCGAGCGCGCCGGGTGCGGCGACGACGCGCGCGGAGACGATGCCGGCGGGACGCTGCCAGTTCTCGGCGGGCTCGTCCTTGAGCACCGCCTTCATGTAATCGCGCCAGAGCTGGCCCGGGCCCATCGCGCTGAAGAAGTCGCGCGAGCTCATCGGCGTGCCGTCGCTGTTGCCCATCCAGACACCGGTGACCAGCTGGGGCGTGTAGCCGACCGCGTACACGTCCTTGAGATCGTCCGTCGTTCCGGTCTTGAGCGCGGCGGGCCGGCCGATCCCCGTCCACGCGGCGAAGACCGGCGAGACCGACGTGGTGTCCTTCAGGATGTCGTTCATCAGCCACGAGATCTCGGGCGTGAGGACGCGCTGGGGTCGTGGCTCCGAGTGGTGGATGACGTGGCCATCGCGGTCGCGCGCCTCGAGGATGATCTCCGTCGTTGTGCGCTCGCCCATGTTCGCGAGCACCGCGTAGGCGCTGGTCATGTCGATGAGCCGGACGGGGACCGCACCGAGCGTGAGCGCGAGTCCCGCATTGGCCGCTTCGTAGTCAGCCTCGACGCCCATCGCACGTGCCGTCGCGATCGTCGCTTCGATGCCCGAGTAGTTCTGGAGGAACTTGACCGCCGGGACGTTGCGAGACTCGCGGATCGCCTGCCGCATCGTGATCGGTCCGTGGTACTGGAGGTCGGCGTTCACGGGCCTGTAGCCACCGAAGCTCGTGAGCGCGTCGACGACGACGGTGGCCGGCGTGGCGCCCTTCTTCAGGGCGGTGAGGTAGTTGAAGACCTTGAACGCCGATCCCGGCTGCCGGTACCCGAGGCCTGCGACGTCGAACTTTCCCTGCACCTTGGGGTCTTCGTCGGAGTAGCTCACGCTGCCGACGTAGGCGAGTACCTCGCCGGTCCGCGGGTCGATCGCGACGAGCGCGGCGTTCCACACGTCCTTGGCGTGCAGCTCGTTGACCCACTCGGTGACCTGCTTCTCGGCCTCCTGCTGCTTTGCCCAGTCGAGCGTCGTCACGATCGTGTACCCA
>DASYQJ010000171.1:0-4756 GCA_036005605.1 Acidimicrobiia bacterium
CACCACTTCGAACGGTGGGTCCGGGAAGGCGGACGCGACGAGCAGCGTTCCGGCCTCGATCGTCTGCAATGCCGCCATCGTTCGCCGCTCCCTGCCCGATTCTCGCATTCGGCGGCCGAGACGCGGTGCCAGGGGCGGTCAGCGCCGGCCCGGGGCGTGACGCCGGGGCGATCGGGCCCGAGCAGAGCATCCGGCTCGTCCGTCGTACCGCTCGGATGCCGGTGGGCTAAGCAGTGGCAATGACTCCCGACTCGGAAGCGCCCGGCGTCGCCGTCGTCACGGGAGCCGCGGGCTGGCTCGGCCAGAACCTCGTGCGCGCCCTCGCCGGCACGCGCGAACGCGTGCGTTGCCTCGTGCACGACGACGAGCAGGCCCCGCTCCTCGAGATCGTCGGTCCCTCGGTCGAGACCGTCGTCGGCGACGTCCGGGACCCGGCCACCGTCGACCGGTTGTTCGACGCCATCGGGGCGGCGACCGTCTTCAATTCGGCCGGTGTGATCCACCCCGAAGGCCGGACCCGCGAGCTCTTCGACGTGAACGTCGGCGGCACACAGCTGGTGCTCGACCGCGCCCGACGGGCGGGCGTCACGCGCTTCGTCCACGTGTCGTCGAACTCGCCCTTCGGCGCCAACCCCACGCCGGACGACCGTTTCACCGAGGACTCGCCGTACAACCCGTACCTCGCGTACGGGCAGTCGAAGATGGAGGCCGAGCAGCTCGTGCGGCGCGGCTACGACCGCGGCGACCTGGCGACGGTGATCATCCGCGCGCCGTGGTTCTACGGACCATTCCAACCGGCGCGCCAAACGCGGTTCTTCTCGACGGTGCGGCGCGGGATGTTCCCGATTCCCGGTCGGGGCACGAACCGCCGGTCACTCGCGTACACCGGCAACCTCGTGCATGGTCTTCTGCGCGCCGAGGTGGCCGACGCCGCGCCCGGCGGGGCGTACTGGGTCGCGGACGCCGAGCCCTACGAGCTGCGCGAGGTGATCCAGGGCGTGCGCGACGCGCTCGAAGCCGAGGGGTTCACGGTGTCGCAGCGCCAGCCGCGCCTGCCGGCAAGCGTCGGGAACGTGGCCGCCGCCCTCGACGCGTTTCTGCAAAGTCGAGGCCTGTACGTGCAGGCGCTCCACGTCCTGGGCGAGATCAAGGACACGATCGCGTGCGACATCTCGAAGGCCCGCGCCGACCTGGGGTACGAGCCGAAGACGGGACTCGTCGACGGCATGCGGGCCAGCGTGCGTTGGTGCGTCGAGCGTGGGGAGCGGATCTAGTGGGGCGTTCGATCCTCGTCACCGGCGGGAGCGGCTACTTCGGCGAGATCCTCGCCGGCGGCGCCGTTGCAGGCGGCGACCGGGTCCGCATCTTCGACGTCAACCCGCCCGCCACGACCGCCGCCGGGGTCGAGTACGTCCAGGGCGACGTGCGCGACCGGGACGCCGTCCGCGCCGCATGCGACGGTGTCGACGTGGTCCTGCACAACGTCGCGCAGGTGCCCTTGGCGCGCGACCGCGAGCTCTTCCGGTCCGTGAACGTGGTCGGCACCGCAAACCTGCTGGTGGCCGCGCGCGACGCCGGTGTAGGCAAGGTCGTGCACACGTCGTCGAGCGCGGTGTTCGGGATCCCGGACGCGAACCCGGTCACCGAGGAGACGCCCTGCCGCCCCCTCGAGTCGTACGGCCGGGCCAAGCTCGAGGCCGAGGTGCTGTGCCGCGACGCGGTCGCGTCCGGACTCGACGTCACCATCATCCGGCCCCGCACGATCCTCGGTCACGGTCGACTCGGGATCTTCGGCGTGCTGTTCGAGTTCGTCGCTGACGGGGCGCCGGTGTACGTCCTCGGCTCGGGAGACAACCGATACCAGTTCGTTCACGCCGCCGACCTCGCCGAGGCCTGCCTTCGCGCCGCGGGCCGTGAGGGACCGGGCGTGTACAACATCGGGGCGACGGAGTTCGGGACGATGCGCGAGACGCTGCAGGCCCTCGTCGACCACGCCGGCACCGGCTCGCAGGTTCGATCCCTGCCGGTGGCGCCGGCGGCGGCGGCGATGAGCGTGCTCGCCACGCTGGGTGTGGCGCCCTTCGCTCCCTACCATTGGCTGCTCTACGGCGAGTCACTGTGGTTCGACGTGACGCGGGCACGCACCGAGCTGGACTGGGAGCCGGCGCACTCCAACGCGTCCATGCTCATCGAGTCGTACGAGTGGTTCCTCGCGCACCGTCACGAGCTCGAGTCCGCGAACCGCTCACACCACCAATCCCCCGTTCGACCAGGACTCCTCCGCGTGCTCAAACGACTCCCGTAGGACGCGGATGATGCGCGGTCGGCGGTGGTGGGTGTGGCTGGGACTGATCGCCGTCGCGGGCCTCGCGCTTCGGATCGCGTACGTGCTGATCACGAAGAACCCGAGAGCCATCGGCGGCGACTCCTTCTACTACCACCACGGTGCGAACCTGCTCGTCGACGGGCGCGGATTCCCCGATCCGATCCAGCTCCTGCAGTTCCACCGCACGACACCGGGCGCCGCGCATCCGCCTGGTTACATCCTCGCCCTGGCCATCCCGTCCTTGTTCCGCCTCGACACATTCTTCGATCACCAGATCTGGTCGTGCATCATCGGCGGCGGAACCGTCGTACTGGTCGGCATCACCGGCAAGGAGATCGCCGGGCCGCGCGTCGGGCTCGTCGCGGCCGGGCTCGCCGCGGTGTACCCGAACGTGTGGTTTTACGACTCGGTCGTGATGTCTGAGACGCTCATACTGTTCACCACGACGCTCGCGATCCTCGTCGCCTACCGATTTGCACGACGGCCGACCATCGGCTTCGCGATCGGTCTCGGCGTCTCGGTCGGAGCTGCGGCCCTGACGCGCGCCGAATCGATCCTCCTCGTCCCCCTGCTGATCGTGCCGCTCGCGCTGTGGCTCCGGGACGTGGACGTGCGACGCCGGCTGCAGCTCCTCGCGGTCGCGACCGGCGCGACCCTCGCGACGATTGCGCCCTGGGTTGGCTACAACCTCCTGCGCTTCGAGCACCCGGTCTTCCTGTCGAGCAACCTCGAGCTGACCCTCTTGTCGGCCAACTGTGACGACACGTATTACGGACCGTTCCTCGGATTCTGGGCGCTCAAGTGCGGCACGCAGTTCGTGCCGCCGAAGGGCGACGCGTCGGTTCAGGCGCGCTTCTACCGCGGCAAGGTGCGGGAATACGTCGACGATCACAAGTCACGGGTGCCCGTCGTCGTGCTCGCCCGCGAGGGCCGCACGTGGGGATTCATGAACGCGAACCAACAGATCACGATCGACCAGATCGAGGACAAGGAGCTCAACACCTCGCGCATCGCGCTGGGCATGTACTACGCCCTTCTCGCACTCGGCGTCGTGGGTGCCGTGGCACTCCGACGACGACGCGTGCCGCTGACCCCGCTGCTGGCCGTGATCGGCGCCGTCGCGCTCACCGTCGGGTTCGTGTACGGGACGACGCGTTTCCGCGCGCCGGCCGAGGTCCCGCTTGTCCTCCTCGGCTCGGTCGGGATCGACGCCACGATCCGGCGAATCGGCGGTCTCGCGCACAATCGCCGGAGCGACCCAGCTCCGGACGAACGGGAGGCGCACGTCGAAGCCGCCGGGGTCGAGACGAGGGCGCTTCGTATACTTCGTCCCTCGTGAACCCGGACCGCAGACCCGGCACGGCGGTGCGGGACGCCGCCGAGCCCGGCGAGGGTGACCGCACCACCCTCCAGGCCGAGACCACTCCCGCCGCCGCGGCGCCGCGCCGACGCGTTCGGTTGCCGGCAGGCGCCCGCTCTCGACCGCTGCTGATCGGCGCCGGGCTCCTGGCGCTCCTCGCGCTGCCGCTGATCGTCGCGCTCGCAGTGCTGGCGCAGAAGCGTTGGTATCCGATCCTTGACTTGGCGATGACCGAGCTGCGCGTGCGCGACGTAGGAAGCAGCCATCCGCCGCTGATCGGTCTCGTCGGTCGCATCGGTCCGCTCGGGCGCCAGGGAAGCCACCCCGGTCCGATGAGCTTCTGGTTGCTGTGGCCGGTCTACCGGCTGTTCGGCGCGTCGTCGTGGGCGATGCAGGTGTCTGCGGTCGCGCTGCACCTGGTCGCGATGGGGACCGCGCTCTGGATCGCGTTCAGGCGGGGTGGCGTGCGGCTGATGGTCGCGCTCGCCGCGGTGCTCGCGATCCTGACGCGGGCCTATGGAGCAGAGACCCTGACGCAGGCGTGGAACCCGTACCTCCCGCTCGTGTCGTTCATCGTGTTCCTCCTCGCGTTGTGGTCGGTCGCCGACGACGACCTGCCGTTGTTGCCCGTGGCCGTGGTGGCTGGATCCTTGTGCGCGCAGACCCACGTCCCCTACCTCGGGTTGACGCTCGGCCTCGGCGGGTTCGTCGTCGTGTGGGCGTTATGGACGGCCTACCGCCGCCGCAAGAACCGCGCCGCGTTGCGTCGCTTCCTCGTGTGGGGAGCGATAGCAGCGGTCGTCGCGGTCGTCCTGTGGACGCCGCCGGTGATCGACCAGATCGTCCACACACCCGGCAACCTCTCGGTCCTGTCGGACTACTTCCGCAACCCCCCCGAGTCGCCGGTCGGTCTCCGGCGCGCGATCGACGTCTTCTTCGTGCATCTCAATCCGTGGCACCTCTTCGAGCACCTCGTGACCGCCGACCGGACCAAGGTCGAGTCGGGATCGCTGGTGCCCGGGATATTGTTCCTCGGCGCGTGGGCGGCGTCCGCCGTCGCCGCGTGGCGG
>DASYQJ010000172.1:0-7317 GCA_036005605.1 Acidimicrobiia bacterium
CAAGTTCCCGCGTGACTACTTCGGGCTCGTGAGCTTCGGGCGCGTCGCTCGCGAGGTGAAGCCCGAGCTTCTGCCCGAGATGTCCTGGGACTTCGAGTGGGGCACGAACATGCAGCACGCGCTCATGCTCGCCCGGAAGCAGCTCGCGCGCGAGGGCGGGACCAAGCAGGTGATCATGGTCACCGACGGCGAGCCCACCGCTCACATTGAGGGTGGCGAGGCCTACTTCCAATACCCGCCGTCGCCGGTGACGATCGAGGAGACCCTCAAGGAAGTGATGCGCTGCACCCGCGAGGGCATCCGCATCAATACGTTCATGCTCGACGAGAGCTACTACCTGCGCAGCTTCGTCGAGCGGATGATGCGCATGAACAAAGGACGAGCGTTCTTCACGACCCCCGACACCCTCGGCGACTACGTCCTCGTCGACTTCCTGGAACAGAAGCGCGAAAGCCGCCGCGCCAGCTGACGCGAGTTTGCGGCGGCCCCGGCCGGCCGGCCTCGACGTCCCACCCACCCGCGAGCCCGGCGGCGTCGCTTCGCTCGCCGCCGACACGCCTCGGCTCGACCAACCGGGGCCGCCGCCGGCTAGTCAGCGAGCGCGTCCCCTACTTCCCGAGAACACGCTGGTACGCGGCGAGCGTGCGGTCATCGAACGCTACGAAGCGGATGAGCTCGGCGTTCGTGTCGGCCTCCTGGCAGGTAGGGACGGCGATGGCGGTGGCGGCGTCGAGCGGATAGCCGTAGATGCCGGTCGAGATGGCCGGGAACGCGATGGATCGGGCGCCGAGCTCGTCGGCCACCGCCAGGGAGCGGCGGTAGGCGGACGCGAGCTGGTCGGGCTCGCCGGCGTCGCCGCCGTGCCAAACGGGGCCGACGGCGTGGATGATCCATCGGGCGGGGAGGCGGAAGCCGGGGGTGGCCTTGGCGTCGCCCGTGGGGCAGCCGCCCAGCTCGGCGCAGGCGGCGTCGAGCTCAGGGCCGGCGGCGGCGAAGATCGCTCCGCACACGCCGCCGCCGCGGGTGAGGCCCGAATTGGCGGCGTTCACGATCGCGTCGACGGCCTCACGGGTGATATCGCCCCGCACCGCCTCGAGCGCCGCCACCACAAGCTCCTCCTTTGTCGCCGTCGCGGAGCCTAGGGCCGCCGATACCGCACAGAAACGGGACGAATCGGACCGGCTCGGGCACATTTCCCCTTGCGCCACCGGCCCGGACGGGTCAAAGTAGCATCGTTGTAATTACATCGGCGTCATTCCCGGGGGGGCGGGCCCGTTCGGGGTGACAGACCAGAGGGGGATGGCCGATGCGAGAGATCGTGCGAACAGACAGTCTGGGCGCCCGTCCTGCCGGCGCGAACGGCGGGCCGGAGGAGCGTCGCTGGCAGGAGCAGGCCAACTGCCTGGGGGTCGATCCCGACCTCTTCTTCCCGGAGCGGGGTGCCTCCACCAAGGAGGCCAAGGCGGTGTGCCGGGGCTGTGAGGTCCGGGTGGAGTGCCTCGAGTACGCCCTCAGCCACGGCGAGAAGTTCGGCATCTGGGGCGGCCTCTCCGAGCGGGAGCGCCGCCGGGTCCGCCGCCAGCGGGCGCTGGAGCGCCAGCGCCGCGCCCTCACCGCCTGACCAACCCAGGCGGTCAACGCTCTTCGAGCCGGGCTTCGATCGTCTGGTCGTCGTCGAGATTGGCGCGGCGCCGGAACGTCGGGCCGCAGTCCTCGAGGACGGCCCGCGGAAGCAGCCCGACCAGCTCGATCCGATCCAGGTTCGCGCCCTCGGCGCGCGCCTGCCGCGCCACCTCGGCACACGCTTCCTCGAGGCCGGTGGTCTCGAGGTCGGTGAGGTTCAGCGAGACCTGCACTCGGCGACGTGAGGTGAGCTCGAAGCCGAGGGCGCGCACGCCCCGCAACCCGCCCCCTCGCTCGCGCACGTCGTGGGCGATGCGACGCGCCAGGTCGATGTCGTCACGGTCGAGCTCGCAGTTGACGGCGACCAGGACGGGACGAGCTCCGACTGCCGTCGCCCCCAGCCGCGGGTGGGGCTCGGCGGGCCCGTAGTCCGGCGCCCGGCGCACGAACGCGTCGCGCCGCAGCCTCGGGAGGGGACGTTCCTCGGGGTCGGCCTCGCCGTACAGGAACGTCGGCACGTCCATCGCGTCCGCCAACCAGCCCGCGAAGTAGTGCGCGGTGCGCACCGCGCTGGCCCGCGCCTCGGGCGTCCCCGACAGCGCGACGAACGGGACGACGTCGAGCGCGCCGAGCCGAGGGTGCACCCCCTCTCGCCAGGAAGCGTCGACGTGTCGGGCGACCGCCTCCGCCAGCTGGACCGCTGCGCGCTCGACCCCCTCCGGGGGGTCGGCCGCGAGGGTGAACACCGAGCGGTTGTGGTCCGGATCGGCGTGCACGTCGAGCAGGGGACCCCCGCACGCGGCGGCGAGCCGGTCGACGACGTCACGGTGTCGCCCTTCCGACACGTTCGGCACGCATTCGAGCACCGGAACAGGTTACGGAGCGTCCCCACCTCGCACGTAGGCTGCGAAGTCGCGGCCGCAGCGGCTTTGCCGACCGCAGCCGCAGAGCCGGAGCTTGCGACGGCGACAGGAGAACATGCGGATCGGCCTCGCGCTTCCTCAGTACGACTACTCGGTGCCCGGTGAATCGCCGCTGCGATGGGACACCCTGCTCGAGCACGCGCAGCGCGCCGAGGCGCTCGGCTTCGACTCGCTCTGGCTGTCCGACCACTTGTTCCTCGACATCGCCAAGTACGGCGGGACCGCCGAGCCCCACGGGATCTACGAGCCCCTCGTCACCCTGGCCGCGCTCGCTCGCACCGTCACCCGTCCCCGCCTCGGCACGCTCGTCGCGTGCGAGGCGCTGCGGCCGGCGTCGGTGCTCGCCAAAGCTCTCGCCACGCTCGACCGCATCTGCGCTGGCCGGCTCGACGTCGGTCTCGGCGCGGGCTGGTACGCGCCGGAGTACGAGGCCGTCGGACTGGCGTTCCCGCCGCCCGGCGAGCGGCTCGCCCGCCTGGCCGAGGCGGTCGAAGTGGTCCGCGGCCTGCTCGGTGGGGGACCGCTCACGTTCGACGGCCGCTACCACCGCGCCGCAGGCGCGGTGAACCGGCCGCCGGCGGTGCAGGAGCCGCGCCCGCCGGTGTTCGTGGGCGGCAAGGGCGATCGGCTCATCCAGCTCGCGGTCGAGCACGCCGACGGCTGGAACACGTGTTGGGTGTGGACGCCCGACGCGTACCGAGATCGCCTCGACGTGGTCGAACGATCGTGCGACAAGGCCGGGCGCGATCCCGCCACCGTGTGGCGCTCCCTCGGTCTGTACGCACTGGCCGGCGAGGACCACGGGGACCTCGAGCGCCGGTTCGCCCGCATGCGCGACCTGATGCCGCCCGGGGTCGTCAACGAGACGCTCGACGAATGGCGCGCCGGTCGGCTGGTCGGGACCGTCGACGATGTACGCGCCCAACGCGACGAATGGGACGCGCTCGGGGTCGAGACCCTCATCGTCGGGGCCGGCCCGCTGCCCTTCTCGGTCACCACACTCGACGACGTCGAGCTGCTCGCCCAGGCGCTCCTCTCCCCCTGAGCACACGGCAATGGGCAGCTGATGGTCGTCCGCCGAGACAAACGGGTTAACCTCTGTTGGAAGTCCCGAATCGAAAAGGGCACGCATGAACCTGGGCCCGACCGAGCTGATCATCATCCTCGTGATCGTCCTGGTGCTGTTCGGCAGCACACGACTCCCGAAGCTCGCCCGCTCGATGGGCCAAGCCTCGAAGGAGTTCAAGAAGGGCATCAACGAGGGCGACAAGTCCGCCGACGAGGACAAGCCGGAAAAGGAAGACTCGGCCTAGCTCGCCCCGGCGAGCTCGCCCCCTCTCTCGGCCTGCGGGCCGGGAACCCGGCACCTCCCTCCCGTCGTTCTTTGTGATGGCCGGCGGGGTCCCGACCTGGGAAGAAGTTGCCCGTGATCACGGGCGCTTCCTCTACAACGTCGCCTACCGCCTGGCCGGCAACGACAGCGACGCACAGGATCTCGTGCAGGAAGCGCTGCTGCGGGTTCGCAAGGGCCTGGAGCGCTACCAGCCCGGATCCCTCGAAGGTTGGTTGGCCCGGATCGTGACGAACGTGTTCCTCGACGAGGTGCGACGGCGACGTCGACGTCCCGCCGACGCGCTCCCCGAAGACCCCGACTGGGTGCTCCCGCCCGCGCCCGCTGCCGACCAGGTCTTCACCGGTTTGTCCGATGATGTGCAGGCCGCGTTGGCGTCGCTGCCCGACGAGTTCCGCTCCGCCGTCGTCCTCTGCGACGTCGCCGACCTGCCGTACGAGGAGATCGCCGAGTCGCTCGGTGTCCCCGTCGGAACCGTTCGATCACGGATCCATCGAGGCCGCCGGCTGCTCCGCAACGCGCTCGTGAGCACAGGAGAGACGGCGTGAACGCGCGTCCCGCTCCCGACGACCGGCTCTCCGCCTACCTCGACGGCGAGCTCGATGCCGCCGAGCGCGCCGATGTCGACGGCTACCTGGCGGAGTCGCCGGAATGGCGCGCCGAACGCGACGCGGTCGCGTACGCCCGCGACGCACTGCGTGGGCTCTCGGTGCACGAGGCGCCGCCCGGCTTCTGGGAGGGCGTTCTCTCACCGGAGCTGACCCGTGCGCGTACCCGACGCCGCTCGCGGCTGCCGCGCCTTGTCGCCGCCGCGACCGCGGGCGTCGCGGTCGCCGCCGTCGTGATCGCGTCGTTGGTGATCCCGTCTCCGGATCGCGTCACGCCACGCGTCCCCGCACTCTCCGACTCGCACGCCGTGCGCACGTCCGTCTCCGACGAGCCCGTCAGCCAGCTGGCGGCCCTCAGCATGATCACCCCGTTCCGGCGATGAGCATCCGGTCGCCGCGGGGGCTGGCGTTGGTGGCGGGCGTCGCCGCGCTCGCCGGCCTCGCGCCCCTCGCGCTGTCGTCGGAGCCGGCGGCGACGTCGCAGACGGGACCGGGTGTGCAGCTGCTCGACGACGCCCGCCGCGCCGCGCAGGAGCAGGACTTCTCGGGTGTTCTCGAAGTGATGTGGTCGGACAGCCGGGGTGAGCACAGCAGCGACGTGCTCGTCCGCAGCGCCAACGGCGTGCTCGCACTCGGCGACCGCCCCCAGGTGATCGTCGAGGGCGCCCGCCGCTTCGTGCAGGGACCCGACGGGTGGCTGGCGGTCTGGAGCCAGGAGACCGCGCCCGACGTGCCACCTGCGTCCGACAAGTGGTTGCTCTCGGTCCGCGACGGCCCGACCGTCGCGGGCCGGCCGACGCGAGAGGTCTACGCCACCGACCGCCGCGACGACCGCGTCCGCGAGCGCCTCTACCTCGACGAATCGACGAGCCTCTTGCTCCGGCGTGAGCAGCTCGACACCCGCGGGCGCACGGTGCGCGCGGTCGGCTTCACGAGCATCGGCGATCCCGCCGGCGCGTTCTTCGGCGCGCTCCCGGCCGAAGCTCCCCGCGCGCCGGCGCGGAGCACCAGCCGCCAGCCGCGCGTCCTCCGGGAGGTCGCGGCGCCGTTCCGCGCGCCCGGGAACGCCGGCGATCGGTTCCAGCTCGCCGGGCGGTACGGCGAGGACCACGGCACGCTCCATCTCTTCTACAGCGACGGGCTCTTCAGCGTGTCGGTGTTCGAGCAGGAGGGAGACCTCGATCCCGCCGGCCTCCCCGCCGGGGCCGAATCGCGCACCGTCGACGGGCGCGACGTCCGCCAGTACCGCACACCCGGCGGAGTGGTCATGGTGTGGCAGTCGGGCGATGTCGTCTACACGACCGTGTCCGACGCCCCCGTCGACCAGATCGACGACGTCGTCGCCGACTTCGGGCCGTCCGGTTCACCCAACGCCCTCGACCGCGTCACCAACTTCGTCCTGGGCCCGTTCTCCTGGTGAGGGCTGCAGGCCCGGGCGCACCAGTCCGCCGTACCGTCCGACGCTCGCGAGGCTCAGGAAGTGGGAGAAGGAGTGTGGTGCTCGTGGCGGCGGCGGCGGAGGATGCGGCGTCGTTCGCGTTCGGAGGCGCCGCCCCAGACGCCGTGGTCGATCCGGTAGGTGAGGGCGTATTCGAGACAGGGCTCCTTGACGGGGCAGTCGGCGCAGACCTTGCGGGCCTGCTCGACGCCGACCCCGTCGGAGGGGAAGAAGTCGTGGGGCGCCCGGCCGCGGCACTTGGCCTCGAGCATCCACTGATGCTCCTGGTCGTCGGCGGGGGGCGAGGTGGGGAGGTCGAAATCCATAGGGTTCACGGGTTCAAACGGCGCCTGAGGCGCTCCGGTTCCCGGCAGTGGCAGGCATCATGCGGGGGCCGAGATGAGAGCAACATGACAAAGGTTCCAGGAACCTTCTACGGATCCGGCGGCGTTTGAGATGTCGATGGTGATGAACGCCCCCCTTTGGAGTCAGACTGATGCCTGATGACGCCGTACCCCCCGCGGACGTCTTGACCGTCCCCCCCTCGCCCCCGCCGGCGTGGCCCGACGAGCCGCCGACCGTTCCGCCGTGGCCCACGCCTCCCGGCCCGCCCCCGCCGTCCCCCGACCGCCCGAAGCGTTTCCGCCAGCTCCTCGTCGGCGCGCTGATCGGCGGCCTGTGCGGCGCACTCGTCGCGTCGGGCGCGTTCTTCGCGTTCGGCCGTGATGACGACACCTCGTCGACCTCGGCGCCCGCCAACAAGACCAATGAGGTCTCGCGCGAGTCGTCGACGATCAGTCGCAACGGCGACATCGCCGGCATCATCGCCAAGGTCGAGCCCGCGGTCGCCGCGGTCACCGTGAACGAGCGCGGTGGCCAGAGCGCAGGGACGGCCTTCGTCCTGTCGGAGGACGGTTACCTCGCGACGAACGCGCACGTGGTCGGCGAGGCACAGACCGCCAAGCTCCAGCTCAACGACGGCCGCACGCTCGACGCGCGTGTCGTGGGGCGCGACCCGAGCGCCGACGTCGCCGTCCTCAAGGTGGACGCCGGCAACCTCCCCGCAGTGTGCACGGACGATTCGAACAAAGTGCAGGTCGGCGACGACGTCGTCGCGATCGGGAACGCCCTCGCGCTCGAGGGCGGGCTCAGCGTCACGCGCGGGATCATCTCCGGCCCGCCCCGTCCGGGGAGCGAGATCGGCACCGCGCTCGAGACCGTCCTGCAGACCGACGCCGCCATCAACCCCGGCAACTCCGGCGGGCCGCTCGTCGACGCCAACGGGTGCGTCATCGGCATCAACACCGCCGTCGCCTCCGGCACCGGGACCCAGCCGGCGCAGAACGTCGGCTTCGCCATCCCGATCTCGTACGC
>DASYQJ010000173.1:0-32752 GCA_036005605.1 Acidimicrobiia bacterium
CGGGTCTGGTCGATTGCCTCGGCGATGAAATCGGCCGGAAAGCGGCGTTCGAAGAGCGCCTCGTTCTCGAACGGATAGTGGAACTGCGCCGACGGCATGGACCCGGAGTCGAACCACGCGTCCAGCACCGGGTCGACGCGATGCGCGCGTCCCGAGCACTCCGGACACGAGATCGTGATGTCGTCGACGAAAGGCCGGTGTAGGTCCAGATCGGAGAGGTCCTTCCCGGCGAGCTCGCCGAGCTCCGCGACCGAGCCCACGCACGTGTCGGCCTTGCAGTCGCGGCATCGCCAAACGGGCAGCGGCGTTCCCCAGAAGCGATCGCGAGACAGCGCCCAGTCCACGTTGTTCTCGAGCCAGTCGCCGAACCGCCCGTTCTTGATGTACTCGGGGTGCCAGCCGATCGTCTCGTTCTCACGGAGCAGCTCGTCCTTGTGCTCGGACGTGCGCGCGAACCACGTCGGCTTGGCCCAGTAGATGAGCGGTGTCCCGCACCGCCAGCAATGGGGATAGGCGTGGGCGTACTCGACGATCGACACGATCCGTCCCGCTGCCGTCAGCGCGTCGATGAGCGCGGGGTCGGCGTCCTTGACGAACTGACCCTCGAGCTGCGGGACGGACGCGTCGAACCGGGCGTCGGCGCCGACCGGGTTGAGCATCGGCAGCTGCTCCTGCTCGGCGAGCTCGCGGTCGATCTCGCCGAAGGCGGGCGCGAGGTGGACGATCCCCGACCCTTCCTCGATCGTGACGAAGTCCGCGACGACGACCCGGTTGGCGCCGGGATCGATCGGCAGGTAGTCGAACGGTCGCTCGTACCGCAGGCCGGCGAGGTCGGAGACGGGCACGGCCTCGACGACCTCGGTGTCTTCACCGAGCACGTCGGCGACGCGCGTGGCGGCGAGAACGAGGTCACGCCCGCCGTCGGGCGCCTTCACGCGGACGTACTCGATGTCGGGTCCGACGGCGGCTGCGACGTTCGAGACCAGCGTCCACGGCGTGGTCGTCCACACGAGGAGGTCGAAGTCCGCGCCATCCACGGGGAACCGGACGTACACCGACGGCTCCGTCACGTCCTGGTAGGCGCCGGGCTGGCCGAGCTCGTGGCTCGACAACGCGGTCCCGCAGCGACCGCAGTACGGCACGACCTTGAACCCCTCGTAGACGAGGCCGCGATCCCACATCTGGCGGACCACCCACCAGACGCTCTCGATGTACTCGTTGTTGAGCGTCCAGTACGCATCCGCGGTGTCGATCCACATCCCGATGCGAGCCGTCAGCGCCGACCAGTCCTCGACGTAGCGCCGGACGGACTCGCGGCAGCGTTGGTTGAACTCCTCGATCCCGAAGTCCTCGATCTCGTGCTTGTTCTTGATGCCGAGCGCCTTCTCGACCTCGACCTCGACCGGCAGCCCGTGGCAGTCCCACCCGCCCTTTCTCGCGACGTACCGCCCGCGCATCGTGTGAAAGCGCGGGTACAGGTCTTTGAACGCCCGGGCCCACACGTGGTGGATGCCCGGACGCGCGTTGGCGGTGGGCGGACCTTCGTAGAACACCCACTCCGGCGCGCCTTCGCGCCGACGGAGGCTCTCGCGGAACGCGTCCTGCGCGCGCCAGCGTTCGAGCACGCGTGCTTCGAGCTCGACGAGGTCGAGCGCGGAAGGTACCGGCGTGAACGCCATGTGCCGTAGAGTACAAGGACCCTCTTCCGTGCCCGCCGTCAAAAGGACCGGTCGTGACGCGCTCTTCCGACCTCTACGACGTCGAACGCGACGCGGTGGTGCTGCGGGTGCACGTGCAACCGGGCGCGGGACGCAGCTCGGTCGTCGGCCGTCACGGCGATTCCCTGAAGCTGAGGGTTGCCGCGCCACCGGTCGACGGGAGGGCGAACGCGGCCGCGGTCGCGCTCATCGCAGCCGCGCTCGGCGTGAAAGAGCGCGACGTGGAGCTCGTCTCCGGTGAGCGATCGCGGCTCAAGCGGTTCCGCGTCGTCGGAATCGACGCCGACGACGTCGAGGCCCGCCTGCGCCAGGCGCTCGCCGAGGCTGACGCGAGGGTCGGGGAGCCGCGCCACCGTCCCGTCTAGTCGTCGCGGGCGCCGTTCACCGCGGCGGAATGTCGTGGTCAGGGAACGGTGTTTGGCCCTACTATCCTGCGCTCCCCGGTGCGCCGGCGGGAGCGCTGCCGCCCATCTCCCAGCTGGGAGCTCGTAATGGCAACACCACACAAGTCCGCTGCGTCGAGGAAGGCCGCCTCCGCTCGGAACGCGCCGAAAAAGGGCGCGGGCAAGAAGTCGGCGGCGAAGAAGCCCGCGAAGCCGGTTCCAAAGAAGCCGGGCAAGGCCACGACGAAGAAGGCGGCGAAGCCGGCGGCCAAGAGGCCGGCGGCGAAGCGACCGCCGGCCAAGAAGACCAAGGGCTCCGCAGCGAAGAAGGCAGCCCCGGCGAAGCGGGCCCCGGGCAAGACGACGGCGGCGAAGGCGGCCAAGTCCTCGACGGCGAAGGCGGGCCGGGCGGCGAAGCCGGCCAAGCCCGCGCCGGTCAAGAAGAAGGCGCCCCCGGCGAAGAAGGCCAAGGCGGCGGCTGCGCCCGCCAAGGCGGCGCCGGCCCCGAAGAAGGCCCCGCCGCAGCTGCCGCCGGTCAAGAAGGCCCCGCCGCGCAAGCCGGGGTCGGTGATCTGCCCGCTGTCGGGCTGGGAGGTCATGCCGGCCAAGCCGAATCTCTCGGAGCGGACGCTGAAGCGGCTCCGGCAGAAGCTGATCGACGAGCGCGACCAGCAGCTCCGACAGGCGGAAGATCTCCAGTCCGAGGCCGAGGAGCTCGCGCAGGAGCGCGATCCCGGCGACACCCAGTTCGACGAGGAGTCGGGTGAGGGCGACACGATCAACGTCGAGCGAGAGCGCGACCTGCTGCTGTCGGCATCCGCGCGCCAGATCGTCGACGCGATCGACCGGGCCCTGAAGCGCATGGACGCCGGGACGTACGGCGTGTGCGTGCCCGCCGGGCGGCGTCTCTCGGTCGAGCGCCTCGAGGCCATCCCGTACGCCGAGGAGTGTGTCGACTGCAAGGCTCGTGCCGAACGACGCCGCTAGCGGGCGCGCTCAGTCCGAGCCCGGTTCCACTTCGTCGACGCGTCGACCGCTTCTGATCCTCGGGCTGGTCGTCGGCGTCGTCCTCCTCGACCAGATCACGAAGGCGTGGGTGGTCGCATCCCTCTCCGACGGACCCCTCTCGATCATCGGGGATCGCGTCGAGTTGCGGCTGAGCCGGAATCCCGGCGGCGCGTTCAGCATTCTCACCGGGTTCACCCCGTTGCTGGCCGTGCTCGCGGCCATCGTTGCGATCGTCCTCGTGCGCGTCGCACAACGAGCGAAAGATCCGGTCATGGTCGTCGCGCTCTCGCTCGTGCTCGGGGGAGCGCTGGGCAACCTCGCCGACCGGCTGTTCCGGGCCCCGGGTTTCCTGCGGGGCGAGGTCGTCGACTTCGTCCGCATCGGTGCGTTCCCGAGCTTCAACGTCGCCGACTCCGCGGTCACGATCGGTGCGGTGCTCCTCTTGCTCTGGGGATGGCGCGACCGCGACGAGCGCCGGGACCCCGGATGAGCTGGGCGGCGTGAGCGAGCTGGCCGTGCCGGCGACGTTGGCGGGGGAGCGGCTCGACCGGGCGCTCGCCCTCCTCACGGGCTGGAGCCGGGCCGAGGTCGCCCGCCTCATCGACGACGGCGCCGTGCTCGTCGGAGGGCAGCCCGTGGCCAAGAGCCACCGCCTCGAGACCGGAGCACTCGTGGAGCTGCTCTCCGAGCCGGCACCCGACCAGCCACCGGGGCCCGAGCCCGTCCCCGTCGATGTCCGCTTCGCCGACGACGACCTGATCGTCGTGAGCAAGCCGGCCGGGCTCGTCGTGCACCCGGGCGCCGGGCACCCGGGCGGGACCCTCGTGAACGGCCTCTTGCAACGGTTCCCGGAGCTGTCCGACGTGGGTGACCCGGCGCGGCCCGGCATCGTGCATCGCCTGGACCGCGACACGAGCGGGCTCATGCTCGTCGCCCGTTCCGCGCGGGCGTACGACGTGCTCGTCGCCGCGCTCGCCCGACGCGACATCGAGCGTCGCTATCTCGCGCTGGTCTGGGGACGCTTCGATTCGCCGCGCGGGGTCATCGACGCGCCGATCGGCCGGTCACCGACCCGGCGGACCCGCATGGCGATCCGCGACCAGGGCCGGGCGGCGCGCACCGGCTACGAAGTGCGTGAGGAGTACGACACGCCTGCCGTGACCCTCGTCGAGTGCACCCTCGAGACGGGACGCACGCACCAGCTGCGCGTCCACCTCAGCGCGGTCGGGCACGCCGTGGTCGGCGACGCCGCCTACCGCGGCGATCGCCCGTCTCTCCGGCCCGGCCGTCCCTTCCTGCACGCGCACCTGCTCGCCCTCGATCACCCGACAACAGGGCAGCGCCTCAGCTTCGAGGACCCACTCCCGCCCGAGCTCGCGTCCATGCTCGACGCGCTCGACCCGACGTCAGGCTGACGACTTCGCGGCCGCGTCGGGGTGGCCGATGCGGGTGCGCTCGACGAGCTGGGCGAGCGTGAAGCCCTCGAGGAGGTGACCCATCTCCTCGGAGACGCAGACCCAGACCTCCTGCAGGATGCAGTGGCCTTCGCAGTGGTCGTGCTCGCCCATCACCGTCGTGAGCGGTCCCTCGACGGCGGCGACGATCTCGGCCAGCGTGATGTCCTCCGGCGCCCGGGCGAGCACGTACCCGCCGCCGACGCCGCGCTTCGACCGGACCAGGCCGGCGCCCTTGACCGCAAGGAGGATCTGCTCGAGGTAGGGCTGGGGCAGGCTCGTCCGCTCGGCGATCTCCTTCACCGAAGTCGGCCGGTCCTTGCCGTGCAGGGCGAGCGACAGGAGGGCACGAGCCGCATAGTCGCCCCTGGTCGAGACCTTCACACCCCCATGGTCGCGCGTCGGAGAGCCCCGCCGGTGCGCCTGGCGCCGCATAGATTCGGACGCATGGACCCGGTGCGGCCGGACTACGGCGGCGAGGCGATCACGAGCCTGGTGCCCGCGCTCGTTGGGGGCCGCCCGGCGCCGGCCATGCCCAGCTGCGTCGAAGGCGCCGACGCGGTCGTCCTGCTCCTCCTGGACGGGCTGGGCTGGCAGGCCGTCGAGGCGCACCGCAGCCTGCTGCCCGAGCTCGCCGGGCTCGAGGGCGGCCCGATCACGACGGTGGCGCCGTCGACGACCGCCAGCGCCCTCACGTCGCTCGCCACCGGCCTCGCCCCCTCGCAGCACGGTCTCGTCGGCTTCCGGATGCGCGTCGACGGCGAGGTGCTCAACATCCTGCGCTGGCAGACCACGGGCAACCACCGCGCGCCCGACCCGTTCGACATGCAGCGCCACACCGCGTTCCTTGGCCGGCCGGTGCCCGTCGTGACGCGCAGCGAGTTCAGGAACTCGGGGTTCACCGACGCGCAGCTGCGCGGCGCGCGCTTCGTGGGATGGAACGCGGTATCGACCCTCGTCGAGCACTGCCGCCGCCTCGTCGCCGCCGGTGAGCGTTTCGTGTACGGCTACTACCCGAGCGTCGACACCGTCGCGCACGAGTACGGGTTGCACGACTCGTTCTACGTCGCCGAGTTGCGAGCCGCCGACCGGCTCGTCGGTGACCTGCGCGACGCGCTCCCTGCGACCACGGCCCTCCTCGTCACGTCGGACCACGGGCAGGTCCACGTCGACCGGGGCGGGTGGGTCGATCTGGGCGATTTGGCGCCGATGATCGCGATGTACGCCGGCGAGGCCCGCTTCCGGTACCTCTACGCGAAGCCGGGTGTCGCATCGGAGCTCGCTGTCGCCGCGCGCGAGAGCGTGAGCGATAGGGCGTGGGTGCTCACGCGGGAGCAGCTGTTCGCCGAAGGGTGGATCGGGCCCGCGCCCGAGGGGCCGATCGGCAGCCGGGTGGGCGACGTCGTGCTGGCAGCCCGCGAGCCGGTGGCGTTCGTCGACCCCACGCTGCCCCAGGAGACGAAGCTCATCGGGATGCACGGGTCGCTCACCCCCGACGAGATGTACGTGCCCCTCCTCGGGGGTCGCGGGCGGGCCTGAGCTCCTCACCTCGAGGCTTGCCCGGCGGCGACGCCCCCTCTATGGTGAGAGTTACACCAATGTGATTCTCCACAGGGTCATCCACACCCCTGTGGGACTTGGCCGGGAGCGGCCAGGTCGGGAAGAGGGGGTTGCGGCGCCTTGGGGAGCTCGTTCGTGCACCTGCATCTGCACACCGAGTTCTCGATGCTGGACGGCGCCGCCCGGATCCCGGACGTCATCGCCACCGCCAAAGCGGACGGTCAGCCCGCGGTCGGCATCACCGACCACGGGAACATGTACGGCGTCCTCGACTTCTACCGGGCGGCGCGCGAAGCGGACCTGACTCCCGTCATCGGCGCCGAGGCGTATTTCGTCAGCACCAGCCGGTTCGACCGGCCGAAGCGCGCCGATCATGACATCTACCACCTGACGCTGCTCGCGGAGACGAACGCCGGGTACCGAAACCTGATCAAGGTCGCGTCGGACGCGTATCTCGACGGCTTCTATTACAAGCCGCGCATCGACTTCGAACTCCTGGAGCAACACCGCGCGGGTCTCATCGCGACGAGCGGGTGCCTCGGCGGGTTGGTGTGCCAGCAGCTCATGGCGGGGGACTACACCGCCGCACGCGACAACGCGGCGCGATTCCAGGACATCCTCGGGCGCGAGTCCTTCTTCATCGAGCTCCAGGACCACGGCCTGCCGGAGCAGCGCAACGTCAACCCGCAACTCGTGAAGATGGCACGCGAGCTCGAGGCGCCGTTGCTCGCGACGAACGACTCGCACTACACGCACAAAGAGGACGCCGAAGCCCACGCCGCGCTGTTGTGCGTCCAGACCGGCGCCACGCTCGACGACCCCAACCGTTTCAAGTTCGACGCCGACGAGTTCTACCTGAAGACCGCGGCGGAGATGCGCGGGCTGTTCGCGGACCACCCGGAGGCGTGCGACAACACGTTGCTCGTCGCCGAGCGCGCCAACGTCGAGATCGAGTTCGGCAAGCCCGAGCTCCCCGCGTTCCCGGTGCCGGCCGGCCACGACGAGGACTCGTACCTGCGCGAGCTCACCCTCGAGGGCGCCAAGGACCGGTACGGCCAATCACCGGCGCTCCACGTCCTCGAGCGGATCGAGTACGAGCTCGGCGTCATCAAGGACATGGGCTTCTCCGCCTACTTCCTCGTCGTGTGGGACCTCGTCCGGTACGCCCGGTCGCGGGGGATCCGCGTGGGACCGGGGCGGGGGAGCGCGGCCGGCTCGTGCGTGGCGTACTGCCTGCGTGTCGTGGACGTCGACCCGATCCGCTACGACCTGCTCTTCGAGCGCTTCCTGAACCCGGGCCGGAAGCAGATGCCCGACATCGACATGGACTTCGACGAGCGTTACCGGGGCGAGATCATCAAGTACGCCGCCCAGCGCTACGGCTGGGACCGCGTCGCCCAGGTCGTGACGTTCTCGACGATCAAGGCCCGGGCCGCCGTGCGGGACGCGTCCCGCGTGCTCGGCTACCCGTGGGGAATGGGCGACAAGATCGCCAAGCTCATGCCCCCGCTGATCATGGGCCGCGACACGCCGCTGCGCGCGTGCCTCGAGAAGGTCACGGGTCACGAGGACGGCTACAAGATGGCCGCCGAGCTGCGCGCCCTGTACGACTCCGATCCCGACGCCAAGCGGGTGATCGACGTCGCCCGCGGCCTCGAGGGCCTGCGGCGCCAGGACGGCATCCACGCTGCCGCCGTCGTGATCACGCGGGAGCCGCTCACCGAGTACCTCCCGATCCAGCGCAAGCCGGAGCCCGGCGGCGCCATCGAGGACGCCCCGATCGTCACCCAGTACGAGATGCACGGCGTCGAGGACCTCGGCCTGCTGAAGATGGACTTCCTCGGGCTGCGGAACCTCTCGGTGATGGAGCGGACCACCGAGCTGATCGAAGCGGCCAGGGGAGAGCGCGTCGACATCGACGATGTTCCGCTCGACGACGCAAAGACCTTCGAGATGCTCCAGCGCGGGGACTCGATCGGCGTGTTCCAGCTCGAGGGTGGGCCTATGCGCGCACTCATGCGCTCGCTCGCCCCGACCACGTTCGAGGACGTCGCCGCCTTGGTCGCGCTCTACCGGCCGGGGCCGATGGCGGCGAACATGCACACCGACTACGCCAACCGAAAGAACGGCCGCAAGCCCGTCAGCTATTACCACGACGACCTGCGCGAGATCCTCGAGCCGACCTTCGGGTTATGCATCTATCAAGAGCAAATGATGCGGATGGCGGAGGTGTTGGCCGGTTACTCGCTGGAGGAGGCCGACAACCTGCGCAAGGCGACGGGGAAGAAGATCCGGTCGCTCATCGCGAAGGAACGGTCGAAGTTCGTCGAGGGTTGCGTCGCGCAGGGCCACAGTCGCGACTTCGGCGAAGAGATGTTCGACATCATCGAGCCGTTCGCCGACTACTCGTTCAACAAGTCGCACTCCGTCGGCTACGGGTACGTCGCGTATCAGACCGCGTACCTGAAGGCGAACTACCCGGTCGAGTACCTCGCCGCCCTGCTCACGAGCGTCAAGGCCAACAAGGACCAAACCGCGGTCTATCTCAACGAGTGCCGCCAGGTCGGAATCCCGGTGCTGGTGCCCGACGTCAACGAGTCGGAGAGCGACTTCGCCGTGCGCGAGGGCTCGATCCGATTCGGATTGTCGGCGGTGCGCAACGTCGGCGAGGGGCTCGTCGTGCACATCGTCGCCGCGCGCGACGAGGGCGGGCCGTTCACCAACTTCTTCGACTACTGCGAGCGCGTCGACCCGCAGGCCCTGAACAAGCGGACGATCGAGTCGCTCATCAAGGCCGGCGGCTTCGACTCCCTCGGGCACCCCCGGAAGGGACTCCTCCACGTCTACGAGCAGATCGTGGACAACACGCTGGCCCGCCGCCGCGAGCGGGACGCCGGCATCATGAGCCTGTTCGGCGGCAACGAGGAGGCCGGCGGCGCGACCGACGGCTTCGACGAGCGGGTCGTCGTGCCCGATGCCGAGTTCGACAAGCGGGCACGCCTCGCCCACGAGAAGGAGATGCTCGGCCTGTACGTCAGCGAGCACCCGCTCATGGGCGCCGAGCGCGGCCTGCGCCGGCACATCGAGTGCACGCTGACCGAGCTCAAGGAGCTGCGGGAAGGCGAGCTGCGGGTCATCGGCGGGGTCGTGACCGCGCTCTCACGCAGATACACGAAGCGCGGCGACCTCATGGCGACGTTCGTCCTCGAGGATCTCGGTGCCGCGCTCGAGGTCATGGTGTTCCCGAAGACGATGAGCTCATACGGGCACGTGCTCGAAGAGGACGCCATCGTGTGCGTCAAGGGACGCCTGGACCTGCGCGACGACGAGCCCAAGATCATCGCCATGGAGCTCACGCAGCCCGAGCTCGTCCTCGACGGAGGGCCGCCCGTCCGGATCCGGGTCAAGCGGGCCGCGCTGAACAACGAGAAGGTCGAGGGTCTCAAGGAGATCCTGCGCGTGCACCCGGGCGACAGCCCCGTGTACGTGCACCTCGAGGGCGCCGACCGCACGACCGTGCTCCAGCTCGCCGACGAGTACCTCGTCGACTCGAGCAACGGGCTCTACGCCGACCTGCGCGTCCTGCTCGGCGCCGAGTGCATCGCCTGACTCGCTCTCTTCGCTAGGGCTCGTCGCTCTTGGAGCTGCGTCCTACCCATTTGCCGAGTTGGTAGAACAGGAACGCCACGACGACGTAGCCGGCGAAGGCGAGCGCGAGACGCAGCGTCGCGAACAGGAGGCCGACCGCAAGCCACACCGCGATCGCCGCCACGATGACCAGCCCGACCTTGAACCACAACGGGATGCCTGGAGACGTGTCGTCGTACTCGGAAGCCATCGGGTCAGCCCGCCTTCTCGATGACCCGCTCGCTGAACCGGCCGAGTTGCTCGCGTAGCGTGTCGAGGTCCCAGCCCAGGGGCGGGAGCACGATTCGGTCGACGCCGTAGTCGGCGAAACGTCGCACGCCGTCGAGATCCAGCACGCCGCCCGCAGTGACCTCGATCGCGTCGGGGTCGCGGCCGGCGTCCTTGGCGGCCGCGCGCATCGTGTCGAGCAGCGGGACCAGCTCCTCGTCGGTGGAGCGGCCCGGGAAGAACCCGTCACCGAGACGACCGGCGCGCCGCGCCGCGGGCATGGTGTGCCCGCCGATGTGGATTGGGATCGAACCCTGGGCAGGATGCGGGAAGCACTTGGCGCGCTCGAAGCTCGCGAACTTTCCGTCGAAGCAAGGCTCGTCGTCGCGCCACAGGGTTCGTAGCGCCTCGACGTACTCGTCGGTGCGGGCGCCTCGCTCCTCGAAGGGAATACCCAGCGCGTCGAACTCCTCGCGCAACCAGCCGACGCCCACACCGAGCTCGACACGGCCGCTCGACAACACGTCGAGCGTCGCGAGCTCCTTCGCGAGGATGACGGGGTTGCGTTGCGGGAGGATGAGAATGCCCGTCGCGAGGCGGAGGGTCGTCGTCGCGGCGCCGACCCACGTCAACCAGATCAGCGGATCGGGGATCGGGCTCTCCTCCGGTCCGGGCATGCGACCGGTCGGCGAGTACGGGTACTGCGACTCGTACCCGGCCGGAACGACGACGTGCTCGACGGTCCAGATCGACTCGAAGCCGTGCTCTTCGGCGATGCGTCCGAGCGAGGCAGCCATGTCCGGTTGCACGTACGGTCCGACGTTGGCGAACAGGATCCCGAACTTCATCGGTCGCCCCCCGAGGCTCGCTGGCCGGCAGCCTAGAGCCGATGTGCCAGGCTCTCTCACATGAAGATCGGGGTGCTAGGAGCGACCGGTCCGGCCGGAGGTGGCTTGGCCGCGCGGCTGGCGAGCGTCGGTTACGACGTGATCGCAGGTTCACGAGATCCGGCGCGCGCAGAAGCGGCGGTCGCGAAGGCGCGCGACCGGTGGGGTGACCGCGTCAGGAGTCTCGAGGCAGGCGGGAACGCCGACGCCGCGACGGCCGAGGTGATCGTCGTCGGAACGCAGTGGGAAGCCGCGGTGCCCACGGCGAGCCAGCACGCCGACGCGCTGTCCGGGAAGGTCGTCGTGGCCATGGCCAACGGGCTCACGAAAGTCGATCGCGAGTTCCGTCCGGTGCTGCCCGACGAGGGATCGCTCGCGATGGCGATGCAGGCGGCCGTTCCGCAAGCCCGCATCGCGGCTGCGCTCCAGCACATTCCGGCCGTCGCCCTCGGCGATCTCGACCATTTCATCGACAGCGACGTGATCGTCTGCGCCGACGACGCCGACGCCCGCACGACCGTCCTCGACCTTGTGGCGCGGATCCCCGACCTGCGCGGTTTCGACGGCGGATCGCTTGCGAACGCCGTCGGTATCGAGGCGTTCGCGGCCGTGCTGCTCACGATCAACCTTCGTCACAAGGGCAAGGCCAGCCTTCGCCTCGTCGGTGTGGAGCCGCGGCCCTCCGCCGGTCCGTGACGCTGCGCATCCACGACACTGCGCAGCGGTCGCTCGTCCCGTTCGAGGCCGGGCCCGTCGTGCGCATGTACGTCTGCGGCATCACGCCCTACGACTCGACACACCTCGGCCATGCGGCCACGTACATCACCTATGACCTCCTCACGCGACGGCTGGAGGAGCTCGGCCACGAGGTGCGCATGGTGCGCAACGTCACCGACGTCGACGACTCGATCCTTCCCAAGGCGCGCGAGCTGGGAATCGATTACCTGGAGCTCGCCGACGCCGAGCTCGCCCGCTTCCAAGCCGACATGCACGCGCTGGGCATGCGCCCGCCGGCGGCAGAGCCCCGCGCCACCGAGGCGATCGACGGGATGATCCAGATGGTAAGCCGGCTCCTCGACTCCGGCCACGCCTACCTCACGCATGGCACCGCCTACTTCGACGTCTCGACGTTCCCGCGGTACGGCGAGCTGTCGCATTACCCCGAGGAGCACATGGTCCGGCTGGCGCGGGCGCGAGGCGGGAACCCGGACGACCCGCACCGGCGCGCGCCGCTCGACTTCATCCTGTGGCAGCCGTCCGAGCCGGGGGAGCCGGCGTGGCGCGCGCCGTTCGGGGTCGGCCGGCCCGGCTGGCATCTCGAGTGCTCGGTGATGTCGATGGACGCGCTCGGCCCCACCCTCGACCTGCACGGCGGCGGCACCGATCTGATCTTCCCGCACCACGAGTGCGAGATCGCGCAGAGCGAGAGCGTGACAGGACAGACGTTCTCGCGGCATTGGATGCACTCGGCGATGGTCAGCTACGAGGGCGAGAAGATGTCGAAGTCACTCGGTAACCTCGTGTTCATCAGCGACCTGCTGAAGATCGCCGACCCGCGCGCTATTCGCCTCGCGCTCATGCGCCACCACTACCGGGCCGGCTTCGAGTGGCACGACACCGACCTCGACGAGGGGAACGCACTCCTGCACCGGCTGCTGGCCGCCGCCGAGCGCGGGGACGGCGCCGACCCGCGCCCGTACGCAGAGCGCGTCCGGCACGCGCTCGACGCCGATCTCGACGCGCCCAAGGCACTCGAGGCTCTCGACGACCTCGCAAGCGCCATCCTGTCCGGCGGTTCCGATCCGAGTGCTCCTGCCGTGCTCCACGAGCTGGGGGACCTGATCGGCGTCGACCTCAGCCAGCCCGTCGACCACCGGTAGCGCGCGCTACGAACCCTTGTAGTTGAGGATCTCGCGCATGGAGTGTTCCGCTTCGACCAGGTCGGCCTGGTCGGCCATCACCTGCGCGAGGTCCTTGTAGGCCTCCGGGATCTCGTCGAGGAGAGCGCCGGCCCGGTCCCGGTTCCAGGCGCGTCCTTCCATCTCCTTTCGGAGCTGGTCGACCGTGAACCGCTTCTTGGCCTGGCGCCGGCTGTGGCGACGTCCGGCGCCGTGGGCGCACGACTCGAAGCTGGCCGGGTTCCCGAGCCCACGCACGATGTGAATGTCGTTGCCCATCGAGCCCGGGATCACACCGCGGTCGTTTTTGCCCGCCCTGATCGCTCCCTTGCGAGTGATCCAAAGCTCGACGCCTTCGTGCCGCTCTCGCGCTGAGTAGTTGTGGTGGCAGTTGATGCGCTGAACCTCCGAGCCCGCGCCGACGAACGAGGCAAGCTCGTCGAGCAGGGCATCCATCATCTGCGCGCGGTTCGCGCGCGCGTAGTCCTGGGCCCAGAGCATGTCGGCGACATAGCTATCGAACTCCTGGGTGCCTTCGCGGAAGTACGCAAGGTCGCGGTCCTCGAGCTTGAGCCCGGTTCGCTGCGCGAGCTTGCGGGCGCGGTCGATGTGATCAGTTGCCAGCTGATTGCCGATGCCTCGGCTCCCGGAGTGCACCACGGCCCAGACGCGGTCGCGCTCGTCGCGCGCCACAGACACGAAGTGGTTGCCCGAGCCGAGCGTGCCGAACTGCGTGACGGTGCGGTCCACCTGCTTCGGAGAGAAGTCGCGCCTCGGCGAATGCGCAGCGAGCCACGTTCGCCCGGCGGTTCCGCGCCCGCTGTGCCCCTTCCCGACGCCGGCCGGGATGGCTCGTTCGATTCTGGGCAGGAGCGGATCGAGATCAGCAGGCAGATCGGATGCATCGAGATCCGTCTCAACCGCCACCATGCCGCACCCGATATCGACGCCGACGGCGGCGGGGATGATCGCGTCCCGAGTGGGGATGACCGAGCCGACGGTGGCGCCGATGCCGAGGTGGGCGTCGGGCATGAGCGCGACGTGTCCTTCGATGATCGGCAGTCGAGCCGTGCGGCGCGCCTGCGCGAGCGTCTGCTCGTCGAGCTCGGACGCCCACGACAGCAGCTTCGGCGCGACCTCCTTCGGCGTCATGCTCAGCCCCGTACCGCGAACAGGCGCCAGCGCTCAGGCACGCCCTTGAGCTCGTGCTCGCCCCGCGGGTCGAACTCGATCCCGGAGCCGGCCACGAGGTCCTTGACCGTGCTCGACACCAGGATCTCGGACGGGTCCGCGAGCGCCGACACGCGCTGCCCGATGTGCACGGCCAGCCCACCGATGTCGTCACCCCGGACCTCGACCTCTCCGGTGTGGAGGCCGATACGAACGTCGAGACCGAGGTCAGCCGCAGCGGCGCGGATCGCCTCCGCGCATCGGATGGCGCGCGCCGGCCCGTCGAAAGTGGCCAGAAACCCGTCGCCTGTCGTCTTCACTTCACGGCCACGGAACGACCCGAGCTGATGGCGGACGGCGGCGTCGTGCGCATCGAGGAGCTCTTTCCAGCGATGGTCACCGAGCGCGGCCGCGCGTTCCGTCGAGGCGGTGACGTCGGTGAACATGACCGTGGCCAGGACGCGGTCGGGCTCGGCCGCCACCCGAGCCCCGGTTAGGAACTCCCGGGCCTCCTCGACGACCTGTTCGTCGCCGCTCCAAGGCAAGTGATCCTGGCCTTCGAGCCGCACGAACCTGGCTCCCGGAATGCGCTCTGCCATCCAGCGTCCAGCGCGCCAGTTGACGACGCGGTCGCCGTGCCGGTGCAGTACGAGGGTGGGCACTCGCAACGTCGGCAGGACGTCGCGCACGTCGATGTCCAGGAACATGGCGTAGAAGTCGGCTAGCCCGTCGGGACTGATAGCGGCTCGTCGGTAGCGAGCGAGCCAGTCCTTGGCCTGGCGGTCCTCGGCGAGCGAGGGCGCCCACACTTCGATGTCCTCACCGGTGTAGAGGATCGGCTGCAGTAGCTCTACCGCCGCCTCGACCAGCGCGTCGGCGGGCGGCGCCCACGGATAGTCGGGAGCCTCGGTCGTACGGGCCATCCCGCCGTGCAGCACGAGCGCCTGGGTTCTATCGGGGTACGTCGCCGCGAACAGGATCGACATGGGGGCGCCCTCGGAGATGCCCATCAGCACGGCCCGCTCAGATCCGGCGGCTTCCATCACCGCCCGCACGTCATCCATCCGTTCCTCGAGCGTCGGGACGCCGACCGAGCGGTCCGAGAGACCGGTGCCGCGCTTGTCGAAGAGGATCACGCGAGCGAACGACGCCAGCCCTTCGAGGAATCGAGCCATGTGAGGGTTGTCCCACTCGAGATCGAGGTGGCTCACGAACCCTTGGACGAGCACAAGGTCGATGTCGCCGTCGCCCACGATCTCGTACGCGACGTGCACGTCCCCGCTCTGCGCGTACTGCACGGAGGAACGCTCAATCACACCATCAGGCTAAAGGCCCACTGGTATCGTCGCCGGGGAGATGGCCGACCAGGTGAAGATCACGCTGCCAGACGGATCGCAGCGCGAATACGACGCGGGTACGACGCCCGCCGAGATCGCCTCCTCCATCGGCAAACGCCTCGCCAAAGACGCGCTGTCCGCCAAGGTCGACGGCGAATGGGTCGACCTCGACCGCCCGATCGACCACGACGCCGCCGTCACGATCGTGACCCCCGACTCGCCCGACGGCCGCGAGGTGCTCCGGCATTCGACCGCGCACGTGATGGCGCAGGCGGTCACGGACCTGTTCCCCGGCGCTCGGTACGCCATCGGGCCCGCAATCGCCGACGGCTTCTATTACGACTTCGACCTTCCCGACGGCCGGCACTTCACCGAGGACGACCTGGGCCGCATCGAGGCCCGCATGCGCGAGATCGTCGCCGCCGACCAGCCGTTCGTCCGGCAAGAGGTCGATCGCGACGAGGGCCTGCGACTGTTCGCCGACCAGCCCTACAAGGTCGAGATCATCGAGCGGGTCGATCCCGATGACGCGTCGGAGGTCGGTGAGGGGTCCGTGATCTCCGTCTATCGCAACCCGCGCGACGGTGACGGCGCGTTCGTCGACTTGTGCCGCGGACCGCACGTGCCGAGCACCTCGCGGATCGGCGCGTTCAAGCTCATGCGCGTCGCCGGCGCGTACTGGCGGGGCGACGAGAAGCGCCCGATGCTCCAGCGCATCTACGGCACGGCGTGGGAGTCCCAGGCCGCGCTCGACGCGCACCTGCACCAGCTCGAGGAGGCTGAGCGGCGCGACCATCGCCGCCTCGGGCCCGAGCTCGACCTCTTCTCGTTCCCGCCCGAGATCGGGTCCGGGTTGGCGGTGTTCCACCCCAAGGGCGGCGCAGTTCGGCGCGTCATGGAGGACTACTCACGCGCCCGTCACGAACAGGCGGGGTACGAGTTCGTGACGTCGCCGCACATCGCGAAGGAAGACCTGTTCCACACGTCGGGTCACCTCGAATGGTTCGCCGACGGGATGTTCCCGCCCATGGAGCTCGACGAGGGCACTCGCTACTACCTCAAGCCGATGAACTGCCCGTTTCACATCCTGATCTACCAAGGTCAGCTGCGCTCGTACCGCGACCTGCCGCTGCGGTACTTCGAGTTCGGCACCGTGTACCGCTACGAGCGCTCGGGAGTGGTGCACGGCCTCACGCGTGTCCGCGGAATGACGCAGGACGACGCCCACATCTTCTGCACCAAGGAGCAGCTGCCGGGCGAGCTCGAGTCGACGCTGCGGTTCGTCCTCGACCTGCTGCGCGACTTCGGGCTCACCGACTTCTACCTCGAGCTGTCGACGAAGCCCGAGGGCAAGGCGATCGGCAGCGACGAGGATTGGGAGGAAGGCACCGAGGTCCTCCGGCGGGCTGCGGAATCGATGGACCTCGAGTTCGTGCTGGACGAAGGCGGCGGCGCGTTCTACGGGCCCAAGATCTCGGTGCAGACGCGCGACGCGATCGGCCGGACGTGGCAGATGTCGACGATCCAGGCCGATTTCCAGGAGCCGCAGCGCTTCGACCTGACCTACGTCGGCGCCGACAACGAGCGCCACCGGCCGATCATGATCCACCGAGCACTGTTCGGATCGATCGAGCGCTTCTTCGCCATCCTCGTCGAGCACTACGAGGGCGCGTTCCCGGCATGGCTGGCACCCGTGCAGGTCGCGGTGCTCCCAGTTGCCGACCGCCACGACGCCTACGCGTTCCGGCTGGCGGACCGGCTGCGCGCCGAGGGGTTCCGCACCGAGCTGCACGACGCCGCCGGCGACTCGCTCGGTGCGCGGGTCCGGCGGGCCAAGCTGCAGAAAATCCCGTACGTGCTCGTGGTCGGCGACGAGGATGCCGACGCGGGCACGGTCGGCGTGAACCGGCGGGGGAGCGAGCAGCCCGAGCGCGGCGTGAGCGTGGACGAGTTCGTCGACCGGCTGTCGGCCGAGGTCGCCGAGCGGCGATGACCCTCGAGCGGCTGTGGGCCGGTTGGCGGGCGGCGTACGTGTCCAGCGCGGCGATGACACCGTCGACCGGTGAGCACGACTGCCTGTTCTGCGCGCTCGCCGCCGCCGATCCCGAAGAGTCACTGGTCGTCGCCCGTGACGACCTGGCATTCGGGGTCATGAACGCGTTCCCGTACACGTCTGGTCACCTGATGATCGCCTCGCTCCGACACGAAGGGGAGCTCGAAGACCTCAAGGCGGACGAGGCGACGGCGGTGATGGCGATGACCCAGCAGGCCGTCGCCGCGCTCAAGGCCGCCTACACGCCCGACGGCATCAACGTCGGCGTGAACCTCGGTCGCCCGGCCGGCGCCGGTGTTCCCGGGCACGTGCACCTGCACGCGCTCCCGCGTTGGAACGGCGACACGAACTTCATGACGACCGTGGCCGAGACGCGCGTCCTCCCCGAGGACCTGCGCACGAGCTGGGAGAAGGTGCGCGCCGCGTGGCCGAAGACATGAGCGACGAGCATCAGGACCAGCTCCCCGAGGAGCTCGACGTCACGGCCTACGTCGGGCCGTACGTCTTCCCCAACATCAACCGGCGCCGCATCCCGGCGGTGATGTACGCCGCGTTCGCGGTGCTCTGCCTGGCCGGCTGGGTCTGGAGCACCAACGCGGGACTGCTGGCGGCGGCGGTCCTGCTGGCTGCCATCTCGGCGTACCACTTCTTCACGGCGTGGAACCTCGAGGTCGACCAGACCCAGGCGCTCGTCGTGGCGACCCGAACCGTGGGTTTCCCCGTCGGCCACGCCTCGGCGCAGCTCGCCTGGCGCGGACTGCGCAGCCGCCCGGTCTGGCGCATCCTCCTCTACTCGGCCGACGAACCGCCGACGATGCGCGGGCTCGTCGAGCTCGATGCCGTCGACGGTCACGTGATGGGCGAGTACACGGAGCCGAACCCCGAAGACTGGTCGAAGTTCGGTCTCGGAGGCCCAGAAGGCGAGGAAGGCGAGCGCGCGCCGGGCTGACGCTCAGCCCGCCCTGGCCGTCTCCCGCTGCTTGGCGATGCGGTCGACGAGGTGGGTGGGCACAGGGTCGTAGTGCGAGTGGGTCATCTCGAATCGACCACGCCCCGCCGTGAGCGACCGCAGGTCGATCGCGTAACGCAGGATCTCCGACGTCGGCACCTGGGCGACGATCTCCATCTCTCCGTGCCCCACGGCGCCCGATCCCTGGATCCGGCCCCGCTTCGAGTTGAGGTCGCCCATCAGGTCGCCCTGGTACTGCTCGGGCGCAGTCACCACGAGCTCGCTGATCGGCTCGAGGAGGATCGGATTCGCCTTCGCCATCGCCTCCTTGAACCCGAGTGACCCGGCCATCTTGAAGCTCATCTCGGACGAGTCGACGGAGTGGTACTTGCCGTCGAAGCACGTGACCTTCACGTCGACGACCGGGTAGCCGTACACGCCGCCGTTCTCCATCGCCTCGGCGATGCCCTTCTCGACGGCAGGGATGAACTGCCGGGGGATCGCGCCGCCGACGATCTGGTCGACGAACTCGAAGCCGGCCCCGCGCTCCTGGGGCTCGACGCGCACGAACGCCACGCCAAACTGCCCGTGCCCGCCGGTTTGCTTCTTGTACTTGCCTTCCGCCTCAGCGGTGCCGGTGATCGTCTCGCGGTACGCGACGTCGACGTCATCGGACTCGACCTCCACGCCGAGCTTCCGGTGCAGGCGCTCGCGCGCGATCGACAAGTGCGTCTCGCCCATCCCCCAGAGCAGGGTCTGCTTGGTCTCGGGGTTGCGTTCGAGGCGGAGGGCCGGGTCCTCGTCGAGCAGGCGGTGCAGCGCGTTGGCGAGCTTGTCGGCATCCGACTTCGACTTGGGCCGGATCGCGACCGGGAGCACCGGCTTCGGCGGCTCGAACGAGTCGACGGCGACATCGGCGCCGCGCGCGCCGAGCACGTCCCCGGTCGACGTGTCGCTCAGTTTGGCCACCGCGGCGATGTCGCCGGCGGGAACCTCGGCCGTCGACTCCTGCTCCTTGCCGCGCATGACGGAGAGCTGGTGGAGCCGTTCCTCCGAGACCGTGCGGTTGTTGACCAACGACGCGTCGGTCTTGATCGATCCCTGCAGCACCTTGAACAGGTTCACGCGCCCCACGTAGGGGTCGACGATCGTCTTGAACACGAACGCCACCGGTGCGGTCCCGTCGCCGTCGGACGCCGCCGGTGCCGGTCCCTCGTGTACGACGAAGGAGGCGAGCCGGTCGACGCCGATGAGCTTGGTCCCGCTACCGCACAACACCGGGAACACCGTCGCTTCGGCGATGCCTTTGGCCAGGGCCTGCTCGAGCTCCTTCACCTCGATGGACTCGTCGGCGAGGTACCGCTCCATCAGGTCGTCGTCGGCGACGACGATGCCTTCGATGAGCGCGTCGTGGACCGAGTGCTCTTCGCCCGCCATCTCGTCGGGCACGGCGCCCTCGACGCCCTTCCCGGTCGTTCCGTCGTAGGTCATCGCGGTGTCGGTGAGCAGGTCGACGACACCGCGAAAGGCTGTTTCCTCGCCGATCGGGAGCTCGAGCGGCGCGATGCCGGCGCCGAACTTCGCCTTCAAGTCGTCGAGCGTCCGCCCGAACGACGCGCGTTCCCGGTCCAGCTTGTTCACGAACACGGCGCGGGGGAGCTTGGCCTGTTCGGCCATTCGCCATGCCATCTCGGTCTGCACCTCGACGCCTTCGACGGCGGACACGACGAACACGGCGAGGTCGGCGGCGCGGAAGGCAGCGGCGACGTCGCCCACGAAGTCGGCGTACCCGGGGCTGTCGAGGACGTTCACCTTGTGGTCTTCGTGTTCGAACGGGGCAATGGACATCGACACCGAGATCCCGCGGCGCGCTTCCTCGGGATCGAAGTCGGAGACGGTGTTGCCGTCCTCGACGCGCCCAATCCGCGGGATCGCACCGGTGACGAAGAGGAGCGCCTCGGCGAGGCTGGTCTTCCCCGATCCGCCGTGACCGACCAGAGCGACGTTGCGAATCTTCGCCGACGGATACACCTTCAAGTCGGTTCCCCCTCGATCACGACTGTGGCGCACGCCCTCGAGCGGAGTCTAGGACCGGGGTCGCGGGTGGTACCCTCGAGTGGTCGCGGTCGTGAGCGGGGAGGACCCCACATGCTCGACGGACGCTGGCGCGCCAATGTCGAGCGTGGGCTCGAACCGGTTGGCAAGGGCCTACAGCGTGCCGGGATCAATCCTGATGTCCTGACGGTCATTGGGCTCGCGTTCGCCGTCGGCACTGCGTTCCTCATCGCCTCGGGCCACCTCGTCATAGCCGTCTTCGGCGTGATCGCAACCGGCGTTCCGGACATCCTCGACGGCACGGTGGCACGCAACTCCGGCCGGGCCGGACCGCGCGGCGCTTTCTTCGACTCGGTCGCGGACCGCATCGCCGACGCGGTGCTGTTCGGGGGTGTCGCCTGGTTCCTTGCCGGCGAGAGCGACTACCTGCCCGTGCTGGCGCTCGCCGCCGCCGCCCTGTCCATGCTCATCTCGTACGAGCGAGCCAAGGCCGAGAGCCTCGGATTCGCCGCCAGAGGCGGGATCATGGAACGCGCCGAGCGCATGGTGCTGTTGGCCATCGGCCTCGCGTTCGACATCCTCGTGCCGGTGCTGTGGATCATGGTGGTCCTCCTGGGCATCACCGCCGTCCACCGCTTCGTGAAGGTTTGGCGTCAGGCGTCGCCGGAGCGTCCCGAGCGCGCCGAGCCGACGTGGACGACGCGCATGACGCGCATCGGCCGCCGCCGCCACGTTCGCAGCGCGCCCGACGACGTCGAGCTCGCCGGCGCGACGCGCCGCTTCGGTGATCGGTGGCGCTGGCGGCAGTCGCAGTCTCGCTCCTCGCGGCGCCGCACCCGTCCCTGAACGGTCCGGTGTCGAACCCGATCAAGGCGCGAGCGTCGTATCTCGCGTACCGTTCCGGCGCCGAGATCGCTCGCGTCGTGCCCGGTTCGGTGGCCCAACCGGCGGCACGAGTGATCGGACAGGCACTCGCGTTCGCGATGCCGAGCCGACGCCGGCAGGTCGAGCGCAATCTCGTGCGCGCGTCCGGAGGAACGCTGCAGGGGCTCGCGCTCCGCAAAGCGGTCGCCGAGACGTTCGGGTCCTACGGCCGCTACTGGCTCGAGCTCTTCCGCCTGGGTGACGAAGCGCGGGGCACGCTCGAGATCGACATCGAGGGGTACGAGCACGTCACCGCGGGCATCGAGCGCGGATCGGGGGTGGTCCTCGCGCTCCCGCACGTCGGGGGGTGGGACTTCGCCGGCGCATGGCTGGCGACGCAGGGCCTGCCGCCCACCGTGGTGGTCGAGCCGGTCGAGCCGCCGGAGCTGTTCGAGTGGTTCGCGGGGGTACGGCGGGCGCTCGGTATGACCGTCGTGCAGCTCGGTCCCGACGCCGGCAGGGTCGTCCTTCAGGCGCTACGGAACAACAAGGTCGTGTGCCTGCTGTGCGACCGCGACCTGGTCGGCGACGGGATCGAGGTCGAGTTCTTCGGCGAGCGCACCACGCTGCCGGCCGGTCCGGCGACGCTGGCGCTGCGGACCGGAGCGCCGCTGCTCCCGACCGCGGTGTACTTCGCGCCCCAGGGAGGGCACCATGCGATCGTGATGCCGCCCGTACCGGCGCAGCGTGAGGGCCGCCTGCGCGACGACGTCGGACGCGTCACCCAGAACCTCGCATACCGGTTCGAGGGGCTCATTCGCGCCGCGCCCGAGCAGTGGCATCTTCTCCAACCGAACTGGCCGAGCGATCTCGCCACGAATGGCAGTGGGGGAACGAGGTCTTGATGCGCGTGCTGCTGGTGTCGCCGTACTCGCTGTCGGTGTTCGGAGGCGTGCAGGGCCAGGTGCTCGGCCTGGCGCGCAGTTTGCGCGAGATCGGAGTGGATGCCCGGGTGGTGAGCCCGTGCGACGGCCCGCCCCCCGAGCCGGGGATCATCACCGTCGGCCCGTCGACGAACTTCACGTCCAATGGGTCAATCGCGCCGATCGCCGGCGGCAAGCCGGTGGCGCGGCGCACGCTGGAGGCACGACGGGTCATCGAGCCCGACGTCATCCACCTCCACGAGCCGCTCGTGCCGGGCCCGACCCAGACCCTGCTCCTTGGTGCCGACGAGCCCCTGGTCGGGACGTTCCATGCGTCGTACTCGGGTCGCTTCAACCCGTGGTACCGGTTGTTCCGGCCGCCGCTGAAGCGATGGTTGGACCGGTTGGCGATCCGGACCGCAGTCTCGAAGGAGGCTGCTGAGGTCGCGCAGCTCTCGTTCGACGGCGAATACGACATCGTCCCCAACGGGGTCGACGTTCCTCAGTTCGCCAAAGCGACGCCCTGGCCCAGCGAGCATCCCACGATCCTCTTCGTCGGCCGCCACGAGCCGCGCAAAGGGCTCGGCGTGCTCCTCGACGCGTTCGCGGGCCTGGAACGCGACGCGGTGTTGTGGGTGGCGGGCGAGGGGCCGGAGACGGACGCCCTTCGCACCCGCGGTGTCCCGGACGTCGAGTGGATCGGGCGCATCTCCGAGGAGGAGAAGGCGCGCCGGCTGCGCGCCGCCACGGTGTTCTGCGCTCCGGCGCTGGGAGGAGAGTCGTTCGGCATCGTGCTGCTCGAGGCGATGTCGGCGAGCACGGCTGTCGTCGCGTCGGACATCGACGGGTTCCGCAACGTCGCCCGCGCCGACCGCGACGCACTCCTCGTCGAGCCCAGCGACGCCGGCGCGCTCCGCGACGCATTGCGGCGCCTGCTGGACGATGCGAGCCACCGCGCCGAGCTGATCGCATCGGGAGAGCAACGGGCGGGGGAATTCTCGATGCGTCACGTCGCGGAGCATTTCGTCACGCTCTACGAAGCGGCCATCGAACGCAGCGCCGTCACCCGGTGACCGAGCCGGATCGTCTGGCCCTCGAGGTCGCAGCCCGCGTACGGGACGCGGTTGTTCCTCAGTTGGGAACGGCACACGCTCGCGAACGGGTCGCACGAGCTCCCGGCGGAGACGCGACGCTGGCGATCGACGAGGTTGCCGAAAGGGTCGTCGAGGACGCGCTGGCTGCCGAGGGCGACATCGGCTTCTACTCGGAAGATCGCGGCCTGGTGACCTACGGCCATCCGCGCGCGTTTCTCGTCATCGATCCGGTCGACGGCACCCGCCCGGCCGCCGCCGGCCTGGAGTCGGCCTGCGTGTCCATCGGCGTGGTGCCGCCGAGCGAAGACGCGCGTCTCGGCGACGTGTCGTTCGGGGTCGTGCACGAGCTCAAGAGCGGCCAGCGCTTCTGGGCGTCGCGCGGCAACGGACCTCGCGCCGAGCGCGCGTCGGGGGAGCCGGTCGAGCTCCGGCTCTCGGCGAACACCGACCTGACCGCGTTGTTCTGGACCGCGGGGCTGCGCGGGCGTCCGCTGCTGCCGACCAGCGTGGTGCTGCAGGAGCTCGTCGACGGCTCCAGCATGGGCGGGGGCTACTTCGACCTCGGGTCGGCGGCGTTCAACATGACCCGCATCGCCACCGGCCAGCTCGACGCCTACGTCGACGTCGGTCGCCGGATCGTCGACGAGCGCCCCGAGACCGAGGCCGCCTTCCTGGAGGTCGGGGAGGGCGCGGTCTGCACGAACTTCCCGTATGACGTGGCTGCCGCCGCACTCATCATTCAGGAGGCGGGCGGGGTCGTCACCCACGCCGACGGCCGGTCGCTCGCCGACCACCCTGCCGTCGGCTCGTCCCGCGCGCACGGGCTGGCCGTGCTGGCCGCGGCCGGCGCCGAGCTGCACGGTGCCCTCCTGGAAGCGGTCGACCGGGGCATGCATCGGCTGCGGGACTGGGTCGGCCGAGGAGGCGCCGACGAGGGCGGACGGTAGAGTGCGTTTGATCCTCCCCTAGGCAGGAGCAGTCAGTTGATCGTCGGCATCGTCGTGGGCGTGCTCGTCGTCCTCCTCATCCTCGTCTTCATCCTCAGCTACAACGGCCTGGTCCGGCTGCGGAACCGGATCGACAACGCCTGGTCGCAGATCGACGTCCAGCTCAAGCGGCGCTACGACCTGATCCCGAACCTGGTGGAGACCGTCAAGGGCTACGCCGCGCACGAGCGTGGGGTCTTCGAGAGCGTCACGCAGGCGCGCGCCAACGCGATCAACGCCCAGGGGCCGCAGCAGCAGGCCGAGGCCGAGAACGTGCTGAGCGGCGCCCTGAAGAGCCTGTTCGCCGTGGCCGAGGCGTATCCCGACCTGAAGGCGAACCAGAACTTCTTGTCGCTCCAGGAGGAGCTGACCTCGACCGAGGACCGCGTCGCGTACGCCCGGCAGTTCTACAACGACTCGGTGCTCTCGTATAACAACAAGCTCCAGACGTTCCCGCGCAACGTCATCGCCGGGATGTTCAACTTCGAGAAGCGCGAATACTTCGAGGGCGAGCCCGAGGCGACAGGACCGGTCCGGGTCCAGTTCTGATCGGCGCATCGGGCTCCCGGTTGCCACCGGCGCCGCGCGGTCCTCGATAGCCACGGCCCGGACACGGGGGAGCCCCGCCGGTGTACGAACAGATCGCGAAGAACAAGCGACGCACGTTCTTGTTGCTGTTCTTCTTCGTCGCGCTCATCGCCGCCGCTGCGCTCGCGTTCAACTTCCTCTTGGGGTTCGGCGCGATCGGTGTGGTCGTCGCGATCGTGTTCGCGATCGCGATGGCTTGGGGTTCCTACTTCTACTCGGACCGGGTGGCGCTGGCCGCGAGCCGCGCCAAGCCGGCCGAAGGACCCGAGTACCAGCGGTACCACAACCTCGTCGAAGGCCTCTGCATCGCGGCCGGGCTTCCGAAGCCGCGGCTGTACGTGGTCGACGATCCGGCGCCAAACGCGTTCGCCACCGGCCGCAACCCCAAGCACGCCGCGCTCGCCGTCACCACCGGGCTGCTCGAGACGATGAACCGGGTGGAGCTCGAGGGCGTGATCGCACACGAGCTGTCGCACGTGAAGAACTACGACATCCTCGTCACCACCGTGGCGGTGACCGCGGTGGGCGCGATCGCGCTGCTCTCCGACCTAGGGTTGCGCTTCATGTGGTTCGGCGGCGGCGACCGGCGGGACCGCGCCGACAGCGGAGGTGCCGGCATCATTCTGGTGATCCTCGCATTCGCGCTCCTGATCCTGGCGCCATTCATCGCGCTCCTCATGCAGTTCGCGGTGAGCCGGCGGCGGGAGCTGCTGGCCGATGCGAGCGGCGTGCAGCTCACTCGCTACCCTCCCGGGCTGATCGCGGCGCTCGAGAAGCTCAAGAACGACAAGGCCGTCGTCCACCACGCCACCCGGGCCACCGCCCAGATGTGGATCGAGTCGCCGCTCGAACGCGGCAAGGGCGAAGGTGACGGCGACGGCGAGGGCTCGAAGAAGGGTTCGTGGCTGAACCGGGCGTTCGACACCCACCCCCCGCTCGACGAGCGGATCCGGATCCTGAAGGAGATGTAGTGCGCCGACGTACAACGCTCGTCGTTCAACTGCTCGCTCTGACCGCAGCGCTGGCGCTCGTGCTCGCCGCCTGCGGGGGCGGGGGGAGTGACAAGAAGACGCAGAAGAAGAAGGAGGCCCCGAAGGAGGCGGTCGCCCCGCTGACCGGGGTGGCCCCGGCGGGCGAGAGCCTCACCCGGCCTGCGCTCGAGGTGAAGATCGACAACACGGCCCCGGCGCGCCCACAGACCGGCATCGACGTCGCCGACGTCGTCTACGAGGAGGTCGTCGAGACTCCGTTCACGCGCTTCCTCGCAATCTTCAACTCGACGCTGCCCGACACCGTCGGCCCGATCCGCTCGGTGCGGGCGACCGATCCGAACGTCGTGTGGCCGCTCGGCGGTGTCTTCGCCTACTCGGGCGGCGCCGCACCCAACGTCGAGCTCATCAGGCAGGCGCCGGTGAACGCGGTCGACGAGTCCGGTGCCGGGAACGCGATGTTCCGCGACCGCTCCCACCGTGCGCCCTTGAACCTGTTCGGTCGACCGGCCGACCTCATCGCCAAGGGCGGGCAGCCCGTGCCTCCCAAGGCCCTGTTCCAGTACCTCGGGCAGAACGAGCAGTTCACGGGCGACCCGGCCAGCGCGGTGCACATCGTCATGAGCCAGGACTCCGATCCGTCGTACGCGTACGACGCGGCAACGCGCACGTGGAAACGCAGCGCAGGCCTGGCTCCCTTCAACGCCGCGTCCGGCCAGCAGGTCGCCCCGACGAACGTGATCGTGCAGTTCACGAACTACGAAGGCGGGGTCGGCAGCCCGACCGCCGAGGGTCAGACCGTCGGCACGGGTGACGCGTGGGTGTTCACGGACGGGAAGATCGTCAGGGGCCGCTGGACGCGGCCGGCGAAGGAGCAGCCCGCCCAGTACGTCGACGCGACCGGGAAGCCGATCAAGCTCCTCCCGGGCCGGACCTGGGTCGAGCTGGCACCGGTTGGCGCCCCCGTCGAGGTGGCCGCACCACCGCCGGCGCCGCCGTCGAGCTAGCGGGCAACCCCGGCGGGCGGGCCGAACGCCGTCGGTACACTGACCGCGGCGGCGACGGCGGCTCTGCCGACCGTCGCCGCAGGAGCCGAAGCTCGCGAGGCGACCAAGGGGAATTTCGTGGAGGAGCGCAGCACGGGCACCGCGCGGGTGAAGCGCGGGCTGGCCGAGATGCTGCGCGGCGGCGTCATCATGGACGTCGTCAACGCCGAGCAGGCGGCGATCGCCGAGGACGCAGGCGCGGTCTCGGTCATGGCGCTCGAGCGGGTCCCGGCCGACATCCGCCGCGACGGCGGCGTCGCCCGCATGAGCGACCCGACCATGATCGAAGCGATCCAGCAGGCCGTGACGATCCCAGTCATGGCCAAGTGCCGCATCGGGCACTTCGCCGAGGCGCAGGTCCTCGAGTCGCTCGGCGTCGACTACATCGACGAGAGCGAAGTGCTCACGCCCGCGGACGAGGCGCACCACGTCGACAAGTGGGCGTTCACCGTGCCATTCGTGTGCGGTGCCACCAATCTGGGCGAGGCGCTGCGCCGGATCTCCGAGGGCGCGTGCCTCATCCGTTCCAAGGGCGAAGCCGGAACGGGCAACATCGTCGAGGCGGTCCGTCACCTCCGCTCGATCCTCGGCGACATCCGCGGGCTGGGCGTCGCCGACGAGCCCGAGCTGTTCGCCGCCGCGAAAGAGCACCGGGCGCCGGCCGAGCTTATTCGCGAGGTCGCTGCTCTCGGGGAACTCCCCGTTCCCCTCTTCTGTGCGGGGGGCATTGCCACGCCCGCCGACGCCGCGCTCGTGATGCAGCTCGGCGCGCAGGCGGTGTTCGTCGGCAGCGGCATCTTCAAGAGCGATGATCCGGCGACGCGCGCGAAAGCCATCGTCGAGGCGACCACCCACTGCACCGATCCCGCCATCGTCGCCAAGGTGTCGCGCGGCCTCGGCGGGGCCATGCGCGGCGAGGAGATCGACCAGCTCGAGGTGAAGCTGTCGGAGCGGGGCTGGTAGGCGTGGCGCACGACCGGGTCCCTCCAGGTCATGAAGGCCGGCGTTCTCGCGCTCCAGGGGGCGTTCCGCGAGCATCGTGAGGTGCTCGACGCGCTCGGCGTCGAGGCGATCGAGGTCCGGGTCCCCGAGCATCTCGGTGGCCTCGACGCGTTGTTCATGCCCGGCGGCGAGTCGACGACGATCGCGAAGCTCCTCGACACGTCGGGACTGCGCGAGCCGCTCCACGCCGCGCTGCGCGAGGGGTTGCCCGTGTTCGCGACGTGCGCCGGTTTGATCCTCCTCGCCGATGACGTGCGCGGCGCCGGCGACGCCGGCGACGTCGCCTCACCACCGGCGCTGGGCGTGCTCGACTGCACGGTGGTGCGCAACGCATACGGCCGCCAGCGCGAGTCGTTCGAAGCCGGGCTGACGGTGACGGGGATCGATGGCGACTTCCCCGGCGTGTTCATCCGAGCCCCGGTCGTCGAGCGCGTCGGCGACGCAGTCGAGGTGCTGGCGACCCACGACGAACACCCCGTGCTCGTCCGCCAGGGCACGATCTGGGCCGCGACCTTCCACCCCGAGCTGTCGGGCGACCTTCGGCTCCACCAACGATTTCTCACCGAGGGAGCGCCATGAGCGGACATTCGAAGTGGCACTCGATCAAGCACAAGAAGGGTGCCGCCGACAAGGCGCGGGGGAAGCTCTTCGCGAAGCTGATCAAGCAGATCGAGGTCGCCGCGCGCGGTGGTGGGAGTGACCTGGAAGGGAACCCGACCCTGCGGGCAGCCGTGCAGAAGGCGCGCGACAGTTCGGTCCCCGCGGACACGATCGACCGAGCGATCAAGCGCGGCACCGGCGAGCTCGAGGGTGTCCGGTACGAGCCGGCGAGCTACGAGGGGTACGCGGCCGGCGGTGTCGCCGTCTACATCGAGTGCCTGACCGACAACCGCAACCGCACCGGGCAAGAGGTGAAGAACATCTTCACCCGCAACGGCGGTTCGCTGGCCGAACCGGGCGCCGTGGCGTGGCAGTTCGAGCGCAAGGGCGTGATCTACGTCGAGAGGCGCGCCGCGACGGAGGACGACCTCATGCTGGCGGCGCTCGACGCCGGCGCCGAGGACATCGTCGACGAAGGTGACACCTGGCGGATCACCACATCGCCGACCGATCTGCAGGCGGTCCGCAGCGCGCTCGAAGCGGCAGAGATCCCGTTCACGAGCGCCGAGCTCACCATGCTGCCGAATCAGACCGTGCCCCTCACCGACGAGGCCACCGCCCGAGGCGTCTTGCGGCTGATCGACGCGCTGGAAGAGCACGACGACGTCCAAGCCGTCTACGCCAACTTCGACATCCCCGACGACGTGCTCCAAGCGGTCGTCGCGTAGGCGATGGACCTCGGAGCGGCTCGCGACTTTGTCAGGAACAACCACCGCGCCGTGATGACGACGCGGCGCGCGAACGGTGACCCACAACTCTCGCCCGTCGTCTGCGGCGTCGACGCCCAAGGACGCGTCGCGGTCAGCACCCGCGAGACGGCGTTGAAGGTGAAGAACCTGCGCCGTGACCCTCGGGCCTCGCTGTGCGTGCTGAACGACGGGTTCTTCGGCGACTGGATCCAGGTCGACGGGATCGCGGAGATCGTGTCGCTGCCGGAGGCGATGGAACTGCTCGTCGAGTACTACCGCTCGCTCGCCGGCGAGCATCCCGACTGGGACGAGTACCGCGCCGCGATGGAGCGGGAGCGCCGCGTGCTCGTGCGGATCGAGCTCGAGCGGGCCGGGCCCGACCGCAGCGGGTAACGCCAGGACCACCAGGAGCGCGGGATAAGGTCCGGCCACTCGGAAACGGGGCCATGGGGGGATCGGTGCGGATCGGCACGACTGTCAACGGGCAGGCGCACGAGGACGAAGTCGAACCTCGCCTGTTGCTCGTGCAGTACCTGCGTGAGGTGGTCGGCCTCACGGGCACGAAGATCGGATGCGACACGTCGTCCTGTGGGGCGTGCACCGTGCTCGTCGACGGGGAATCGGTGAAGTCGTGCACGATGCTCGCCGCGCAGGCGGACGGGTCGGCGGTTACGACGATCGAGGGCCTCGCCCAGGGTGAGGGGCTGCACCCGGTTCAGGCCGCGTTCCACGACCAGCACGCGCTCCAGTGCGGGTTCTGCACCGCCGGGATGGTCATGGCCACCGTCTCGTTGCTCGACGAGATCCCCAACCCGACCGAGCGCGACGTGCGGCTGGGGCTCGAGGGCAACCTGTGCCGTTGCACCGGCTACCACAACATCGTCCAGGCCGTGTTGGCGGCGGCCGGGACCAACGGATGATCCCGGCGCCCTTCGACTACGTGCGGGCCGCCTCGGCCGACGAGGCCATCGCCGCCCTCGCCGAGCACGGCGACGACGCCAAGCTCCTGGCCGGCGGGATGTCGCTGCTCCCGTTGATGAAGCTGCGGCTCGCCACCCCGGCCGTGCTCGTCGACGTCGGACGCGTGCGCGAGCTGTCCTACATCCGCGACGCCGACGACCACCTCGCGGTGGGCGCGCTCACCCGACACCGGGATCTCGAGACGAGCGACGTGCTCGCCGCGCATTGCGCCCCGTTGCGCATGGTGGCGTCGGAAGTGGGCGACAACCAGGTGCGCCACCGGGGGACGATCGGCGGGTCGGTCGCGCACGGCGACCCGGCATCTGATCTCCCCGCGCTGCTCCTCGCGCTCGATGCGACGTTCGTCGTCCGGGGTCCCGGCGGCGAGCGCACCATCGCTGCCGCCGACTTCTTCCACGGTTTCCTCGAGACCGCCCTCGAGCCCGACGAGCTGCTCACTGAGATCCGGGTGCCCAAGGCGCGTGGTACGGGGTTCGCGTACGAGAAGTTCCAGCGCCGCGCCCAGGACTGGGCGATCGTCGGGGCCATGGCGGTCCGGAACGGTGACACCCGGGTCGCGCTCGTGAACATGGGCGGGACTCCGCTACGCGCGCTCGGGGTCGAGGAGGCGCTCGCCGGGGGAGCGTCGGTGGAGCAGGCCGCCGAGCATGCCGCCGAGGGCACCGAGCCACCGGGCGACATCAACGCAACGGCCGAGTACCGCGAGCACCTCGCACGTGTGCTCGTGCGCCGCGCGCTCGAAGCCGCGTCGGCTTGACCCAGCCGGACGTCGCGATCGCGATCCTCGCCGCCGGCCGCGGGTCGCGCCTCGGCGGCGATGTTCCCAAGCCGCTCGTCGAGCTGCGCGGTCGACCGCTGATGTCGTGGGCGTTGGACGCCGCGACGACCAGCGGGCTCCGTCCCGTCGTGCTCGTCGTCGGCCACCACGGCGGTGCGGTTGCCCGAGTCGCTCCGGAGGGTGTCGTCGTGGTTCGCTCGCGCCGGTGGCGACGCGGCATCGCGAGGTCGCTGCGGGCGGCGCTCGAGGCGCTGGAGCCATGGGCTCAGGTGGGAGCGGTCGCAGTCGGCCTCGCCGACCAACCGCTCGTCGGAGCGGATGCCTACCGCCGGCTGGCCGGCGCGTACCGAGCGGGCGCAAGCCTGGCGGTGGCGGCATACCGCGGGCAGCGGCGCAACCCGGTGCTCCTCGGACGGACGATGTGGGAGAAGGCGCGGGAGCTCGACGGCGACCAGGGAGCGCGCGTGCTGATGGACGAGGGAGCTGTCGAGGTCGATTGCACAGACACGGGTAGCGCGGCCGACGTCGATACGCTCGATGACCTGCGCGAGGCCGACCGGCTGCTGGAGGCGAGATGAAGCTAGAGAACGAGTTCCGCGTCGACGTGCCTGTCGAGGAGGCGTGGCGCGTGCTGCTCGACGTCGAGCGCATCGCGCCGTGCATGCCGGGCGCGCAGCTCCAAGAGGTGGAAGGCGACGAGTACCGCGGGATCGTGAAGGTCAAGGTCGGCCCGATCACGGCCCAGTACAAGGGCGTAGCGCGCATCACCGAGTCCGACGACACCAACCATCGCGCCGTCATCCGCGCCGAGGGCCGCGACACGCGTGGTCAAGGAAACGCGTCGGCGACGGCGACGGCCGTCCTGCAGCCCGATGGCGACGGCACCCGTGTCAGCATCGACAGCGACGTCAACATCACCGGCAAGGTCGCGCAGTTCGGACGGGGTGTGATCGCGGACGTGTCAGCCAAGCTCCTCGACCAATTCGTCGCCTGCCTTGAGCGCGACGTGCTGTCGTCGGCCGGTGAGCGCCCTGCCTCGAACGAGGTCGCCGAGAGCGGCAAAGCGCGGGCGATCGAAGCCCCCGAAGCCGAGCCCGTGGACCTGTTGCGCACCGCGGGAGCGCCCGTACTCAAGCGGGTGGTCCCCGTGGCAGCGGCGGTGGTCATCGTGATCGTGGTGGTGCTGATCCTGCTCCTGCGCTGAGCAGGGTCCACCACCGACCGGCGCGCCCCCGGTAGCGTCGAACTCGTGTTCGACGTCGCGGGCCCCGTGCTCGGCATCGATCCCGGCGTGTCGCGCTGTGGCTACGGCGCGGTGGTGCGGGGTACGGGCGGATCCCTGGTCGCGGCGTCCTTCGGGGTGATCCGCACCGAGCCCGAGGCCGAGTTGCCCGAGCGGCTCGCCGTCCTCCAGTGCGAGCTCGACGGGCTCGTGCGCGACCTCCGCCCGTGCGCGCTCGCCGTCGAGCGCGTGCTCTTCCAGGTCAACACGCGGACCGCCATGTCCGTCGGGCAGGCCAGCGGGCTGGCGCTCGCCGTCGCGGGGCGAACGCGCGTGCCCGTGTTCCACTACAGCCCGAACGAGGTGAAGCTGGCCGTGACCGGTGACGGCACCGCCGGCAAGCCGCAGGTGCAGGAGATGGTGGCGCGGTTGCTCAAGCTCGCGCAGCCACCACGACCGGCCGACGCCGCCGACGCGCTCGGGCTCGCGGTGTGCCACCTCGGCTCGGCCGGTCTGCGCACCGCAGTCGCCGCCGAAGGCCCGGTACCCGACGGGCTCACCCGCGCCGTCGGCGCTGCGCTGGCGAAGGAGTCGCGACGATGA
>DASYQJ010000174.1:0-5093 GCA_036005605.1 Acidimicrobiia bacterium
CGTGCCGTCGGCGAGCCCAGCCATCGAAGTCGCCGGGCTCACCAAGCACTACGGCGCCGTGCGCGCGCTCGACGACCTGTCGCTGACGATCGAGGCGGGCGAGGTGTTCGGCCTGCTCGGACCGAACGGCGCCGGCAAGACGACCACCGTCGAGATCCTCGAGGGCTATCGGCGCGCCGACACTGGCGAGGTCCGGGTGCTCGATCTCGACCCCTGGCGCGAGGGCGCGCGCCTGCGGCCGAGGATCGGCGTGATGCTCCAAGACGGCGGTCTGTACCCCGGCATCCGTCCCCTCGAGGCGCTCGCGCTGTTCGCGTCGTACTACGACGAGCCCGACGATCCCGAACGGCTGCTCGACGTGGTCGGGCTGCGGGAAGCGGAGCACACGCTCGTACGGCGCATGTCCGGCGGGCAGTACCAGCGGCTGTCGCTGGCGCTGGCGCTGATCGGGCGGCCGTCGTTGGTGTTCCTGGACGAGCCGACGGCGGGGCTTGACCCGCGCGCACGCGCGACGACGTGGGACCTGGTGCGCGAGCTGCGCGATCACGGGGCGACCGTCGTGCTCACCACCCACGCCATGGACGAGGCCGAGCAGCTGTGCAACCGGCTCGCCATCATCGACCACGGCCGCATGGTCGGGTACGGCACGCCCGCCGAGCTCACCGCGACGGCCGCCGCCGAGGAGACGCGCTTCTCGGCGCCTCCCGACCTCGACCGCGCCGGGCTCGCCGCCGCGCTCGGCCTGGACGCGGCCTACGTGCGGGAGCCGCGCCCGGGCGACTACGTCGTGGACGTGCCCGCGACACCGGCGCTGATCGCGACCCTCGCCGCCTGGTTGCGCGACCGCGACGTGACCCTCGGTGAGCTGCACGCGGGGCGAGGCTCCCTGGAGGAAGTGTTCCTCCGCTTGACGAGCGAGGATCGACCGTGAAGGCACGGGCGCTGGCAGCACAGACGCGGATCGAGCTGCTGCTCACATTGCGGCGATCCGAGAGCTTGCTGGTCACGCTGGCGATCCCGCTGGGCATCCTCGTCTTCTTCTCGAAGGTCGACGCTGTCACCGACCTGGCGGAACCCGTCGATTTCCTCGTCCCGGGCGTGCTCGCGCTGGCGGTGATGGCGACGGCGATGGTCAGCCTCGGCATCGCGACCGGCTACGAGCGTCGCTACGGCGTCCTGAAGCGCCTCGGCTCCACTCCGTTGTCACGAGCCGGGCTGCTCACCGCCAAGACGGCCAACGTCCTGCTCATCGAGCTCGTGCAGGCGGCCGTCATCGTCGTGGTCGGTATCGCGCTCGGATGGAGCACGAGCGCCCGGATCCTCCCCGCCGTCCTGCTGCTGCTCGTCGGGACCGTCGCCTTCGCCGGCATCGGGCTGCTCATGGCGGGAACGTTGCGCGCCGAGACGAACCTGGCCCTCGCCAACGCGCTGTTCCTGCTGCTGCTGTTCCTCGGTGGGATGGCGTACCCGCTGGCCCGGCTTCCCACCGCGCTGCAGGACATCGCCGAGGCGCTCCCCGCCGCCGCGCTGGCCGAAGCCGTTCGCGATGTGCTGTCGCCCGCACACGCGTTTCCGCTCGGGCACGTGCTCGTACTGCTCACCTGGGCGATCGCGGCGCCGGTCGCCGCCGCCTTACTGTTCAGTTGGGAGGAGTAGAGCGACGTCAGCTCGACGACCCGGCGAGCAGCTCGGCGAGGGGACGGGCGAGCGCGGACTCGCTCGTGAAGCCGAAGACACGGGCCGCGATCGTGCCGTCGGCACGGACGAAGAAGCTCTGCGGGATCGCGCGCACGCCGAAGGCGCTCGCCACCGCGCCGCCGTCGTCGACGCCCTGGGGCCAGCCGGCGCTTCGCTGCTTCACGAACGCCCGCGAGTCGGAGGGGATGTCCTGGTACGTCACGCCGATCACCGCCAGGCGTTGGTCGCGGTGCTCGCGGAGCGCCTGCTTGAGGAGAGGGAACTCCTGCCGGCAGGGATTGCACCACGACGCCCAGAAGTTCACGATCACGGGCCGGCCGCGAAAGTCGGCCAGCCGAACGCTGCCGCGTCCTTCGAGCGCGGGAAGCTGGAAGTCCGGTGCGGGGGAGCCGATCTCCGCGCCTGCGCCGCTGACGGAGCCGGGGCGCATCGTGCCGCCGCTCTCCGAGCCGTCGCCGAGCACCGCGACGAGCACGCCGGCCACGAGCCCGACGGTGAGGACGCCGGCAATGATGAGGAGCCAGCCGCGCCGCCGCCGCGGGCGCGGCCGGTCAGAGGGCTCGGACGAGCGTGTCGACGGCAATGGCCGCGAAGAGCAGCGCGAGGTAGGTGTTCGAGAACGTGAACAGTCGCATGGCGCGTTTGGGGGTGGCGTCGCGCTGGAGGCCGAACGCCTGCCAGATGAACGCAGCGCCGAGCCCGACGGCGGCGACGAGGTACACAACGCCCATCGACTCGACACGGAACAGCAGGAGTGTGACCGCCACGACGATCAGCGAGTACAGGAGGATCTGCCGCGCTGCGCTGGCGATCCCGCGCGCGACCGGGAGCATCGGGATCCCCGCCGCCTCGTAGTCGTCGCGGTACCGAAGCGACAAGGCCCAGAAATGCGGCGGGGTCCAGCAGAACACGATGGCGAAGAGCACCCAGGCGGGGGCGTCGAGCGTTCCGGTGACCGCCGCCCAGCCCACCAGGACTGGCACCGCGCCGGCCGCGCCGCCGATCACGATGTTCTGCGTGCTCCGCGGCTTGAGCCAGATCGTGTACACGAAGACGTAGAAGAGCATCGCGCTCACCGCCAGTGAGGCTGCGAGCAGGTTCACCGTGGCCCAGAGCCACACGAAGGCGACGGCCTCCAGGGCGATGCCGAACACGAGCGCGTGGGCGGGTTCGATCTGCCCGGCCGGGAGGGGGCGGCGCCGGGTGCGATGCATGACGCGATCCCGGTCGCGCTCGATCCAGCAGTTGATCGTGTTCGCGCCCCCTGCGGCCAACGCCCCGCCCAGGAGCACGGCGCCGATCAGCGTGGGCGACGGGAGCCCGCCGTAGGCCAGGATCATTGCCGGCACGGTCGTGACGAGCAGCAACTCGATGACCCGGGGCTTCGTGAGCAGCACGTAAGCCCGGATCCTCGAGCTGACGCGGTGGGCAATCACGATGGTGTCGGCCACGAGTCTCCAGCGAGGAGCGTCCTCCGGCGTGAATCTAGCCGCCGGCTTCCGCAGCTCAGGAACCATGCCGGCGGCCGATAGCCTCGCCGTTGATGCCCCCCGACGGAGAATCTCCCGAGGACGTCAAGCAGTCGATCCGCATGACCGCCGATCGCATCCTCGCGTTGCCGACGAAGGAGATGGGCGAGCGCAAGAGCCGGGCCGGCATCGTCATCCCGGCGACCGCGGCCCAGAACCGGCGGCTCGACTGGGCCAAGGTCGTGGCGGTCGGACCGACGGTTCGCAACGTCGAGGAAGGTGACCTCGTGCTGTTCGCGCCCGACGCCGGCTTCGAGGTCGACATCCGGGGCGAGGACTACCTGATCCTGCGCGAACGCGACGTGCACGCCGTTGCCTCGAGCCGGACCGAGGGTCAAACCGGCCTGTACCTGTGACGGCGCCGTGATCGACCCGGCCAAGGCGTTCCGCCTCGACGGGAAAGCCGCGCTCGTGACCGGTGGGACGCGTGGCATCGGACGCGCCATCGCCGAGGCCTTCGCGGCCGCCGGCGCACGCGTGTGCGTGCTCGCGCGGAAGGCCGACGAGCTCGAGGAGACTCAACGCGCCCTCGACGCGGCCGGCCCGGGCGCGACCGTCTACGCCGGGTCTGCCGGCGATCCGGAGGCGATCGAGGGAAGCATCGCCCACTGCGTCGCAGAGCTCGGGAGCATCGACATCCTGGTGAACAACGCCGGAACGAATCCGACCTTCGGGCCGATGATCGAGACGGAGCCGCGCGCGGTGCGCAAGGTGCTCGAGGTGAACCTCGAAGGGCCGCTGCTGCTGATGCAAGCGGCGTGGCGATCGTGGATGCGCGACCAGGGCGGCGTCATCATCAACGTCGCGTCGCTGGGCGGGATCCGTCCATCGCTCGGGATCGGCATGTACAACACGTCGAAGGCGGCCCTCATGCACATGACCCGCCAGCTGGCGGTCGAGCTCGCTCCCGGCGTGCGGGTGAACGCGCTCGCCCCCGGGCTGGTGAAGACGCATTTCGCGCGTGCATTGTTCGAGCACGACGAGGAGGGGACGGCCGCCCGGTTCCCGATGAAGCGGCTCGGAGTGCCCGACGACCTCGCCGGCGCGGCGCTGTTCCTCGCATCCGACGCGTCGTCGTGGATGACGGGCGACGTCCTCGTCGTCGACGGCGGCGCCCTCGTCGGCGGCCCCTGAGCGGTTCTCGAGCTACAGGAACGCCCGCGCCACCTCGAGAGCCGCGACCGCGCCGTCGCCCTCGGCAACGAGCCCCCGGGCCTCTTCACGAGAGATCCTCTGCGCGAACAACCGGCAGAGCTCACCCGCAGGCCCGGTGATCCGGTTCGGGGCGTCGGGAGGCCCGTACTCCCAGGTCTCGTCGCCCGACGGTGACGTGACCTCGACCCGCAACTCTCCGGGTGGACGCTCGCGACCCGCGAACGAGAACGCGTAAGGAAGCGCGCGGTAGCCGAGCCACGCCACGTGCCGCAGACGGTCCGAATCGACGATCGGGAGGCCGAGCGCCTCGCGAGCGTCGAGGCCGTGCGCCCAGGTCTCCATGAGGCGCGCGGTGACGAGCGACGGCGGGCGCATGCCGATTCCCCACGGGACACGCATCGCGGCGTCGAGGCTCGCGAGCACGTCGCGCTCGCGCGCCGAGGTGTCCTCCCACCATGCGAGCACCTCACGGCCGGACCGCCGGCGCCCGCGCAGCACGCCCCAGAGGGTCGTGTCCTCGGGCGACGCGAACCGCGCCGCGAAGTCGTTCAGCGGCCGGGGCCCGGCCATGCACGTGTCGATGGCGATCTCGTCGATGTCGGCCAGGTGCGAGACCGTGTCCCGCACGTCCCAACCCTTGGCCGGCGTCGGCCGGAACCAGTCATCGGTCGCGATGTTGCCGAGCTCCGCCTGCAAGCCGGCCTGCTCGCC
>DASYQJ010000175.1:0-2236 GCA_036005605.1 Acidimicrobiia bacterium
CAGCTTGGGGACCAACCCGAGCCGCTCCTGCTTCCCGACGCGGAACCGCCGGAGCCGACTCCTGGTCAGCAAGCCGGCCAGCAGCGCCCCCACCCCCGCGATCATCAGCGAGATGCGGGTGCCCGACAGGTCGAACGTCCGCTCACCCACCGTGAGGGTGTGAGCACCGATAGCGCCGGCGATCACCGGGAAGATCGTGAGCGAGAGGAACAGACCGAGCCGCGAGAGCACGGTGAGCGCTGCGAACGTCCGCCCTCGGAACTCGTCGGTCACGTTCTCCTGGAGCAGCACGTAGCCGCTCACCCACGCGGAGCCGCAGAAGCCCCCGAGCACCACCGCGATCACCGCCGCCTGCCCGATCGCGGGCATCGCCGCGAGCACGAGCAGGGTCCCAGCGGCCGCGATGATCGACCACACGAACACGTATTCGCGCAATACGAACTCCACGATCTTGTTCGAGGACGCCATCCCGATCCCCATGCCGATCCCGAACGAGGTCACGAGGATGCCCCAGCCCGGGTCCCCGGCGCCGAGGGCCGTCTTGGCGAAGATCGGACCGAGCGCGAGCACGGCCCCCACGGCGCTGAAGGCCGCGACGATGCCGAGCGTCATCGACGAGGCGAGCGAGTTCTCGCGCAGGAACCGGACACCGTCCGCGATGTCCTTGCCCACGCGCGAGAGGTCGAGCCTCGAGAACGACGTCGGCGCCGGCCGGGGGATGTGGATACGGCTGACGAGCAGTGCCGAGAGCCCGAACGTGAACGCGTCGAGCCACAGCGCAAGGAAGACCGGGTTGTCCTGGAAGTAGGGCAACAAGCCGGACCCGCCCGACAGGAACGTGAACACGAGGGCGCCGAGCGGCAACGTCGCGTACGTGGTGATCAGGCCGAGCGAGTTTGCGTTCGCCAGCTGCCGCCGCGGGACGAGGTTCGGCAGCGACGCGTCGCGGGCGGGCGTCCACAGCAGGGAGAAGCATTCGATCACGAACGAGACGCCGAAGATCATCCAGAGCTTCCCCAAGAAGGGCATGAGGGCGTACAGCGCCCCCCGGGAGATGTCCGCCGTGATCATCAGCGTCTTGCGGTTGACCCGGTCGACGATCGCGCCGGCGACCGGCCCGAACAGGATCGCGGGGAGCGTCCGGGCGACCATCACGCCGGCGATCGCGTAGGCGCCCGCTTCGCCACCCTTGCTCACCACGAGCGCGGTCACCGCGACAAAACCGACCCAGTCTCCGAACGAGCTGAAGGTCTGCGCGGCCAGCAGCTTGGAGAAGGCGGGATGGGTGATGAGGTCCTTGAAGGTCGCCGGCCGGGTCCCGCGGAGCGCGGCGACCTCGTCGGCGAAGGTCGACACCTACTCCTCCGCGGCCGCGACACCGGCCCGGTCCGCGGTGGTGGTCGCCTCCTCCGGCGACGTCGCACCGTTGCCGGTCGCCGGCTTGACGGTCGTCCTCTTCTTCGTGTTCTTCGTGCTCGTACGTTTCGCCGCCGTTCGCTTGGCGGCCGTCCGTTTGGCGGTGGTCCGCTTGGCAGTGGTCTTCTTCTTCGCGTTCTTCGCGCCGGCCTTGGCCGCCGCACGCGCGGCGCGAGCCGCCGACTTCGCGGCCCTGGCCTCGGCCTCGGCCTCCGCATCACCGTGCTTCGTGACGCCGAAGCCGTCGTCGAGTTCGGCGCCGCACCCCCAGCAGCGCAGGCTCTTCGGCCGCCGGATCAGGAGCGAGCCGCACTCGGGACACGGGTGGTCGGGCACCGGAGGATGGTTGACGGCGAAGTCGCAGTCGGGGTACCGCTCGCACCCGTACATCAGCCCGAACCTCGTCCGCCTCTCGACGATCTCGCCCTGCTTGCACTGAGGACAGGTGACGCCGGTCGACTTCGGCGGGTCCTTCTTGATGTACTTGCAGTCCGGGTACCCGGAGCAGCCCACGAAGGGCCCGAACCGGCCGAACTTGCGCTGCAGCGGGCGGCCGCACTCGGGGCAGGTCTCGTCGAGCATCTCGGGCTCGGGGCGCTCCTGGCCGTCGAGGTTGCGGATGTACTTGCAGCCGCCGTCCTCCTCGGCGAACCGGGTGCACCCGATGAAGAAGCCGTATCGCCCGAGGCGCTTCTGCAACCGGCCGGGCGGGGTGCGTCCCTCCTCGATGCAACGTGGGCAGTCCTCGTCGAGCTCCTCCACGTAACGCTCGAACTTCTCCTCCGCGCGCTCGAGGGCGTCGGCGAACGGCGTGTAGAAC
>DASYQJ010000176.1:0-35640 GCA_036005605.1 Acidimicrobiia bacterium
CGAGCGCATGTCGGGATGGTTCGGGGGGAAGCCAACGGACCGATCGTGGGCGCCGAGATCGCGCAGGCGCAACGGCCGCGGCTCGACGATGAGGAGCCCGAGGATCCCGTGACCTTCCGGCAGATGACCGATGGCGGCATACCGCTCGGGGTCGATGCCGGTCGTGATGAACTCGGTGAGATGCCGGTCCTCGCCGATGACGCCGAGGGCGCCGTAGTTGGCCGAGACCAGCGAGCACGCGGACTCGACGATCCGCTGCAGGACGATCGGTAGGCTGAGGTCCGTGCCCACGCTCGTGATCGCGTCGAGCAGTTGCTGGACGTGTGGGTTGATCTTGCTGAACGGCAAGGGCACATTCTGATCGCGGGGTGGACCGTGGGCAACGTAGTGCGGGTGTTCCTCCTCGACGACCACGAGATCGTCCGTCGCGGCGTCAAGGAGCTCCTGGAGACAGAAGGGGACCTCGAAGTCGTCGGGGAGGCCGGAACCGCCGCCGAGGCGCTCGCGCGGATCCCGCCGACGCGTCCTGACGTCGCGGTGCTCGACGTCCGCCTGCCCGACGGCGACGGCGTGCAGGTGTGCCGGGAGATCCGCTCGGCCCATCCCGAGATCCACTGCCTCATGCTCACGTCGTTCGCGGACGACGAAGCGCTGTTCCAGGCGATCATGGCGGGCGCGTCGGGATACGTCCTCAAGCAGATCAAGGGTGCGGATGTCATCGAGGCGGTGCGCTCCGTCGCCGCCGGCCGGTCGCTCCTCGATCCTTCCGTGACAGCCCGCGTGCTCGAGCGGCTCCGCAAGGGCTCAGAGGAGGACGAGCTTCTTGCGCGCTTGAGCCCCCAGGAGCGAAACATCCTGCGGCTCATCGCCGACGGCCTCACGAACCGGCAGATCGCCGAGCAGGTGCATCTCGCCGAGAAGACGGTGAAGAACTACGTGTCGAATCTGCTCGCGAAGCTGGGCATGGAGCGCCGCACCCAGGCTGCGGTGTACGCCGCTCGCCTTGGCGCGCAGCAGGGGCGGACGCCCGAAGAGTGATCCCCCGAGGGCGATCAGCTCGTCACCCGCGGCGTCACGCCGGTGACCAGGCGTTGGAGCTTCTCGAGGTCACCGGGCGTGCCGATGGCGATGATGATCTGGTCGGCGTTGATGAGGGTCTCGGGCGGCGGGTTCGTCGTGAACGTCCCATTCTGGTCTCGCAGTGCTAGGACCAACGCCCCGGTTCGGTCTCGGATGTGTGCCTCGCGGATGCTGCATCCCTCGATCGGCGAGCCCTCGGGCACGGGGATCTCCTCGAGGCGGAACTCGATGCCGCGGTCGTGCATGACGACGTCCACGAATTCGGTGACGTAGGGCTGGAGGACGAAGGCGGCCATCCGCGCGCCGCCGATGCTCTGCGGGTTGACGACACGGTTGGCACCGGCGCGCCGTAGCTTGCCTTCGTTCTCCTCCAGGCGGACGCGGGCGACGATGAACAGCTCCGGCCGGAGCGCCCGAGCGCTCAGTGTCACGAACAGGTTGCCGGCGTCGGTGTCGAGCGCGGCGACCAGCGCCCGGGCTCGTCGCACCCCGGCGCGATCGAGAACGCCGTCGTCGGTGGCGTCGCCAAGCACGGTGGGATACTGGACGTTCTCGACGCGGATCGGGTCGTTGTCGACGACGACGGGGCGAGCGCCCATCGCGACGAGATCCCGCGCAATGGCCCTTCCGACGCGCCCCCAACCGCAGACGACGACGTGCTCAGTCATACCGGTGATCTTGCGCTCCATACGGCGCCTCCCGAAGACTTCTGGAAGCTGACCCTCGAGCAGCGTCTCGATGATGACGCCGAGGGTGTAGAGGGCAGTCCCCACACCGACGACGATCAGCGCGATCGTGAAGACCTTGCCAGCAGCCGTGAGCGGCTGCACTTCGCGAAACCCCACGGTCGTGACCGTGGTGACGGTCTGGTAGAGAGCATCGAGCAGACCGAATCCGAGCACGAGGTACCCGACGGTGCCGGCCACCATCACGGACGCGAGCGCGGCGAGGGCGAACATCAAGCGACGCGATTCGGCCACCGCGTACCGTCCTCAGAGGTATGCGCTCGGGTGGAAGGGCCAAGCCCCTTCGGCGGCGTGCAATCGACGCCCGGTGACGCTGAACGGCGCGATGACGAGCCAAGCGTCGCGCTCGGCGAGAATCCACGGCTCGGGATCGAAGCGTTCACGAAAGTCGGCCGCGTCGGGATCCACGTGATGCAGTGTCCCGCGCACGAGTACGGACGTGCCCTCGTGGTGAACCGGATCCACGTTGTCGATCTCGAAGGCTGTGTGCATCGACGCTTGGTCGAGGATGTTGCCCGGTCGCGTTCGAACGGCGACCCACATCGGGCCTCTCGCTTCGACGAGGCGGTAGTTCACCGGCAGCACAACCGGGAACTCGTCAACGACGACGGCGATACGCCCGACCGAACTCCGGCGCAGGAAGTCGAGGCACTCGTCGTACGACAGCTCCTCGAGCCATGCTTCCGTCATCTCACCGCCTCGCAGATCCGGCCGTTCTCCCAAACGTATCGCTGACCGCCTCGGCGCTCAGCTGCCTCTCAGCGGGCGCACAGCGAGCAGCGACCGCGTTCAGCCGGCGCGATGGCGGTCATAACCTGGCGTGGTGGTTGCCCGGCCCCGAACGCGTAGATGGCGTTTCCTCGTGCCGGTCGCGCTGGTCGCCCTGCTCTGGACTGGGTACTCGGTTCGTGACCGGCTCGAAGCTCGGGCCGCACCGACGCTGCCGGAGCGGACTGCCGCCGAGGTCGCCGAGCTGGCGGCAAGCCCGCACCCGCAGCCGCGGATGGGACTCCTCGAGCTGCGCACGAGCCTCGGCCTCGGCGACTTCGGAACCGCAACCGGCGAGTCCGGCGGCTCACTGGTCGGCCTTGCGTCCGGGAACAACGACGCCCGCCTGTGGGAGGACGGCGATCGCCGCCGGATCGCGCTGCTCGAGGAGCTGGGAGAGACCGACTGGTACCGCCAAGGTGACGTCACCTACGTCTGGCACAGCCGCCGGTCGCGCGTCACGAAGGTCGCGACTCCGACGGACTTGTCCACGGCAACCGGTTTGATCACCACCCTCGCCGGAGGAGGCACTCTCGAATCGCCCGACGGGATGGCGGCCCGCTTCCTCGGCCTGCGGGGACAATCCACCCGACTCGTGCTGCATGAGCCGACGTACGTCGCCGACCGGCCCGCGTACCAGCTGGGGTTGATCCCGGAGACGCCGAACTCGCTTGTCACCGAGGTCACGATCGGCGTCGACGCCGCCACCGGGTTGCCCCTTCGCGTGCAGGTGAACACGCGGAGCGGCACGGTTGCCATCGACAGCAAGTTCACGTCGATCATGTTCAAGCGCCCGGCCGCCTCGAACTTCGACTTCCGGCCGCCGCCGGAAGCGACAGTGACCGACGGCGCGACGGTGAGCCGCGAGCGGGATTACTCCGGTGACTGGCAGAAGGAACGCGATCGACAGCGCGCGCTCGAGGACGTGCAATCCGTGACCGGTGTCGACGACACGCTGCTTCGGCTCGCAACCACCGGCGACGGGTGGGAAGAAGTCGTCGCGCTCACGGGCCTCGATTGGTGGCGGCTTGACGACCTCGGCCGCACAGCCAAGACCATCACCGGCCCGTACGGGACGGGACAGCTCCTGGAGACGCCGGTCTTCAGCCTGCTCATCCTGCCCGGTGGCCGCATCGTCGCCGGCGCCGTCACACCCGATGGTCTCGAGCCCGCCGCGGTACAGGTGGCGTCGATCCGATGACCGAGCTCGCGATCCAGACCGAGGGGCTGACGAAACGGCTCGGCGACGCGGCCGTCGTCGACAAGCTCGATCTCGCAGTTCCTCGAGGAAGCGTGTACGGGTTCCTCGGGCCGAACGGGTCGGGGAAGACCACGACGATCCGCATGCTGCTCGGCCTGATCTGGCCAAGCGCAGGGTCGTACCGCGTCCTGGGCGAGGCAATGCCGGGCGCCAACGCCAGGGTGCTGCCGCAGGTCGGCGCGCTCATCGAAGGACCAGCCTTCTATCCATGGCTGTCAGGCCGTCAGAACCTCAAGCGCATGGACGCGGCCGGCCTCGACGGTCAGCGGAAGACGCGCCGCGAGCGCATCGACGCCGCCCTGACGCGAGTGGGTCTGGCCGCCGCGGCCAACAAGCGCTTCCGCGCCTATTCGCTCGGCATGAAGCAGCGACTCGGGCTGGCCGCGGCCCTGCTGCGGCCGCGCAGCCTTCTCATCCTCGACGAGCCCACGAACGGGATGGACCCGCAAGGGACCCGCGAGATCCGCAACCTCGTTCGTGAGCTGGCGGGCGAAGGTTCGACAGTTTTTCTCTCCAGCCATCTGCTCAGCGAGGTCGAACAAGTCTGCACCCATGTCGGCATCATCTCTGTCGGCAAGATGGTGGCGCAGGGGTCCGTCGAGGAGCTCCGCGGTCGCGGCGAGGCGATGCTGCGCGTCGAGACCGACGACGCTTCGGGGGCGGCGAAGGTCCTCGACCGACTCGGACTGGAAGCGATCACCGTGACCGGCGAAGTCGTGTCGGCGCAGCTGGACGGGCAACGACCCGAAGAGTGCAACCGCGAGCTCGTCCTGGCCGGCGTGGGTGTCCGCAGCCTGACGACGGATCGGCGCAGCCTCGAAGACGCGTTCGTGGCCCTGACCGGAGAGGGATTCGATGTGGCTCGCTGAGATGAGCTTGTTGTTCCGGCGCGTCCGGACACGCGTGCTGATCGCCGTGGTCGCCTTGGTGCCGGTGGCAACCGCGATCGCGGTGCGTCTCTCCGGTGACGGGCCGAGCCCGGGCAGCGGGCCCCGCTTCTTCGATCAGATCACCAACAACGGCGTCTTCGCTGTGCTGGCGGGGCTCACGGTCACGCTGCCCGTCTTCCTCCCGCTCGCCGTGGCGATCGTCGCCGGTGACGCGGTCGCAGGCGAAGCGAACCTCGGCACGCTTCGCTACGTGCTGTCGCGTCCGGTCGGTCGGACACGGTTGCTCGTCCTCAAAGGGACGACCCTCGTCCTCTTCTGCTTCGCGGCCACGTTCGCAGTCGCGGTCGCCGGCCTGATCACCGGGGCCATCCTCTTCCCGATCGGGGACGTCACCACGCTGTCAGGCGACGTGCTGTCGCTGCCTGCGGGCATGCTGCGAATCGGGCTTGCCGCCGTGCTCGTCGCCCTGTCGCTCCTGGGGTTGGCCGCGATCGGGTTGTTCTTCTCGACACTCACCGACGCCCCCGTCGGCGCGATGGCGGGGACCGTCGGGGTCGCCATCCTCAGCGGCGTGCTCAACGCGATTCCCCAGCTTTCGGCGCTCCATCCCTTCCTGCTCACGCACTACTGGCTCTCGTTCGGGGACGTCCTCCGGTCGCCCGTGTACTGGAACCAGATCCTGCTGAACCTCCTGGTCCAAGGCGTAGTGGTCGCGATCTTCGCGACCGCCGCTTGGTCGCGCTTCACGACCAAGGACGTGCTCGCGTAGGAGTCAGGGGCTGGGCGGCTTCCGTGGTCGGAGGGATCGGGCCCTTGAGCTTCCCCTCGTCGAACACCTGCGAGGGCACCGACGTGACGACCGTCCCCTCCCGGAAGAGCAGGCGAACCTTCAGCCAGAGCGCGGTTTGATTGTGCAGGAGTTGCTGCCACCAGTGATGAACGACGAGCTCGGGGATGATGACCGTTATGACGTCGGAGCTCGAGCGTTGGTCCAGTTGGTCCAGGTACTCGAGCACAGGCTCGTTGATCTCTCGGTACGGCGAGTCCACCACGTCGAGCGGGACGTCGAAGTCGAAGCGCTCCCATTGTTCGCGGAGCCGGTCCGCCTGTTCGAGGTCGTAGGAGACAGAGACTGCGTGCAAGAAGTCCGGCTGGAGTGACTTCGCGTACGCGAGGGACTGGATGACCCCGAGGTGCACCTTCGGCCCGACCAGGACGACGACCGTGTGTTGGATCTCGGGGAGCTTGACGCCCGGCTCCACGCGCAAGGCCCGGTCGACCGTCTCGTAGTGGCGGTGGATCCCCTTGAAGAGCAACACGAGGAGCGGGATCACGAGGGCCGGGATCCACGCTCCCTCCGTGAACTTGGAGATGAGGATCACCGCGGTGACGAGGGTCGTGGCGAGCGCGCCGACGCCGTTGATCCCGAGGCCCAGCCGCCATCGCGGCTCGCGGAGCCGATAGTGGTGCACGACCATGCCGGCCTGGGAAAGCGTGAACGCCGTGAACAGCCCGACGGCGAAGAGCGGGATCAACGAGCTGACGCTGGCGCCGAACCCGATCACGAGCCCGCCGGCAGCGATCGAGAGCACGAGCACACCGTTCGAGAGCACGAGCCGGTCGCCGCGGTTGGCGAGCTGCCGGGGCATGAACCCGTCCTGGGCGATGATCGCTGACAGGCGCGGGAAATCGGCGTATGCCGTGTTGGCCGACAGCGTCAGGATCGCGGCGGTGGACGCTTGCAGGACGATGTAGAGAGGACCACTTCCGCCGAACACCGCGTGCCCCATTTGCGAGAGGATCGTCTCGTTCTCCGAGAGCGTCGGACGCAGTTGGTCGGCGAGGATCGCGATCCCGGTGAAGAGCGAACCGAGGATGAACGCGGTCCACATGAGCGTGAATGCCGCGTTGCGCGATTCGGGCTTGCGGAACGCCTGGACACCGTTCGAGATCGCCTCGACGCCGCTCAGCGCCACCGCGCCCGACGAGAATGCGCGCATCAGCAAGAAGAACGTGACGCCGCCGAGCATCGTCTCGCCGCCGGTGAAGTGTGCGAGCTCCGCGTGGTTGACGGGGAGCGGTTGCAGGTCGCCCGTGAATGTCCGGAAAAGACCCCAGACCACCAACAAGGTCATGATTGCCACGTACACGTAGGTCGGTGGCGCGAACACCCGGCCCGATTCTCTGACGCCGCGCAGGTTTCCGAGGGCGATGAGCGCGATCAGCGCCACGCCGAGCTCGACCTCGTAGCCGCGCAACGGCGAGATGGCGGAGGTGATCGCGGCGACGCCGGCTGCGACCGACACCGAGACCGTCAGGGTGTAGTCGACCAGCAAGGACGCGGCGGCCACGAGCGACGGGTTCGTCCCGAGGTTCTCGCGGCTCACGATGTACGAGCCGCCGCCGTTCGGATACGCGTACAGCGTCTGCCGGTAACTCAGGACCACGATGACCAGCAGCGCCACGACGAGCAGGGAGATCGGCACCAGGTATCCGAGCGCGGCCATGCCCGCCGCCGGGACCAGCACCACCAGGATCTCCTGGGTCGCGAAGGCGGTCGACGCGATCGCGTCGGTCGAGAAGACGCCGAGGGCGAGCCGTTTCGGCAGGCGCTGTCGCTCGAACTCACGCGTCGACAGCGGGCGGCCGATCAGCAGCCGCTTCAGCGCGCTGTATGCCACGGCACCTCCTCGCTCCGGATGCGGCCCGTATCTTCGCCGCTGCCATCGACCGCGACGGCCGGCGGTCCCGGTCAGGTGCGGCCGGCGGTCGCCCGTCAGCCAGCGAAAAGAGAATCGCCAGCGAGCCGTGCATTCTGCCGAGATGGGCGTTATGCTCCCGAAACGCCGATATCGGGCATAGTGCATCACCCCAAGGAGGGCAACGAATGAGACTGCTCGCCCGCACGTTCGCCGCCGTCGTCACGTGTGCGACCGCGGCCGTGCCCCTGGTCGCGGCGCAGGCGCCGCCCGCGGCCGCCGCACCCACCTGGGCGCCGGCGGCCACCGCCCCGATCCACCCGGGCGTCCAGACGGTCACGGCCGGTGCTCAGTGCACCGCCAACTTCGTCTTCTTCGACGCCTCGAACACCGTGTACATCGGGCAGGCGGCCCACTGCTCCGGCACCGGCGGTGCCACCGAGACGAACGGCTGCGACTCGGGTTCGCTGCCCATCGGTACGCCGGTCCAGGTCGGCGGCGCTTCGCAGCCCGGCACGATGGTCTACAACTCGTGGCTCGCGATGCAGGCCGCGGGGGAGACGAATCCGGACACGTGCGCATTCAACGACCTCGCGTTGATCCGGTTGAATCCCGCCGACTTCGGCAAGGTCAACCCGTCGATCCCGTTCTGGGGTGGCCCGAGCGGCATCGACACGAACGGCACCGCGGCGGGCGAGAACGTGTACTCGTACGGCAACTCGAGTCTGCGCGGCGGCGTCACCCAACTGAGCCCGAAGCAGGGTGTCAGCCTCGGTGACGACGGCAACGGCTGGAGCCACAACGTGTACACGGCCACGCCGGGCATCCCCGGCGACTCGGGGAGTGCGTTCCTCAACTCGGCCGGCGCGGCGCTGGGTGTGCTCAGCACCGTGCAGATCGCGCCGGTGGCCGGTTCGAACGGTGTCGGCGACGTCAGTCGCGAGATCAACTACATGAGCTCGCACTCGTCGCTCGGAGCCCAGCTGGCAAACGGCACGCAGCCCTTCAACCCGAACATCGCCGCGAACCTGCTCGGCGCACTCGGACTCTGATCAACGCGGGCTGAGACGCGCGTAAACGCGGCCCGGGGCTTCGCCCCGGGCCGCGGTGCGTCACAGCAGCTCGGTCACGCGCCGCTCGACGGCGGCGACCGCCGCCCGTAGGTCCTCGACCTCGCGCTCGACGGGACGGCGCCGGCGTGCGAACACGAAGACGCATCGCGCCACCGGCGCGCCGAGCGCCCGCTCGAGCGCGAGGGCGTAGGCGGCGCCCTGGGCGCGGTACCGCTCCATCGCCGCGTCGACCTCGTCGTCGGTGGGAGTCTGGTCAGTCTTGTAATCGACGACGACGAGCCCCTCGAGCGTCTCGATCAGCAGGTCGACGAAGCCCTCGACCGTGACGCCGTCGACGATCGCCGCCACCGGAACCTCGCGCCAGTACCGGCCCCCGGTCACCGCCCCGCGCACCGTGCTCGACTGCAGGACGCTGCGGGCCAGCGCCCGGATCTCCGCCTCCCGTTGCGGGATGCCCTCGGCCAGCGCCTGAGCCCGGGCCGTGGCATCGAGACCGTCGCCGGTCGCCAGATCGACGGTCTGGAGGACCGCGTGCACCGCCCGCCCGACCGATGTGCCGGCACGCCCCCGCCGCCACGCCGGCCGGTCGTCGGCGGGCTCGTCCTTCTCGAGGCCGGGATCGCCGTCGGGCTCGACCGGGAGGGCGGGCTCCTTCGCGAGCGTGGTGGCGGCGACGGTTGCAGGACGGCCGGCTCGGGCGAGCAGCGCGGTGCGCGCCGCGATCCAGCGGTCACGGTCCCCGGGCCGCTCGCTCGGCTCGCCCTCGTCGGGCTCCGGCGCCGAGGGGACGGTGGCCGGCTCGCCGCCGCCCCCGTTCCCGGCGCCGTCGAGATCGAGCACCGGCGCGGCCGCATCGGTGCCGTGCTCGTAGAGCAGCGCGGCATGGCAGTCCGTGCGCGCCTTGTGGTGGAGGCTCACGAACAAGTGGTCGCGGGCGCGGGTGGAAGCGACATACAGCAGTCGCAGCCGCTCGGCGGCGTCGAGCTCGTCCTCGCGGTCCGACCGCTCGTGCCACCCGGCGGTCTCGAAACGCGTGCCCTGCGCGACGCGTCCGACCCGGACCTCGAAGCTGCCGTCGGGGTTCCAGAGCACCGGCGTCGCGCGGTTGGGCGGGCTCACGTTGAGTCCGGCGAGGATCACCATCGGGAACTCGAGCCCTTTGGCACCGTGGACCGTGAGGACGCGGAGCGCGTCGTCGTCGGGCTCGGGCACGACGATCTCGACGGCCCGGGCGCGCTCGTCCGCCAGTTGCTGGACCCATTCGATGAAGCCGCGCAGGCCGCGACCGGACGCGGCGTCGTACGCGCGCGCCTGATCGAGGAAGAACCGGATGCGCCGCCAGTGATCGCGAGGCCGTCGGTGCGTGACCGCGAGCTCCAACATGCGGCGCTCACGCACGATCGCCTCGACGGTCTGGCTGACCGATTGCCACCAGCGCGCGTCATGGAGCCCTCGGAGCGCGGCCATGCCTGCGACCACGGGGTGCTCCGGCGGCAGGTCGTCGGGCATCGTCCGTCGGTAGTCCCACCGCCCGCCGCGGTGGTAGTAGTCGACGAGCTCGTCGTCGCCACAGCCGAACGCCGAGGACCGCAACGACGCCACGAGGGCGATCTCGTCGGTGGGGTCGTCGAGTGCAGTGAGTATGGAGAGCAGGTCGCGTATCTCGGCCGTCGAGAAGACGAGGGACTGGCTCTCGATTCGGACCGGCACGTCGGCGCGCTCGAGCGCATCCTCGAGGTCGGGCAGCGCGGTACGCGTCGGCAGCAACAGCGCGACGTCGTCGAAGCGGGCCCGCCGGGCCTGCCCGGTGACGGGGTCGGCGATCTCCCACCTGTCGTCCTTGATCCGTCGGACCAGGGCGGCCACGGCGTTGGCTTCGACGGCGCGGACGTCGGCGACGAGCGGCACGTCGGCGGGGCCGCCGAAGGTGGCGACGGGCGCCGACGACGTCGGGAAGGGATCCCGCTCCGCGACCAGTGGTACGTGCGTGGCTTGCGCGCCGGGCTGGCCGCCGTCGAAGAGGCGGGCGAACACGTGGTTCACCCAGTCCAGGACCCCGGGCACCGACCGGAAGTTCTGCGTGAGCTCTTGCCTGCCCTCGTGCAGCTCCCGCTCGACCCGGTGGTACAGCTCGAGGTCGGCCCGCCGGAAGCGGTAGATCGACTGCTTCGGGTCGCCGACGAAGAACACCCGCCCCGGCGCGATGGTCACCTCCCACCACGGCCGTTCGCCGGCGTCGGGATCGTCCGAGGCGAGCAGCACGGCGATCTCGATCTGGAGGGGGTCGGTGTCCTGGAACTCGTCGATCAGCAGGACCCGGAACCGCTCGCCGAGCGCGGCGCGCACGCCGGGGTTGCGTTGCAGGACGTCCCGCGCCAGCACGAGCAGGTCGTGGAACTCGATGCGGCCGTCACGGCGGCGCTCGTCCGCGTAGCCGCGCACGAAACCGCGCAAGCGGCCGATCAGCACGTCGAGCGTCGCCTGCTGTTGGGCGCGCACCAGCGCAGCCCGGGCCTTCTCCGCCTGCTCGAGCAGCGCGCGCACCTCGTCGACCGGGCATCGCCAGTTCTCGTGCCGGCCTTTCCTCGCGGTCAGCTTCGGCATCTGGCCGAGGAGATCGAGGCGGTCGAGGTCGTCGTCCGCGCCGCGCAGGACATCGATCCATCCGGCGAGCCCGTCGATGTGCTGGAAGAGCTTGTCCTGCCGGACCCGACACTCCGCCAGCCGGACGGTCGCCTGCTCGAGCGGCGCCAGGACCGGCCGGAGGTCGACCGCGGGCGCCGGCGTCGCGACTGCAGATGCGGGCCGGAGCCGCTCGTAATGCTCGTGCAGGACTCGCGCCACCCGGCGCAGGTGGTCGAAGTCGACGCCCAGCGCGAGCGCGGGAAGGAGGACCGGCTCGAGCTCCGGGTCGGCGACGAGCGCGTCGAGGAACTGCCCCCAGCGCTCGTCGAAGCGAACCGCCGCCTCCACGTCGTCGACCACCTCGAAGCGGGGTGGGAGCCCGGCCTCGAGCGGGTGCTCGGCGAGGATGCGCTGGGCGAAGCCATGCAAGGTCGAGAGGGCGGCGTCGTCGACGTCGTCGAGTGCATCCCGGCATCGCTCACGCTCTTCCGGCGCGAGCGCCGAATCGGTGCCACCTCCTCCCGCTTGCTCGAGGCGGTAGCGGATGCGGTCGCGCAGCTCGCCGGCGGCGGCCTCGGTAAACGTGATCGCGGCGAGCTCCCGGATCGTGACACGGCCGCGCGCGATCAACGAGACGACCCGGTCGACGAGCGCGGTGGTCTTTCCCGTGCCCGCGCCCGCCTCGACGAAGAGCGTGGCCTCGTGGAGGTCGCGGATCGCGTCGCGCGCGGGGGCGTCGACGGGGGTCACTTCTCCTCTTTCTCGTCCGGCGGGGGATCGGCGAGGTCCCGAAACCGAGCAACGACCGGATCGCTCCGCTTGCGGGTCCAGTCGTCGTCCCGCGCCGCTGCGCACACGCGGTCGAAGGGGCAGTAGCAGCAGTTCTCCCACGTCTCGCGCCCGCGCCCGTCCTGACGAGGCTTGTCGGGGAACGCGGGGAACACTCCCGCGCCGATCCCGTCGACGATCGTCGAGACCTTGTCGACGAACTGCTCGTTCGTCGCGTCGTCGAGCTTGATGCCGACGAGGGCATCGGTGCCGAACTCTCGCGTCGACCAGTAGTACGAGCGCACCTCGGTCGGCGGGTCGCCACCGGCCATCGCCAGCGCGTAGACCGGGAGCTGGAGCCGGTTGCCGCGCTCGAGGCCCCGGGCGGGATCGTCGATGCGGCCGGTCTTGTAGTCGAAGACGACGACGGGCGATCCGCTCGGGCCCTCGTCGACCCGGTCGATGTACCCGTGAAAACGCACGATGCGGCCGTCCACCAGCGTGACCGCTGCGGGATCGCCGGAGTCGCCGCCGAAGCCGAACGCCAGCTCGCGTCCATCCGCCCGGGGAACGACCTCGAGTTGGGCGCGGATCTCCTCGTCGGTGTCGAGGAAACCCTCCAGTTCCCGCAGGATCCGCCGCCGGTCGAGCTTCCACAGCAACGGCCGCCCGGTGAGCCCTTCACGTTCGGCCTCGTTGCAGTACCGCTCGCCGATCTCGAGGAGCAGACCGCGCTCGGAGTCGTCCCACGCCTCGTCGGGTGCGGTGCGCGGCTCGACGGTGTCGAGGAACTCGGCGAGCACCGCGTGGACGAGGGAGCCTCGTTCGAGGGGGCCGATGCGGTCGGTGGCCTCGGGCCGCTCGACTTCGCGTACCCGCAGCACGCGTGCGAGCAGGTACTGGAACGGGCACGTCGCCCAGGTCTCGAGGGAGGTGGGGGAGAGCGCGTCGTCCTCGGCGGGCAGCAGTCCAGGAACGGGGCCGACCAGGCCGTCGAAGCGAGTGAGCGCTACGGAGCGACGAGCCCGGACCGCGGTGACCCCGGCCCGGAGCGACGGCGTCGTCTCGACCAGTGGATGGCGGTCGAGTGGTCGCCGCCGCTCCTGCCAGTCGCGCAGGCTGCGGACGTCGCGCTCCGTCAGCGATCCCTCCTCGCCCGGTGCCCGCACGCCGGCCTCGAACGACGGCACGACACGGAGCCAGCCGGCGGTCAGTCGAGTCAGCTCCTCCGCGCCCACGGTCTCGCCCAGGAGGGAGCTCGCGCTCTCGAGGAGCCAGCGGGCGGGCAGGCGCTTGCGTTGCGCGCGCGGGTCGGCGCGCGGGTAAGAAAGCGACCGCACCGGCGCGGCGGCGAGCGCGGCCAGGTAGTCGCGTCGTTCCTCGGCGCGCCGGACGGCGTGAACCGGCAGCGCCGGCCCCGCGAGCCGACGAGCGCGGTCGGGGATGAGGGGATCCTCGCGTCCGAGGGGCGGGAACGCGCCTTCGGCCATCCCGACGACGTGCACGACGTCGAAGTCACCGCCATATGCGTGCCGCACACTGCCGACGAACACGCCGGCGCCGAAGCGCCCCACGCGTCCGGCCGGCGCGTCCAGCTCGGACTCGAGCGCCCGCACGAACGTGGTCAGCGACGCCTCGCTGCGGATCTCGGCCAGCGCGGCCAAGCCGTCGAGCGCGTCGGCGACCCGCCGCGCCGCCTCGATCTCCGACTCCGGCCAGCTTGCGCGCCGCCCTTCGCCCCCGAGGTAGCAGTCGAGCAGGTCGCGTGCCCACGTCGCGAGACGAGGCCACGTGCCCGGGGACGGCGGCGCGAGGCGGGCGCCGAGGTCGGCGACGAACCGAGAGAGCTGCCCGGCGTGCTCGAGGTCGGCTTCGTGATGGCGGCGCGCGCCCTCGCTGAGCTCGTCGTCGCCGGTCGCTTCGAGGCGGGCCGTCAGGTGCCGGGCGAGACGGGTCAGCCGTTCGGTCCATTGAGCAAGGCCGGTGACGATGCCCGCCTCGCGCGACAGGATGTCCCAACGGCTGGCCGGGACCGAGCGGCCGTCCGCCGAGTCGCGCACGGGCCCCGACGCGATCCAGTCGATGACCGTGTCGCGCGCGAAGTCGCTCTCCGGGAGGCGCAGGAGCCCGAGGAGGACGCGTCCCGCGGTCGTCTCGGCGAGGCGGCGCGTCGACGGACCACTCCAGGGGACATCGGCCGCGTCGAGCAGCTCGTGCGCGAGGCGCGCGTACGGCTCGTCGACACGGAAGAGAATCGCAACCCGATGCAATGGAGTCCCCGACGACGCGCGCGCCATCACGTCACGCACGACGGCGCGCAACTCGTCCTCCGGGTCGGGCGCGCTCACGATGGTCGTCGCCACCGGCGGCAGCCGGACGGCCGAGGGCTCGGGTTCGCCCGAACCGGGGAGGCGAGCCGCCAGCTCGACGACGATCTCGTCGGCCGTGGGATCTCCGGTGAGACCGAGCAACGCGCGCAGCCGACCGGTCGCGCCCAACGCCCGCACGAGCTCACCCTCGCCCGGCGACAGGCGCGTCGGGAGGTACAGCACGACGTGCCCGATCTCCCGCAGCGCGGGCGGCTCGCTCGCCAGCGCGGCGGCCGCGGCGAGCGCGAGGTCCTCGTCGTCGTAGAACCCGGTCGTGCGGGAACGGAACGCTGGGTAGAGGCTCGCGACCGATGCCGCCGGATCCCCGGCCCGGGTCAGTTGTTCGACAGCGTCGTCGCCGGCGCGTCGCAGCTCGAGGAACGACGCGTCGAGCGCCCGCTCGGTGGCCGGGTGGCCCGCCACCGCTGCCAGCGGGGGCCCGGCGTCGGCGAGCACCGCCCGCACCGCCTCGGCCCGGAGGGGGCGCGTGAGCGGCCGCCGCCGCTGCTCGGCCAACGCCGGCGCCCCGAGCAGCTCGGCCAGCCGGGCCAGGGCGAGGAACCGCACGTTGACCAGGCCGTCGGGCCCGGCGAGGTCACGACGGAGCGCCAGGCCTGCGTACGTCGACGGGACGACCACCGTGACCGGCGCCAGCGGGTCCCGGCCCTTCGCCTCCCGGACCGCCGCTCGCAGTGCCTCGCGCGCCGGGGGACCCTGCTCGACGAATTGCGCCCGAACCATCCTCCGGAGGGTACCGACGGCGTATGACGGGCATCCGGGACCGCCGGCGTCCGCCCTCGGTGCCGGTGCCGGGCTTCGGGCCCGGTGTGTCATCCTGGTGGGTTCCCATGCCTGACTCCGCTCGTGTCCTCACGAGGCTGGCGGCCATCGTCCTGGTCGGCGGTCTGACTCTCGGGATCTGCTTCGCCGCGCTCGTTCCCGGCGCCCGCCAGATCGCGACGGCGCACCATTACACGGGCACCGTGAAGAGCCTCGGCGAGCTGTCCGAGCCGACGACCGTGCTCGACGCCAACGGCGCCGTGATCGGCAAGCTCGGCGTGCAGGACCGGGAGCCGGTCGAACTCGCCGAGGTGCCGCAGATCCTCATCAACGCGGTCATCGACACCGAGGACAAGACGTTCTGGAAGAACCCCGGCGTCGACGTCAGCGGCGTGTCGCGGGCCTTCGTCGAGAACATCACGAGCGGCGAGATCAGCCAGGGGGGATCGACGATCACGCAGCAGCTCGTCAAGAACCGGATCCTCGGGAACAAGCAGGATCTGCAACGCAAGGCCAAGGAGCTCATCCTCGCCTATCGCCTCAACGACAAGTACTCGAAGCGCGAGATCCTCAAGCAGTACCTCAACACCGTCTACTTCGGGCAGGGCTCGTACGGCGTCAAGGCCACCACGCGGCGGTTCTTCCTCACCGCCGACCCCGGCGCGCCCTTCCCCCGGGGCAAGGCGCTCAGCGAGCTCACCGTCGGCGAGGCGGCGCTGCTCGCCGGGGTGATCCGCAATCCCGAGGGCGACAATCCCTTCGTGCATCCCGATCAGGCGGCCAAGCGGCGCGCCGATGTGCTGAAGACGATGGTCGAACGGCATCACATCACCCAGGCCCAGGCCGACCAGGCCAATCAGGAGCCGCTCCCGACGGTGAAGCCCACGTCGGAGCTGCGTCCCGAGAACACGTGGGCCGAGCACGCGCAGCAGGTCCTGCTCGCCGACCCGCGCCTCGGCGCGACGGCGAAGGAGCGACGCGACAAGTTGCTCCAGGGGGGCCTGAAGGTCTACACGACCAAGGACCCGGCCATGCAGCAGATGGCCGACGACGCGGTGGCGAACGGCCTGCGGGGTGCCAAGGCCGGCTTCGGAGCCGCGCTCGTCGCGATGGATCCGAGGACCGGTTATGTGAAGGCGATGACCGACAGCCGGCCGTACGAAGAAGCCAAGTTCAACCTCGCCACCGACGGCGCGGGCCGCCAGGTCGGATCGAGCTTCAAGGTCACGACGCTCGGAACGGTCCTGCAGAACGGCTACTCGCGCAACGACCAGGTCGACGGCACTTCGCCGTGCAGCGTGCCCGGGTTCGGGCGCGAGGGGACGAGGAACGCCGAAGGCGGCGGCGGCCTCATGAGCATCGACGAGGCGGCCACCAACTCGGTGAACTGCGCGTTCGTGCGCATGTCGACGGGCGTCGGCTTGGACAAGGTCATCGACATGGCCCAGAAGATGGGCATGCGGGCCAACGTCGCCGGCCGTCAGCCGGTGAACGAGTGGAAGGTGCTCACGTTCACGTTGGGCGTCATCTCGATCACGCCGCTCGAGATGGCGAACATCGGCGCGACGATCGCGGGCGGCGGGATCCACCACGACCCGATCTTCGTGCAGAAGGTCGTCGGCGCCGACGGGAAGGTCGTCTTCGACGAGACGGGTCGGCCCGGTGACCGGGTGCTCGACCCCGACGTCGCCGCGTGCGAGGCGAGCATCCTCCACGGCCCGATCCAAACCGGCACCGCGGCCGGGAAGGGAATCCCGGGCCGTGACGCGTTCGGGAAGACGGGGACGAACGACAACGAGATCAGCTCCTCGTTCCTCGGGGGGACGCCCGACCTCGTGTCGTTCGTCTGGCACGGCTACCCCGAGGAGGATCGCGAGGGTGCCGGGTTCGGCTCCGGGGTCCCGAACACGATCTGGCGGAACTTCATGATCCCGGCGACCCGGAGCGTGCCCGACGACGCGTTCCCGAGCCCGGGAGCCGCGTGCGACGCGCCGGGCATGTTCCTCGACCCGGTCAAGGGACGGACGGACCAGCCCGCACAGCCACCTCCGCCGCCCGCGCCGCCGGACACGATCCTGGTGCCGGTGCCACAACCCGCGCCTGCACCTGCGCCGGCGCCCGCACCGGCGCCGACCGCGCCGGCGGTCACTCCGCCGCAGCCCAGCAATCCCGGTGGCGGTGGCGGCGGCAACGGCTTCGGTAGGTAGCCCCATGCCGGGTTCCAAACGCCGCTTTCGTTAGTCTCGGAAGGTGGGCGCGGAAGCTTCGGTGATGCTCGACACACTGCTCGAGCTCCAGACCCGCGACACCGCGATCGACCGCCTCCGCCACCGCCGCGACACACTTCCCGAGCGCGCCGCGCTCGAATCCGTGCGCACCGAGCTGAGCACAGCCGGCACGCGGCTCGCCGAGGTGACGGCCCAGCGCGAGGAGGTGGCGCGTGAGGAACAGCGTTTCGACGACGAGGCGCGGTCGCTCGAGGACAAGGCGGCCGAAGTCGAGCGTCGCATGTACTCGGGCGAGGTGAGCTCACCGCGCGAGCTCCAAGCGCTCCAAGCGGACGTGGAACAGCTTCGGCGTCACCGGCGCGGACTCGAGGACCGCGAGCTCGAGGTCATGGAGCGCCGAGAGTCCTTCGAACCCGCGGTCGACGAGCTCCGTGCGCGCGTCAGCGAGCTCGAGTCCGAAGCGGTGCGCCTCGGCGCGGCATTGGCCGAGGTCGAAACGGAGATCGACGAAGAGCTGGCCGGCGAGCGCGTCGCCCGCGACGAGATCGCCGCCACGGTCGACGCCAGTCTCCTCGAGGATTACGAGCGATGCCGTGAGCGCGCTCGAGGTATCGGCGCGGCGCGGCTGAGCGGCAACACGTGTCAGGGATGCCACCTCTCCATCCCGTCGGTGGAAGCGGAGCGCATCCGAAAGAGCCCGCCCGGGACCGTCGCGCACTGCGACAACTGCGGCTGCATCCTGGTGCCGTGACGCCACGGCCCGAGCTCGTCATCTACTGCGACGGCGGCGCGCGCGGGAACCCGGGCCCGGCTGCGATCGGCGCCGTCGTGCTCGACCCGTCCACCGACCCCCCAACCCGGCTCGCGACTGTGAGCGAGCGCATCGGGGTAGCCACGAACAACGTGGCCGAATACCGCGCCCTGGTCGCCGCGCTCGAGGCGGCCCTCGAGTTCCCCGCTCGGCGCATCCGGGTCCGGGCCGATTCGCAACTGCTCATCCGCCAGCTCGAGGGCCGGTACCGCGTGAAGCAGGCGCACCTGCGGCCGTACTTCGAGCGGGCGCGGGAGCTTCTCGCCGAGTACGAGGATGTCGACCTCGCGCACGTGCCCCGCGAGCAGAACACCGAGGCCGACGCGCTGGTCAACGCCGCCCTCGACCTCGCCTGAGCGCATGTTGCTCTGGTACGCGGGGCTCTCCGTGCTGCTCGTCTACTTCGTGTTCCAGAGCGCCGGCGTCGACTACCGCCTCGTCGTCGCCGGCTCGCTGTTCCCGCTCGCCGTCGACCTGCCGTTCCTCGGCCTGGCGTACGGCCACACGCTGCTCGGCAGCGTCGTGCTGCTGGTCGCCGTCATGCTGCTGACGATCGGGCGGCCACGCCTGCTGCGCCGCCGCCTCCTGTGCCTCCCCATCGGGGCGTTCTGCGGTCTGGTGCTCTCGGCGGCGTGGGCGAACACCGACGTGTTCTGGTGGCCGTTCACCGGCGCCTCGTTGCCCGACGGCTCGTTGCTCCCTGCGCCCGGGATCGTCGTGCTCGAAGAGCTGGCAGGCGTGGCCGCGTGCGCGTGGATCGTGTACCGCTTCGGTCTCGCCGACCGGGGACGCCGCGACGACTTCCTCCGGTCGGGCCGGCTGCGAGCCCCCGCGGCGTCGTGATCGCTTTCGTGCGGCACGGCGAGACGCCGCCGAACCGGGCCGGGCTCCTCCTCGGCCGGAGCGACGTTGCGCTCACCGACAACGGCCGGGCCCAAGCCGAGCGCCTCGCCTTGGCGCTCGCCGGTCTTGACGTCTCGCACGTGCTCACCAGCCCGCTCCGCCGCGCGTGCGACACGGCCGCGCCCGTCGCGGCGGCGTGTGGCCGCTCGGTCGAGGTCGACGACCGCCTGATCGAGATCGACTACGGCGAGTGGGAAGGGCGTCCGTTCGCCGACCTCGATCCCGATGTCGTCGCGCGCTGGCGCCGGGACGGCGGCTTCGTGCCGCCGGGCGGGGAGAGCCTCGAAGTGGTCGCCGGCCGCGTCGCTTCGTTCTGCGACGAGTGGCTGGACGACCGCGTCGTCGTCGCCGTCAGCCACGTCTCGCCGATCAAAGCCGCGGTGACATGGACGCTTCGCGTCCCACCCGAGCTCGCCTGGCGCATGCGCCTCGAGGTCGGGTCGATCACCCGCATCGGCCGCGGCCCCGTCCTGCTGAGCTTCAACGAGACCGCCCCGACCATGCGTATCTGAGCGACGCTCAGCGTCGCTCAGACGCGCATCTACTCCACGCGCACGGGGATCGAGGGGCCGCGGGCGGGGCGGGCGTGGGGACCGGCGCCGTCGACGACGAACCTGCCCTCGCCCGGGCCGTCGGCCACGGGCATGCCGAGGGCGTCGAGCAGGGCGACGTCGGCCTCGGGCGGGCGCCCGGTCGTCGTGAGGTAGTTGCCGACGATGAGTGCGTTCGCCCCCGCCAGCAACCCCATGGCCTGGAGCTCGCCGAGCACGCGCTCGCGTCCGCCCGCAAGCCGGATCCACGCGCCCGGCATCACCAGCCGGAACAGCGCGATCGCCTGCAACGCCTCGCGGGGCGCGAGCAACGAGCGGTCGTCGAGCGGCGTGCCGGGGCGCGGGTCGAGCAGGTTGATCGGCACCTCGCACGGCGCCAGCGCGGCGAGCTCGAAGGCGAAATCGATCCGCTGCTCGAGCGTCTCGCCCATGCCCAGGATCCCGCCGCAGCACAGCTCCATGCCGACTTCGCCCGCCAGGCGGGCGGTGGCGACGCGGTCGTCCCACGTGTGTGTCGTGCAGATGGAGGGGAACACCTCCCGGCACGTTTCGAGGTTGTGGTTGTAGCGGCGCACACCGGCCGCCGCGAGCCGCTCCGCCTGCTCCCGTGTCAACAGTCCGAGCGAGCATGCAACCTCGAGCCCGGTCTCGCGATGCACCGCCTCGACGGCCTCGAGCACCTTGCGGAACAGCCGTTCCTCCGGGCCCCGAACGGCGACGACGATGCAGAACTGGGTCGCGCCCGCCTCGCGCGTCGAGCGGGCCGCCGCAACGACCTCGTCGAGGTCGAGGAACGCGAACACGTCGACGCCCGTCTCGAACCGGGCTGACTGCGAGCAGAACGCGCAGTCCTCGGGGCACGCGCCCGACTTGGCGTTGATGAGGCTCTCCAGTTCGACTTCGGGCCCGCAGTAGGCGAGTCGAACCCGGTGCGCGAGCGCGACCACGTCGGGGAGCTGCTCGAGGGGCAGCGCCGCCACCGCCGCGACCTCGTCGCGGGTCAGGGGACGGCGCTCGTCGAGCAGGGCACGAGCGGCGGCGGCGAGGGGCATGCGGGTCTCCGGTCGGTCGGGCGGGACGCGGGGGAGCGTAGAGGTTCTACCCGCCGGAGCGCGGCGCCGCCGGTTGGTCGCTGTCCGACCAGTCCACCGCCAGGAGATGGCGCGCCTGGGGCACGCCCCGGAGGTCCCGCAGGCCCCGGTCCTCCAGGTGCAGACGACCACCGACGTAGTCGGCGACGGGCTCGGTGACGAGGATCTCGCCCGGCTCGGCCTCGCCCGTGACGCGGGCGGCGAGGTTGACGACCCGGCCGATGAGATCGCCGTCGTCGTGGACGGCCTCGCCGGCATGCACGCCGATGCGGAGGCGGAGGCCGAGCCCGGCGGCGGCGACGTCCCGGACGTCGCGCTGGATGTCGACCGCGCAGAGAACCGCATCGGCCGGGCTGGGGAATTGGGCGAGGAACCCGTCGCCCTGGGTGCCCACCTCTTCGCCGCCACGCGTCGCGAACGCGGCGCGCACGAACTCGCGATAGCGAGAGACGACATCGGTCCATTCGTCGTCGCCGACCTCCTCGGCAAGGCGCGTGGAGTCGACGATGTCGCTGAACATCACGGCAACCCAGCGCTTCACCGGGCCCGGCGCCGGCTGCTTCCGCTCGCGCTGCCGGGCCGCGAGCGAGCGCAGCACCTCCGCCAGCGCGTCGCCCACCTGCGTGCCGGCGCGCTTGGTGCGCTCGATCTGGCGCTGGCGGCGCCTCTCTCGCTGGCGGCGCTTCTTCCGCCCCCGATCGCCGAAGACTCCGGCGACGACGAAGCCGAGATCGACCAGGAGCGCGGCGCCGGCGGCGAGGATGACCCAGATCGGCCAGAAGCCGAGCTTGCGGGAGAGCGTCGGGTTTCCTGCGATGTCCGACAGCTCGGCGAAGGACCCGCTCGTGAGCGCCCAGGCTGCGACGACGAAGCCGCACACCGCGACCGAGATGAACAGGTGGACCACGAACCGCTGCAACCGGCTCTCCTCCTGCTCGTCCCCGCTGCCCGTCAGGAGTCTCGCAGAGGAAGGCCCGGTTCGCCCCCGTCGTAGACGAGGCGCCGTCCGTCGACGCGGGCCTCCGGCGTCGGCCGGTGCGGGTCGATGCGGCCGTCGTGGAACAGATGCTCGACTGCGGTGCCGCGCAACAGCACGACGGCGTCGGCCAGGAGCCTCCGATGGCACCGCCACCACACGCTCTCGGCGCACATCACGGCAACGGGTCGTGTGCCGCCCTCGGCGAGGAGGTCATCGATTGCATCCCGGAACTCGTCGGTCTCCATGTGGTCGGCGTACCCGCGAAAAGCGGCCACGCGCAGTGCGCCGTGCGGAGAATCGGGCCGCGCCCGTCGCCGCCCGCCCAGGCGAGGCTCCCACCGGTACGCGATGCCGGCGTCGGGCAGCCACCGCTCCATCGCCTCCCGGCCGAACTGCGGATGGCGGCGGCTCGCCGGGAAGGAGCGCACGTCGACGACGACCTCGATGCCCGCGCCGGACACCAACGCTGTGAAGTCTTCCTGCGGCAGCGTCCCGTGCCCGACGGTGCGGAGGTTCACCAATGGAGCTCCATGCGGAGGCCGCGGGCGTCCCGCGACGGCGGGTCCGGAACGTGGGAGGCAGTCCCGTCGGCGACCCGGCGCGCGCTCCACGTCAGAGCGCACGCGTCGAGCAGGTCGTCGACGGCCGCGCCGGCCGGTCGCTCGGGCACGCAGACCCCGGCTCGTTGCAACAAGGCGAGGCGTTCGTTCGAGCCGATGGCGCTGCGCTTCGGCGTGAGCACGGGCGGGCCGCCCGCCATGGCCGCGAAGCTGAGCTCAGGGTGTACTTCGAAGACCCGCAACTGGAGCTCCGGCGTCATGACACCGTCGACGTCCTCGATACGCGGCAACAAGTTCAGGGTCTGCAGCGTGAGACGTGCGCCGCGCCGCCGGGCGTCGGGCAGCGTCCGCGCTGCGAGCGCGCACCGGGGTGGTGCGGAGAACACCGAGCTGCGCTTCGGGCCCAGTTCCACCCGCGCTGCCCGGTCGACGTCACGTCCACCGGGGACATGCTCGTCGACCAACCCGATCGGGATGTCGACCGCAACGATGGCGTCGTCAGGCAACGACGCGAGCACGGCGGCGAAGGCGCGATGGACCTCCGCGTGCCCGTCGTGCACGACGACCCATCCCGCCCGACATCCGTCCACACCCGCCACCGGCGGCATGAGCAGACAGTACGTACGCTGGCCGCGGCGATGGCGGCTCTGCCGACCGTCGGCGCAGGGCCGGAGCTTCGACGGCGCCAGGGAGGAGAGATGGCCGAACGCGTAGAAGCCGACGTGGCCGTGGTCGGCGCCGGGATCGCGGGATTGGTCGCCGCCCGCGAGCTCGCCGCCGCCGGCAAAGAGGTCGTGGTGCTCGAGGCCCGTGACCGCGTCGGCGGCCGGGTTCTCAACCACACGCTGTCGGACGGCACCGTGGTGGAGCTCGGGGGGCAGTGGGTCGGTCCGACCCAGCTCCGCATGGCCAAGCTCGCAGCCGAGCTCGGGCTCGAGACGTTCCCCACGTACAACACCGGGGAGCACCTGGTGCACGTGCGAGACAAGCAGATCCGCTACCGGACGCGGCCGAGTCTCGGTCCACTCGTGCTGGCCGACATCGGGCAGGCACAGGCCCGCTTCGATCGCCTCGCGGCCCGCGTCCCGCTCGAAGTGCCGTGGACGGCCGACCGCGCGCGCCAGCTCGACTCGCAGACGTTCGAGACGTGGATTCAACGCAACGCCCGGACCGCGTCGGGACGAGAGATGCTGCGCCTGTACGCCGAGGGGGTCTTCGCCGCCGAGGCGTCGGACTTCTCGCTCCTCCACGCGCTCTTCTACACACACTCGGGCGGCGGCATCGACGCGCTCGCCGGCACCGCCGGCGGCGCACAACAGGACCGCTTCGTCGGCGGCTCGCAGCTCGTCCCGCTCCGGCTCGCCGAGCAGCTCGGTGACCGGGTCCGCCTCGGCGCGCCGGTGCGCCGAATCGAGCAGCGCGCAACCGGTGCGACCGTGCACGCCGACGGCGCAGACGTGACCGCGGCGCACGTCATCGTCGCCGTCCCGCCGACCTTGGCGGGTCGGATCGCGTACGACCCCCCGCTGCCGGCGACGCGTGATCAACTCATGCAGCGGATGCCGGCGGGGTCGGTGATCAAGTGCCACGCGGTCTACGCCACGCCGTTCTGGCGTGACGCCGGGCTGACGGGCCAGGCGACGGGCGACCGCGGCCCCGCCAAGGTCGTGTTCGACAACTCTCCGCCCGGCGGCACGCCCGGCGTGCTGCTCGCATTCCTCGAGGGCGCCGCCGCGCGCCGGCTCAACCGCGTCAGCGCCGACGAGCGCCGCGCCGCCGTGCTCGGATCGCTGGTCGAATTCTTCGGCCACCGGGCGGTCGAGCCCGCCGAGTACGTCGAGCTCGACTGGTCGGAGGAGGAGTGGACCCGCGGCTGTTACGGAGCCCATTTCCCCGCCGGGGTGTGGACGCAGTACGGACCGGCGCTCCGGGCGCCGGTGGGGCGCATCCACTGGGCCGGCGCCGAGACGGCGACGGTCTGGAGCGGGTACATGGACGGCGCCGTGCAGTCGGGTGAGCGCGCCGCGGCGGAGGTCGTGCACGCCGAATAAATCTCCGCCGTTCTTCGTCGGAGCGGCGCGTTTGGGGCATTCGTCGGTGATGCCCCCTGGTTGTTCGGTCTCATTGCACGTACCGTGGTCGTACAAACGCGCAGCGCGTTCGCGTCGCGCGGGGCAGGAGGGTGGGGCTCATGGGCAGGGCACGTTCTCGTTCTTCATTGGTGCGCGCGTGGTTCGTGGCTCTGTGCGCCGCGTGCCTCGTCGCTGTCGCCCTCCCACTGCAACTCGCAGGAGCGACGGGCGGGGGCAGAGATCCCGGCCCCGGCGGGGACCCCACGTGTCTTCCCGACGATCTGTCGTGCGCTCCCGGGGGCGGCGGGACCGGCAGCGGCGCTGCTCCGTCGAGCGACCTCTCGATCACCAAGACCGTGGCAGGACCGCCGCCCGTCACCGGGGCCAACATGCTTTTCAATATCGCCGTCGAGAACCTCGGTCCAGACGCGGCTTCACCTTCGGGCTCGCAGCCGGGAGTGACGGTCACCGATCAGCTGCCAAACGGCCTGTCGTACGTCGATGGGGGCGGTAACGGATGGGAGTGCACGGCCAGCGGGCAGACCGTGACGTGCGTGAGCGGCTCATTGGCGTCCGGCGCACCTGTCAACATGGCGATCGAGGTCGCAGTGGGCGCCGATGCCGCGCCGAGCGGCTTGTCGACGATGGTGACCAACACCGCCACCGTGAGCGGGCTCAACGCCGACCCGAATTCGGCGAACAACTCGAGCTCCACGACCTTCCAAGTCATCACCCATACGGACCTCTCGCTCACGAAGACGCACGCGGGCTCGTTCACGGTCGGTGAGGTCGGGGTCGGGACGTACACGTTCACCGTGCACAACAATGGTCCGGGCGTCGCCGCACCAATGATCGCGGTGGTGGACACGCTGCCTGTGGGCTTCGAGCTTGCCCCGATGGTCGGAGACCCGAATGGTTGGGAGTGCAGCCCAGGGAACGGCTCCGAGTTCGCATGCACGCACAGTTCTCCCCTGCCTACAGGCGACTCGCCGTTCACCGTAGGGGTGCTCGTCGGCGGGGACGCGGCCCCCGACGGTATCGCCGCGCAGGTGACGAACAACGCGCGTGTCGAAAGTCAGATCCGCGACGACAACGATGGCAACAACACTGCGAGCGACACCGCGACCGTGAACCCCAGCTCTGACCTCCAGTTGACGAAATCCCACGACGGGAACTTCACGCACGGCGAACACGGGACCTACACGCTCAGCGTGAAGAGCGTGCTCGGAGCCGCCGCTGGCCCGATCACGGTCACCGATACGCTCCCGGCCGGCTGGTCGTTCGTCGCCGCCGAGAGCGGGGGCAATGGATGGTCGTGCTCAGTGGCGGCCGGGGTTGTCACGTGCACGCATGCCGGCACACTCGGGAACCTCGAGGAGACATCGTTCCCGCTGACCGCGGACGTACCGAGCGATCTCGCCGCGAACGGGCCGGTCACGCGCACGAACACCGCGAGCGTCGCAAGCCCCACGCCGGACCCGGCGTCGGGGAACAACACAGCGAGCGACAACACCAATGTCGTCGACTCCACACCCCCTTCCGTCAACGTCCCGGCGAACATCACGAAGTCGAACGACGCAGGACTGGCGACCGCTGTGGTGACCTACACGGCGTCTTCGGACGACAACTATCCCGGCGAAACGTTGAGCTGCAGCCCACCGTCAGGCAATGCGTTTCCGATCGGGACGACGACCGTCACCTGCACCGCCACCGACACATCGGGGAACATGACCTCGAAGGCATTCCAGGTGACCGTGAATGACACTGAGCCTCCGTCGCTCACTGTGCCGGGCAACATCCTGAAATCGACCGATCCGGGTCTCCCGACGGCGGTGGTGACCTATACCGCGACCGCGGCGGACAACGTGCCCGGAGTCTCGCTGGACTGCGCTCTGCCGTCGGGTGCCGCGTTCCCGATCGGCCCGAACGAGGTCATCTGCACGGCTATCGACATCGCCGGGAACTTCACCTCGAAGTCCTTCTGGGTTGCCGTGGTCGACACCGAGCCTCCGTCGATCACTGTCCCGGCGGATATCACGAAGTCCACTGATCCAGGTCTGGCGACCGCAGTAGTGACGTACACCCCAACGGCAGCTGACAACGCGCCCGGGGTGACCGTGGCCTGCGTGCCGCCGTCGGGGACTGCCTTTGCGATCGGCACGACCACCGTCAACTGCACCGCCACTGACGGTTCGGGCAATACGTCCTCGGGGTCGTTCCTCGTGAACGTGGTCGACACCGAGCCGCCGTCGCTCACAGTGCCGGCAAACATGACGGTGAACGCGACTTCACCGTCTGGTGCGGTGGTGTCCTTCGTGACGACGGCTACGGACAACGCGCCCAGCGTCACAAAGACGTGTACCCCGCCGTCGGGGAGCACGTTCGCCATCGGCACGACGACCGTGAGCTGCACAGCAACGGACGCCTCGAGCAACACCACCTCGAAGTCGTTCCAGATCACGGTGCTCGGGGCCGTCGATCAGCTCAACAGTCTCATCAACCGCGTGAAGGGCATGACGATCGAGCCTGGGTTCAAGAGCGAGTTGCTGAACCGGCTGAACAACGCGTTGAGCGCTCTGAAGGCCAAAACCACCGCGAAGGCCTGCTCTGAACTGGCGAAGTTCCTTGACGGTGTGAACTCCAAATCGGGCAAGAAGATCTTGGCGGGCAATGCTGCCACGCTGACCAGCGACGCGAACCGGATCAGGGCTGTGCTGGCCTGCTGAGCGTGACGGTCATGTAGCTAGGCGACGGCGGTCGATCGGCAGGAGGCGCCCGCGCCGGGCGAGAGCTCGTATACGCGGATGACGGGACCGTCCCGGTGCGCGTCGGGACGGAACACGTGGAGCAGGCAGCCCTGCTGTCGGAGCTCGCGGTAGAGAAGTGCCTGCGCCGGGTAGCGGCGTGGCTGGGCCGTGTAGGCGCCGCTGATCCCGGCGTTGGTGACGAAGTACCGGAATCCGTCGAGACGATACCGGTCGAGCGTCCAGCCTCCGTACGGCAGCGAGAACCGTGACATCAAGCGAAGATCGGTATCGTCCAGAGGCGCCGTCTTCAGCTCTCGCACCACCGAGCTGTCCTCGGGGACGTGGTTCTCGATCCACTGTCGAGCCACGACGCGCGTGCTCGGCGTCGATTCGCGCACATTGAGTTGGATCACGTCCTTCGCAGGCCCGAGAGCGACGAGCGCGACTCCCGCCACCGCGAACGCGGATGCGAGCTCGCGCCGGCCGACCCGCGCGTTGATCGACGACGTGAGGCGCGCGAGCCCGTCCGCCGCGAAGAGCACTACGACGGGGAGGATCGGTAGCGGCCAGCGGTTCCAATGCAGCTTCGACGCGCTGATCGCCACGAGAAAGGTCGCCCCCCCTGCCAGCAGGACGAGACGGCGCGCGTCACGCCGGTGGACGACGGCGACGAGGATGCCGATCACGGCGAGCAGCGCGACGGGCCACGAGATCGAGTTGGGGATCGCGTTTCCTACGTACCACCGGAGATTGCCGATCGGGGAGAGACCGTCGTGGCCGACATGTGAAACGCTCTCATTGGCAAGGCTGGCGCGGGCTGTCGACCAGTCGAGCAGGAAGTACGGCGTCGTCAGCACAAACCCGGCGACCGCCGCGCCAACGCCGGCCGCGATGCCCCGGACCGATGCGCCGGGCACGCGCCGGCGGAGGGCGATCACGCCGGCGGCGACGAGCGCGGCAAGGAGCGTCACCAGGAAGTACCGCGAGGAGATCCCGACGCCGACGGCGAGCCCCGCCACGAGCTGGTCGCGCACTCTTGCGCGTTCGAAGAGGCGCACGATCAACAGCAGCGACAGCAGCGCGAAGAACACCCCCGCGCTGTCGGTGCGCACCTCTCGGCCGTAGGAGACCGCCAATGGGATCACTGCCCACAATGCCGCGCCGGCCAGGCCGACGGCGGTCGAGAAGCAACGCCGCCCGAGGAGGAAGACGAGCGGGATCGCCGCGATCGCGAAGGCGATCGACCAGAGCCGACCGATCAGGTAGAAGTCGCCCGGCGAGGCGGCGAACCGGTGGGCCAAGCCTGGGTCCGGCGAGAAGACGGGCCCGCCGTGGGCGACCACATCCCACGCGTGGTAGAGGCCCGCGAGCGGGTAGATCGTGGTCGAACCCGGATGGCCGAACCAGTGGGGGTCGAGGTCGCCGGTCGACGCGATGTGCACGGCCGGTCGAACGAACACCGGCTCGTCCACCTCGGGATAGGGCAGGTCGTGAGTCACGGCCCAGCATTCGAGGCCGAGCGACACGACCATGATGCCGAGAACGGCCCACCACACGGGCGCGAAAGCCCGACGCGGGCGAGATGGGGTGGGCACCTCGCCACGCGCCGGAGTCGTCGAGACACGCGTGTACGTGCTCGTCGACACGCCTGCACGATCGCAATGTGATCATGAATTGTTGATGAGGCCGGACTGAACGTCGCCGATCGATCGGTAGCCTCGTCGCGATCGTGCTCCCATGAGAGGAGACTCATGCCCGGCGGCCCGCGCATTCGACACCTCGACGACTTCTCGTGGCAGGAGGTTCGCCGCCAGCAACACGGCGATCACGCCGCGTCGGTGCGCGAGAAGTGGCTCGACTTCTCGCCCCGTTTCCTCTCGCTCTATGCCGAGTGGGACCCCGGGATGATCGTGCAGCCGCACGGTCACAACAGTGACCACGTCGTGTTCGTGCTCGAGGGTGAGATGACGTGCGGCGCCGTGCGTTGCCCGGCCGGCACCCACATCGCGCTCGATCAGGGCGACACGTTCGGGCCGCTCGTCGCCGGCCCGGAGGGCGTCGCGCTGTTCGAAGTGATGATGGGCGACCCGCGGTCCTTCCCCGCCGACCTCGAGGGCTACGAGCAGATGCTCGCCGAGCGGGGCGTCCGCCAGCTGCCGAACCCGCCGATCGACATGCCCGAGTGGCTCGAGGACACCCGGACCTGACCCAACCCTGAGGTCGCCGCGGCCGTCAACCCGAACGGGCGTCCTGCGATGCGGGGTGCTCGACAACGGCGACCACCCGGCTGGCCATGAAGCGAGCCGAGCGCACCACCTGACCGCCGCGGGTGACCTCGGCGACTTCGACCGTTCCGCGGGCGATGACGACTTCGACCCGGCGACCTTCTCGGGTGGCGACCACCTCGAAGCCGCGCACCTCGTTCCCGGTGTCGACGAGGATCTCCACTCGATCGCCCTTCACAGCTTCACAAGCGTAGAGGACGGTCAGTGGGGGACGAGGCCCCCGTCGGCGATCACGACCTGGCCGGTGACGAAGCTCGCCGCGTCAGACGCCAGGAACAGCGCCGGCCCGACCATCTCGTCGGGATGCGCCGAGCGGCGCTGGAGGCTCGAGTTGGCCATCTGCTCCTGGGCCTCCGGCGTGTTCTTGCGCATCATGTCGGTGTCGACGGACCCGGGGGCGAGCGCGTTCACCCGGACGCCGAGCGGCGCGAACTCCGCCGCCATCGACCGGGTGAACGACATGAGCGCCGCCTTGGTCGCGGCGTAGGTCGCCAGGAACGGTGCGTGCAGGAACGCTCCCGCCGAGATCACGTTGATGACCGCGGCGGACGGACTGTCCTGCAGGTGGGGGAGCGCCTCCTGGACGAGGAAGACGGGGCCCCGCAGGTTCACGTCCATCGACTTCGCGTACGCCTCGGGCGTGAAGTGACCGAGGTCCTCGCGCAGCGGCGTCGCCGCATTGTTCACGACGATGTCGAGGCGGCCGAACTCGTCGACCGTGCGCTCGACCAGCCCGTGCAGGGAGTCCAGCTCGCCGAGGTGGGTAGGGACCCCGATGGCGTCGCCCCCCATGGCCCGCAGACCCTGCTCGGTCTCGTCGCAGGCGTCGGCCTTGCGGCTGGCGACGGCGACGCGGGCGCCGGAGGCGACGAAGCCCTCGGCGATGGATCGCCCGATGCCGCGGGTGCCGCCGGTGACGATCGCCACGCGCCCGGTCAGGTCGAACAGTGATCGCAGCTGGTCCCGGTTCATCGGAGGACTGTCGCACAGGCAGCCGTGCCGGTGGCCATCCCTTTCGTCCCAAGTGTACGGTTTCGGGTCCGGCCCGGGGAGAAGGGGAGATCCATGGGGGTTCGGCGCCGCCTGCTCGTGGTCGTCGTCTGCGTTGCGACGGCGGTCGCCGGCGTCGGCCTCGGCACGGGCCAGGCGGCGCCGCCGTCGGTTTCCAATCCGGTCGTCGAAGGACCGATCGGGCAGACGGGGTTGTGGGGCCACCCGTGGAACGACCAGTTCTTCGAGGTCGGCTCGATCGGCTACTCGGAGGAGGAGTACTTCGTCTCCGGGACCGCAAAGACCTACACCGCCACCCCAACCGCCGCTCCGTACAAGACCAGGATCCTTGTCTACCGGCCGACGGATCCGCGCCGGTTCAACGGAGCGACGATCGTCGAGTGGGACAACGTCACCGCCCAGAACGCCGAAGAGCCGATGTGGACCTGGTTGCATCCGATGGTGTTCCGCGAGGGGTATGCGTATGTCTTCGTTTCCACGCAGGCGGCCGCCATCTGCTGCGGCCCCCGGTCGCACAAGCTCTGGGACCCGGCGCGATACGAAAGCCTGAATCATCCGGGTGACGACTACTCGTTCGACATCTACTCCCAGGTCGTGCAGGCGGTCCGCAGCCCGCAGGGCGTCGACGCGATGGGCGGGCTGAAGACGAAGCGGGTGCTCGCCGTCGGCAACTCGCAATCGGCGTCCCGACTCCATACCTATGTCAACACCGTGCAGCGTGATGCCGGCGTGGTCGACGGGTTCCTCCTCGACGCGGGCGGGAGCAAGACGTTCACCGGCGGGCCCCTCGCGCCCGTCGTCCAACTGCTCAGTGAGGACGGGCTCTCGCCGGGTGCGCCGAACGTCTCGGCGAGCTACCGCCTCTGGGAGGTGCCGGGCGCGTCGCACAACGACGCCGACACCGGCGCCCACGACGCGACGAACTCCCGCACGACCACGCACGCTCCGAAGCAGCCGTACGCGGCCGAGGAGGAGATCCACCGCAACTCCCATTACGGCGAGGAGGGTCTGTCGACGCACGCCACGTGTGCCCCGGTGCTCCTCGGCGGCGGCAACGAGTACCCACGCCGCTACGCGGTGCGCGCGGCGGTGCACCACCTCGACACGTGGGTGAAGACGGGCAAGCCGGCACCGACGGCGCCACGTGCGGAGTTCGACGCGCTCGGGCTTCCGCGTCGTGATGCCCACGGCAACGCGCTCGGCGGGCTGCGGCTCCCACCGCTCGACGTCCCGGTCGCGACGTATGCCGCGACGACGTGCGGGCTCTTCGGCTCGACCGTTGCGTTCGACCCGGCGACGCTCGCGCAGCTGTATCCGAGCCACGACGACTATGTGACGAAGATGCAGGCGGCGACGGACCGGACGGTCGCGGCCGGCTTCCTCCTCCCGCACGATGCCGAGGAGCTCATGACCCTCGCGCGGGCGTCTTCGGTCGGGTCGTGATCAGGACCGGGGTCGTGCCGCGGCCCCGGTCATCTGCTTCCAGGTCGCCACGTCGCGCTCGTCGGCGAGCCGGCCGACGCGCGTGACCGTGTCGACGTCGGTGGCCTCCGCCCGCAGCGCGCCAACCGTGCACTGCTCCGGATCCCGGGTCCGGAACGGCTCGAACTGGTAGTGCTGCATGGCGTTGTCGTGGGTGAGCTTGGCGACAATCTCGGGCTCGAGGTCCGCGAGCAGCACCTCGAGTCGCTCGGGGGCGGTGGGCCACGAGCTGTCGGAGTGCGGGTAATCCGACTCCCAACACACGTTGTCGACGTTGAACTCGTCGAGCAGCTTCACGCCGACCCGATCCTCGATGAAGCAGCAGAGGATTCGCTCCCGGAACAACTCGCTCGGCCGCAGCCCCTGCGGCTGCTCGTGGCCCATCCAGGCGTTGTGCCGGTCGAGGGTGTGCTCACCCCGCTGGAGGAAGTACGGGATCCACCCGATGTCGCCTTCGGTCAGCGCGAACCGCAGGTTCGGGAAGCGGTGCCAGAAGTCCGCCCAGAGCAGGTCGCCGAGCGTGAAGATGCTCATCGCCGACGACAGGTTCATCGGGACCGGAGGCGGGGCGTCGGGCGCGGTTGACGCGCTCTTCGACGATGAGCCGACATGGCAGCAGAGCACCGTCCCGGTGTCGGAGCACGCCGCGAACAGTGGATCCCACGCGTCGGTGTGGATGCTCGGCATCCCGAGGCCGGCGGGGTTCTCCGAGAACGTGACCGCGTGGCAGCCCTTGTCGTCGAGGCGCCGCACCTCGTTGGCCGCCTCCTCGACGTCGAAGAGCGGCAGGATCCCGCACGGGATGAACCGCTCCGGGTACGCGCCGCACCACTCGTCGACGTGCCAGTCGTTGTACGCCTGGATCATGACGAGGTTCACGTCTGGGTCCGGACCGGCGTTGAGCACCTGACCCGAGAAGCCGGTCCAGTTGGGGAAGTTGAGGCCCGCGAGCTGACCGCCGGCCGACATGTCGCGCACGCGTTCGTGCACGTCGTAGCAGCCGGACCGCATCTCCTCGTAGCGGTTGGGGTTGACGTTGAACATCTCCGGTGGTTTGCCCGCGACCGCGTTGAGCCCGAGGTTGCGGCCCCGGAGGTCTCCGTAGAACCACTGCTGGGACCCGTCGGGCTCGTCGACGACGCGCGGCGCCCGGTCGCGGTACTTCGCCGGGACGTGAGCGTCGAACATGTCGGCGGGTTCGCAGATGTGGTCGTCGACGGAGACCAGGATCAGGTCGTCGGCGTTCACACTCACGTCGTCAACTCCCCGAACAGCCCGCGGTCCGTGAACAGCTGCACGACGAGCTCGCCCTGGCGACCCATCATGCGCTCGTATCCGTCGCTCGCCTTGTCGGCGTCGCCGTCGGTGATGGCCGTGGCGATATCGGCCAGACCCTTCCGCTCGATCTCGATCGCGCCGGGCACGAGGGCGAAGAAGTTGCCCGGGAGGAGTCCCGACATCGCCCGCAAGACGACCTTGATGCGCGGCGAAGCGGCGGCATCGACGATCGCGGCGTGGAAGGCGATCGTCAGCCGCTGGATCTCCTCGGTGTCGTCGGTCCGGGTTATCCGATGCGCGATCTCGTCGACGCGCTCGCCGAGGTCGGGCCTCGCCCGGCCGATCGCGCGGCGCACGGCGAATCCGTACACGAGCCCGAACAGCTCGTAGGTGTCGCGCGCCGCCTGCTCGTCGAGTGCGTTGACGAAGGCGCCCCGATGCATCTCGATCGTGACCCAGCCCTCGCGCTCGAGCGCGATGAGCGCCTCACGTACCGGGATACGACTGACGCCCAGCGCCTGCGCGATCTGCTCCTGGGGGATCCGTTCACCCGGGCGGAGCCGGCCCTCGAAGATCAACCGCCGGATATACACGGCGGCATGATCTCCGCTGCTCCGGCGAACCAGCTGCCCGGGGGAGGGGAGCGCGTCGCTCGCGGTCTGGTCGCGTTGGCCCACAGTCGCCACGATTGCATACGTTATGCGCGTCGACGGAGCCCACGTCGGCTTGACCTGCGAAAACGCTTTCGGTGGCTGGAATCATGACACGAGGGTGACACGCGAGCCTGTTGTCGGCCCTGGGCTCCCGTGGTTCGATCATGGACCATGTTCAGGAAGCGTGACCGTCAGCCCAAGCGGTCAGACCTCACAGGGCCGGACTTCGTCCTGCTGGCCGCGGAGCACCAGCGGGACGCTGGCCACGTGGACTCCGGCCTGGCTGAGGCGTTCAGCGACATGGTTCGAGACGCAATCGGGGCCAGCATCTCGGCCACGCCTGAGCGGCGAGAAGCCGCAGAAGGACCTTTGCTACCAGGTCCGGAACAGGTTGCGTTCCTCATCGCATGTAACGCGATCTCAATGGCTTCAACTGAGGGTCCTTGCGATGGTCTGCTTGGCAGCCACACACAAAATGAATGTGACCGCCTCTTTTGGTTTCCCATGGGATCCGGGGACCAGAACCCGATCGACCAGCAGACGGGTTGAATTCCTCAGCTCTGCGCGTAGGTCTCCGCTGCCTGGCTGTCGAACTCGTAACCGACGACCGGCTCAGAACCAATGACCCACGCGTCATGGCCAGGTTCGATGACGTACGCGTCACCAGGACCGATGTCGACGGACGAACCATCCTCGTGCTCTACATGGAGTTTGCCCGACGCCATCGTTCCGACGTGGTGCACCTGACACATGTCGGTCCCGGCCACGGGTTTGATGCACTCCGACCACCGCCACCCCGGCTGCAAGGTCATGCGACCCACTTTCACGGAGCCGAGATCGACGACTTCAACCTGCGTCTTGTCGGGAGCCCGACGCTCGTCCGGGGTGTCGAAGCTCTTTGAGGTGATCCCTGCCATCTCGTTCCTCCCACTCGTTTTGAAGGCGCCAATACCCAGCAGCACTACTACGCCGGCACCGTCACGTAAAGGCGCCCGTGAGTATCCGGCCACGCTGCCGCAGCTGATCCGGACTCCCGGCCAGGGACGCCATGGATGTTCGATTTTCTCGCTTCACCAACTCTTTTCGTCGGACGACCCCGGAGCCGTTGGGAGACAACCGTCGGGTCATGGAACGGGCGTTTCGCGTCGTCGTCGAACGAGTGCGCGTCGACCCGAGCCATGCCAACAAGCAGGTGGCCTCGCTGATCCGTCGCGCCATCGAGTTGGGCATGTGGCGATGGGACTGGGATGAGACACGCCCCGTGCCGTGACAGTGATGTACCGCCGCGGGGGTAACCGCTCGGATCGTGCCTCTCCCTCGACGATGGGAACTCGTGGCCGCGCTAACAGGGATGAATCACGACGACGCCGCCAACGAGCCTGCCCTGCACGTGCGGTATGGCTAGGTGTTCCGAGCGGCCTGCGCCTTCAGGTCGCGCAATTCGCGACAGATGATGTGCCCCCGAGAGCTTGATCGCAGACTGTCTCGCGCGCCTCATCGCTCGAGATTGACACTCGGGCCTGGTCGGCCATTCGTTCAGCGCCGATGATCGTAAGTCGGAGAGGAGCTGTAGATGTCCGGTCTTGCGATCATCACCGAGGCGTGCATCGACGTGAAGGATCGCGCATGCGTGGACGTCTGTCCCGTGCAGTGCATTTACGAGTTCGACCCGAAGAACAACGCGCTGTTCTCAGAGGAAGAGGCTGGGAGTGGCGTCACCGAAAATACCCATCAGCCGACGGCAGAAGCGATCGCGCTCTTCGAAGACAGCATCTTGTATGTGAACACGGAGGAGTGCACGTCGTGTACCGCGTGCTATCAGCCCGACGTGTGTCCTGTCGGAGCGATCTACTCGGAAGAGAATGTCCCCGACGGGGCCTCAAGGACGCATTACAACTCCGAGGATCCGAACAAGGGTCACGACCACACT
>DASYQJ010000177.1:0-7685 GCA_036005605.1 Acidimicrobiia bacterium
CGGGCGATGGTCGGCTTCGCGGTCACGACGTTCGGCGGTCTCGACATCCTCGTGAACAACGCCGGCATCGTGGCGAACCCTGCGTTTCCCGACGCCGAGCCCGAGGAGTGGCTGCGTGTGCTGGACGTGAACCTGCGCGGCCCGATGCTCGGCACCTACTACGCCATCCCTGCCATGCGGGACCGCGGCGGTGGAGCGATCGTCAACATCGCCTCGCTGGCCGGAGTCGGCTTCGGACCACACCCGGCGCCGGACTACGCCGCCACGAAGGCCGGCGTGGCACGGTTCACCGCCGCGCTCGCATCCCTCGGCGAGGCGTCCGCGATCCGCGTGAACTGCATCTGCCCGGACTGGGTCGACACACCGATGTCGCGGCGCTCCCGGTCGCGCATGACGCCCGAGGAGGAGGCGGCGACCGTCCCGCCCGGGATCCTGGCTCCCGAGGAGATCGCCGACGCGGTCGTCGAGCTGATCCGCGACGACTCCCTCGCCGGCCGGGTGATGGCGTGCTGGTGCGATCAGCCCCGATCGCTGTTCCCGGTGCCCGACTGGTCGTAGGCGGGGGCGTAGCTGTCATACCCCCGTGCGATCGTGCGACGACGGCGGCTTTGCCGACCGTCGGCGCAAAGCCGGAGCCTGCGACGGCGACAAAGGGGATTGTGCATGGAGATCAACTGCGACAGCTGCGTGATGCAGCACACGAACGCGTGCGAGGACTGCGTCGTCCGGTTCATCGTCGACCGGCGCCCGGGCGAGGCGATCGTGATCGACGTCGAGGAGGAGCGGGCGGTGCGGATGCTGTCCGACGCCGGGCTGGTCCCCGAGCTCCGGCACCGGCGGGCCCGCGCCGGATAGCTAGGCGGGTGCCTCGGCGCGCAGCGCTCCGGTCGTGCTCTGTTCCTTCGGGCGGTGCACGAACGGGTCGTAGCGGAAGATCCTGGTCGCGTTCTCGTAGGTGATCTTGTTGACGATGTCGTCCGAGACGCCGTCGAGCTGCTTGGCGACCGATTCGGGCGAGTTCGGCCACGACGAGTCGGAGTGCGGGTAGTCGCACTCCCACGTCATGTTGTCGATGCCGATCGCCTCGCGTTCGTCGACACCGGCGCGGTCGCTGATGAAGCAGAAGGTGAAGTGGTCACGCGCCACTTGGCTCGGGAGCGCGTCGCCGAAGTCCTGACCGGTCCAGAAGCGGTGCTGCTGGTACACGTAGTCGATCCGCTCGAGCCAGTAGGGGAGCCACCCCGTCCCGCCCTCCGAGAGCGCGAACTTGAGGTTCGGGAACTTTCGCAGGACCTGCGACCAGAGCAGGTCGGTCGCGGCCTGCATGGTGTTGAGCGGTGTCAGCGTGATCATGATGTCGATCGGCGCGCCGGGCGCGATCTCGATCTGCGTCGACGACGAACCGATGTGCAGGCAGATGATCGTGCCTTCGTCCTCGCACGCGGCGAAGAACGGGTCCCAGTGGTCGCCGAAGATGTGGGGCCAGCCGAGCTTGAACGGGTTCTCCGAGAACGTGACCGCGTGGCAGCCCTTCTTGGCGACCCGTCGCACCTCGTCCGCCATGAGCTGCGGATCCCAGATCGGCGGGATCGAGAGCGGGATGAACCGCCCCGGGTACGTGCCGCACCACTCGTCGATGTGCCAGTCGTTGTAAGCGCGCAGCAGGTTGAGCCCCATGTCGAGGTCCTTCGAGCGCGAGAACAGCTGGCCGCAGAACTGGACGAAGGACGGGAAGCACATCGATCCGAGCACGCCGTTGCGGTTCATGTCGTTGACGCGCTCGTGGATGTCGTAGCAACCCTTGCGCATCATCTCGTAGCTCGTGGGCTCGATGTTGTATTCCTCGGGCGGCCGCCCCGCGACCGCGTTGAGCCCGATGTTGGGGATCACGCTGTCCTCGTAGACCCACACATCGATGCCGTCGCGGCTCACGCTCTTCGGCGCGTGCTCCATCCACTTCTCGGGCAGGTGACCCTCGAAGAGGTCGGGCGGCTCGACGACGTGGTCGTCCACGCTCACGAGGATGAGGTCTTCCGCCCGCATGGGATCTCCTCTCAGCCGAAGAGCACCGGTAGCGCCGGCGGTGCCCGGAACGTCATGCCGGTGATGTGCGGCGCGTCGGCCGCGGGGTCGAGTCGCAGGTTCGGGAGCCGGTCGAAGATCCGCTCGAGCACGACGCGGGTCTCCATACGAGCCAGGTGCATGCCCAGGCACATGTGCGGTCCGAACGCGAACGCGAGGTGCTGGCGCTGCTCGCGGTGGATGTCGAACTCCTCCGAGCGCTCCCAGTACTTCTCGTCGTGGTTCGCCGAGCCCATGTTGGTGATCACGATCGCGCCGGACGGGATGTCGACGCCGTCGACGACCGTGTCGCGTGTCGCCGTCCGCACGATTGTCGTCAGCGGAGGCTCCCAGCGCAGCCCTTCCTCGATCGCCTGCGGCACCAGCGCGCGGTCGGCGCGCAGCGCGGCGAGCTGCGCGGGATTGGTGAGCAGCCCGAACAACAGGTTGCTCGACGAGCGGTAGGTGGTCTCGGCGCCCGCGGGGAGCAGCAGCCGGAGGAAGGCGAAGATCTCTTCGTCGGTGAGGTGTTGGCCGTCGAGCTCGGAGGCGGCGAGCGTGCTCATGAGATCGTTGGCGGGGTGGGCGCGCCGATCGGCGAGCACACGGGCGAAGTAGTCGCGCAGCTGCGCCGACGCCCGCGTACCGAGATCCCAGTCGAACGACACGCTGATGAGCTCGATTGCCCAGCGATGGAACTGCGGGAGATCCTCACGCGGGAGTCCGAGCATGCTGGCGATCACGTTCACGGGGAACGGGAGCGTGAGCTCGCGCACGAGGTCGGCCTCGCCGCGGTCGACGAACGCGTCGATGCACTCGTCGACGATCGGGCCGACGGCGTCGACCTCCCAGCGCTCCATCGCCTTGCGGCTGAACGCCTGCTGTACGAGGCCGCGGTACGTGTGGTGCTCGGGCTCGTCCATCTCGAGGATCGTGTGGCCCATGACCGCACCCATGACGTCGGCGTACCCGGCCGACGAGAACGTCTCGCCGTCGCGCAGGACCGTCTGCACGGCGTCGTAACTGAACGCGGTGAAGACCTCCGGTGCCATCGTGGCTCCCGGGTCGACCTCGGCCGAGAGCAACTCCGCCTCGAGGTTCTCCTTCAGCACCGGGCCCTTCGCACGGGCCATGGCCAGGAGCGGGTACGGATCCTCCACCACGCCCGCGCCGGTCCTGCGGTTGAACTCTTCGAACGGGTCGTAAGTGCCGTCGATAGCCTCGGGCGCGCTCATCCGACCCTGACGATAGCGTCAGGGAACGGAGGATGGGATCCCACGGGAGGGCCGCCCCAGATGGACACGAACGCGGTGAACCTGGCCCTCCTGGGCCTGCGGGTGGCGGCGGGTGTCGTCATGTTCGCCCACGGATGGAACCACCTCGCCCGGATGCGCGAGGGGCCGGGCGTCTCCAACTGGTTCGCCAGCCTCGGCCTGCACCCCGGCCCGGCTCACGCCTGGCTCGTCACCGTGACCGAGCTGGCGGCGGGACCGGCTCTGGTGTTCGGCCTGCTCACCCCCCTGGGCGCGGCCGCGGTCACTGGCGTCGCCGCTGTCGCGTGGGTCACCAACCACCGCAACGCCGGCTTCTTCGTGTTCAAGCGACCCACCGAAGGGTGGGAGTACGTGATGGTGTTGACGGTGCTCGGGCTGGCGCTCGGCGCGCTCGGCCCGGGGGAGTGGTCGCTCGACAACGCGCTCGGGTTCTCGTGGGTCGACGGGTGGTCCGGCTTCGCGACCACGGCGATCGCCGGGCTCGGTGGTGCGCTCGCGCTCCTCGTCTTCTTCTGGCGTCCGGCGCGGGAGGAGGCGGCGGGGTAACCGTCGACGCGCGCTACCGGCGCGGGGTCATGTCGAGGTCAGGCGGCGGCTGGTCGGGGATCTTCCAGCGCAAGAACTCCTTGTCGTACAGCTCGTGGTACGCGTTCGCCTGATCGACCATCGCGTGGAACGCGGTCTCGAACTTGTCCCAATCCTTCGCCTCGATCGCCTGCTTCACCTGCTCGACGTCCTCGGCGATGAACTTCGTCATGTTCTCCTCGTACTTGGGCCGCACGAACGCGCCCATCTCCATGAGGTTGACGGCCTCCTTGAGCTGGAAGCGCGCCAGCGGCTGATTGCCGGCCTTGCCTGCGTAGTAGCACTTCCAGATGCGCGCGCCGATCTCGGGCATGATGCGCGCCAACCCGGGCTGGATGTGCCCGAGCTCATCGAGGCCGAAGCTGCTCTTCCCGGTGTCGACGATGTGGTCGTGCTCGGGAACGTCACCACCGGTCACGCCCATGTGGTCCTCCTGTCCGTCGCCGGCGTCGCGTCAATTCGACCTGACTACCATGTCAGGTTCCGTCGGTTCCAGTGAGGGAGCGCAATGGAGGCACGTGAGGCGGTCATCGTCGACACGGTGCGCACCGCGGTCGGCAAGCGGAAGGGCGCGCTGGCGAACTGGCACCCGTCCGACCTGCTCGGGCTGGCGCTGCGGTCCCTGCTCGAACGCAACGACGTCGACCCCGGGACCATCGACGACGTCGTCGGTGGTTGCGTGACCCAGTCGGGTGAGCAGGGCTGCAACGTCACGCGCAACGCCTGGGTCGCGGCCGGGCTGCCGTGGCACGTTCCCGCCACCTCCGTCGACCGGCAGTGCGGCTCGTCGCAGCAGGCGGCGCACTTCGTCGCCCAGGGTGTGATGGCCGGCGCCTACGACCTCGCCATCGCGTGCGGCGTCGAGTCGATGACCAGGGCGCCGATGTCGAGCAATGCCCGGGGTGGGGTCGGGCCGTTCAGCGCCGCGTTCATGGAGCACACGAACCACACGCTCGGCATCCAGTTCTGGGTAGCGCAGGTGCTCGCCGACCGCTTCGGCGTCACCCGCGACGAGATGGACGCGTTCGCGCTGGAGAGCCACCGGCGCGCCGCCGCCAACGTCGACTCCGGGTTCTTCGACCGAGAGGTCGTCCCCGTCCCGCTCAAGGATGAGCACGGCGAGCCCACCGGCGACGTTCTGCGCAGCGACGAAGCGATCCGGCGCGGTACGTCGCTCGAGCAGCTGGCGGGACTGCCGGCGGTCTGGGAATCCGAGGAGCAGCCCGCGCCCGATATCACCGCGGGGAACTCGTCCCCGATGAGCGACGGCGCCTCGGCGATGCTCGTCGCCGACCGGGCGACGGCCGAGCGGCTCGGCCTGCCGATCCGGGCGCGGTTCGTGCACTTCGCCGTGCTCGCGGACGATCCGGTGCTCGTGCTCTCGGCGCCGAACCCGGTGACGCGCAAGCTGCTCGAGCGCACGGGCATGAAGATCGACGAGTTCGACGCCATCGAGTGCAACGAGGCGTTCGCCGCGATCGCGCTCATGTGGGCGAGGGAGTTCCGTCCTGATCCGGCGAGGTACAACCCGCGCGGCGGCGCGATCGCGATCGGGCACCCGCTCGGCGCGAGCGGCGTGCGCCTGATGACCACGATGCTCAACCACCTGGAGACGACGGGCGGCCGCTTCGGCTTCCAGACCATGTGCGAGGGCGGCGGCCAGGCGAACGCGACGGTCATCGAGCGCCTGGGCTGACACGCCCGATGCGTGCACAGACCATGACAGTCATGGTCTGTGCACGCATCAACTCGGGGCTGCGAGACTGCGGAGCGTGTTCACGCTCGAGTCCGGGCTGGCGCGCCTGGTGGTCGCGCCGGAGAAGGGCGGGCGGATCGTGGCGTTCAGTGTGGACGGCCTCGACCTTCTCGTGACGCCGGACGTCGACGACCACAACTTCGGCTGCTTCCCGATGGCCCCCTGGGCCGGGCGCGTCCGTCACGGCAGCTTCGAGTTCGAGGGCCAGCGGTTCCAGCTCCCGCTCAACAACCCGCCGCATGCGATCCACGGCACCGCCCGCGATCATCCGTGGCGCGAGGAGGGCGAAGGCGTGATCTCAGCCTCGCTCGAACCCCCGTGGCCGTTCGGTGGACGCGTCGTGCAGCGTTTCGAGCTCGCACCCGACGCCTTGCATCTCACGATGGAGGTGCACGCCGGCGACGAGTCGATGCCGGTCTCGTGCGGATGGCACCCGTGGTGGAGTCGCAGCGCGGGGCGGGGCGATCGGCTCACGGTCGAGCTCGCGGCGCAGGCGATGTACGCGCGCGACGAGGATGGGATCCCGACGGGCGAGCTCGCCTCGATCGGCCCGCACCCGTGGGACGACTGCTTCACGAAGCTCGGCGATCGCCCCGCCGTGCTGCGCTGGCCGGGCGCGATCAGCGTCACCCTCGAGACGTCCTGCCCCTGCGTCGTCGTGTTCGACGAGCCGGAGCACGCCATCTGCGTCGAGCCACAATCCCACCCGCCCGACGCGTTCAACCTCGGCCCGACCGTCGTCCGTCCGCGCGAGCCGCTCGTCGCCACCGCGAGCTGGTCGTGGAAGCTCGAGGACGGGTAGGAGGGGACTGATGCCGACTCCGCTCTCCGACGACGACCTCGCCGCGATCGACGCGTACTGGCGAGCGGCGAACTATCTCACCGTCGGGCAGATCTATCTCTGCGCCAACGCGCTGCTGCGCGAGCCGCTTTCGCCCGAGCACATCAAACCGCGTCTGCTCGGCCACTGGGGAACCTCGCCGGGCCTGAGTCTCCTGTACGCCCACCTCAACCGCGTCATCCGCGAACGAGACGCCGACGTGATCTTCATCACCGGGCCCGGTCACGGCGGCCCGGCCGTGCTCGCCAACGTGTACCTCGAAGGCACCTACAGCGAGATGTATCCCGTGGTGTCGCAGGACCACGACGGCATGGGCAGGCTGTTCCGGCAGTTCTCGACGCCCGGCGGCGTACCGAGCCACGTGAGCGTTCCGACACCGGGGTCGATCCACGAGGGCGGCGAGCTCGGCTACGCGCTCGTGCACGCGTTCGGCGCCGCGTTCGACAACCCCGACCTCGTCGTGGCGTGCGTCGTCGGTGACGGCGAGGCCGAGACCGGACCGCTGTCGGGCTCGTGGCAGGGGATCGATTTCCTCAACCCCGTGCGGGACGGCGCGGTGCTGCCCATTCTCCATCTCAACGGCTACAAGATCTCCGGCCCGACCGTGTTCGGGCGAGCCACGGACGAGGCGGTCGCGTCCGTCCTCGAGGGCTACGGGTACGACGTGCACTTCGTCGAGGGCGACGACCCGCCGGCCGTGCACCGCGACCTCGCATCGACGTTCGATCGCTGCTTCGACGCGATCCGGGCGATCCAGGAGGCCGCACGCGCCCACGGCTTCAGCGCCCGCCCCCGCTGGCCGGCCCTCGTGTTGCGCACGCCGAAGGGCTGGACCGGGCCGAAGGTCGTCGACGGGCAGCCCGTCGAAGGCACGTTCCGCGCCCATCAGGTTCCGCTCGCCAACGTGCGCGAAAACGCCGACCATCTCCGCCAGCTCGAGGAGTGGATGCGCAGCTACCGGCCCGAGGAGCTCTTCGACGGCGAAGGGCGGCTGGCGACTCCGCTCGCGAAGCTCGCGCCCGACGGAGACCGCCGTATGGGCGCCAACCCGCACGCCAACGGCGGCGTGCTGCTTCAGCCGCTCGACCTTCCCGACTTCACCGAGTACGCGATCCCGGTCGGCACGCCGGGGGCGGAGCTCCACGAGTCGACGCGCCGGCTGGGCGAG
>DASYQJ010000178.1:0-3359 GCA_036005605.1 Acidimicrobiia bacterium
ACACCGTGATCTTCGAGCTCGCCTCGGTACGTGCGGCCGTGTTTCGCCGGACGGCGAGCTCCATGTGCGCCCGGAACAGGGTCTCCAGGTGATCGGACAGCAGGTTGAGCGCGCCGATCGCATCGAGCTGCGCACGTGCCAGTGCGAACTCGCCCGCCTGCGCATCGGTGATCGGAGTCTCCACATCGGCGAGGAACAACGAGACCGCAGCATCGGCGATTCGCGCAAGCGACGACCCGAGAACACGCACGAACTGCATGAGCGACCGCTCGGGGAAGAGCTCCGTCGTCTCACTGAACAGCTTGAACACGCCGACGTCGCCCGGGGTGTAGATGCGCTCGTCGACGTCCTCGACCGGGAGCCCGATGGTCAGACTCAGCTGTCGAACCTGCTCGACGGTCAGCCCGGTGCTCTCGGCCACCTCGAGCATGGTGAGCCGTTCTCCCGGCCGGAGCGCGAGGTCGCCTGCGACAGCCGTGAGCCGACTGGCCGCGGCGGCTTCGACCATCTGCTCGATGCTGAATCCGCGATCGCCGAGCCACTCGAGCAGCGCGAGACGGTCGGCGGCGTTCGGCGCCTTCGGGTCGTAGAGCCCCTGCGCCTCGTACTCGGCCGGGTCCATGCGTCGGATGCTACGAGCCGTCGAGGCCGATCGCCTCGGCGAACGCCGCGCACCATTGGCCGTAGCCGGTGTCGTTGGGATGGAAGTCGTCGGCCGCGTACTTCCCTTGCCACGGTGGTCCGGTGTGCGCCCAGGCGTCGGCGATGCGGAGCCCGGCGGCCGGTGCGTCGGCTCGGATGATCTCGTTCAGCTCGCGTGTGCGGCCCGACAGCAACCCCTGCGGGATGGTCGCCAGCACCGCGTTCGGCGGTAACGCTCGAATCAGCTCCCGAAGCGTCTCGGCGACGCGCCGAAATCCGAAGCGGATGACGTCGTTCGCTCCCGCCGCGCAGGTGATCAGCTCCGCCTCACCCACCTCCTTGATGCGCGGCACCTGCTCCCGTACGACATCGACGACACGCGCCCCCGTCACCGAGAGGTTGACGACCCGCCACGGGCGTTGCTGCTCGACCCGTAGCCGCACGAGCAGCTGACCGACATAGCCGCGGTCGGGCGCCGACGCGCCGATGCCCTGCGCAGTCGAGTCGCCCACCGCCACCCACAACGGGCCGTCCGCCTGTCGGGCACGCTCGTTCGACTCCTCCCAGTACTGCCGGTACTCGCTCCCCAGACCGAGCGTGGCGGCGACGCCGGGACGCAAGGTGCGCATCAGCCGGCCCGTGAGGAAACCCATTGCTCGTATCCTTCCAGTCGTGGGGGGAGACCCGGCGCTGCGAGCAGAGCTCAAAGCGATGGCCGACCGCGACACCCAGGCCGGCGGCTCGACCGACGAACGCCACTGCGCCCGCCTGTGGGAGATCCTCGACGACTACGAATGCTGGCCGGGGCGCCGCCTCGTCGACGAGGACGGCGAGTCGGCGGCGTGGATCCTCGCCCAACGCGCTCTGTTCGATCCCGAGCTGCAGCGCCGCTGTCTCGAGATGCTGGAGATCGCGGTCGCGTGCGGCGACGCGCAGCCTGCGCACTACGCCCTCCTGCTCGACCGTGTGCGCATGGCCGACGGGAAGGATCAGCTGTACGGCTCGCAGTTCGTCCGGAGCGAGGACGGCAACTCGGTCGTTCCCTGGCCGATCGAGGACGTCGAGCACGTCGACGCCCGTCGCGAGCGCGTGGGACTGACGCCCCTCGCAGAGCAGGCTCGGGAGATGCGCGAGCAGTATCACCGGCGCGTCGCGCACTAGCCGCGCGAACAGTTACTCGTCGCCGGGCGTGACCGTGTCGGCGGCGCGCCAGCAGTACCACGCGGCGACGCTCCGGTAGGGCTGGAAGCGGTCGCCCAACGGCGCGAGCTCGCGGGCCTTGGGGACGTCGCCCAGGCCGTAGAGCCGCGCGTAGCCGTTGCGGACGCCGTAGTCGTCGACCGGCCAGATGTCGAGGCGTCCGAGCTGGAAGATGAGGAACATGTCCGCCGTCCACGGCCCGATGCCGCGCACGAGCGTCAGCTCCCGCTTGATCTCGTCGTCGGGGAGCCTGGCGATGCGTTCGAGCTGGACCGAGCCGTCGACGACCTTCTCGGCGAGGTCGCGGATCGACGCCGTCTTGCTCCCCGAGAGGCCCGCGCCGCGCAGCCGGTCGATCGGCAGCGCGAGAACCGCCTCGGGTGTCGGTCCGTCCCCGTCGAACAACTCGACGAAACGCCCGTGGATCGCGGCTGCAGCCCGGCCCGCCAGCTGCTGGTAAGTGATGGCGCGGGCGAGCTCGGCGAAATGCTCGCGACGGGGCCGGCCGCGGCGCAGGTCGCACGGGCCTATCCGCTCGAGCATCGTTCGCATCACCGGGTCGAGCTCGGCGAGCCGCTCCGACGCCTCCACCAGGCGCTTCGACGGGAGGCGGGGGCTCATGAGGCGCACGCTAGCGACACGCGATCGCCCGCTAGCCTGCCCGGCGGGCAGCGGCGGTGGCGGCGCAACAAAAGGGGAGCAGCGGTGCCCGACGTATCCGAAGCGGCCAAGCGATCCGACGTCGGTCCGAGCCGCTCTCGTGGCCGGGGTCTGTTCGGAGTGGCCAGGGCCGTCATTCTCGCCTTGGCGTTGGTCGTCGGTTTCGTCGCCTGCGGCGGGGGCGGCGGTGGCGGCAACTCGGGCAAGGCCAACCCCGCGAAGGTGCCGACGGCCACGAGCCTTCCTGCCGGCTACACCCTTGCTGCCCAGGTCAAGGGCTCCGAGATCGGGATCTACGACAACCCGTCGGCGCCCTCCCCGGCGAAGACGCTCCCCAACCCGTGGCTGCTGAACGAAGAGCCCGACAAGCAGATCCCTCAGGTGTTCCTCGTCGAAGAGCAGCGACCCGACGGATGGGTGAAGGTTCTGTTGGCGGACCGACCGAACGGGAGCACCGGCTGGGTCCGCGCGACCGACGTGCAGCTGACCCCGAATCCGTATCGCATGCAGGTGAGCCTCGGTGACCACAAGATCACCGTGTTTCACGGCACCAACAAGACCTACGAGGGACAGGTCGCGATCGGCGCGTCGGATACCCCGACGCCGCCCGGCAAGTACTACACACGCGTGCTCATCCAGGCGCCGGACCCCAACACGGTGTACGGACCATTCGCGTACGGCCTGTCGGCGCACTCGGAGGTCCTCAACGAATACAACGGAGGCGACGCCGAGGTCGGTGTCCACGGCAACAACGACGCGTCGGTGTTGGGCAAGAGCGTGACCCACGGCTGCATCCGCATGGACAACGACGAGATCACGAAGCTCTCGAAGGTGCTGCCGCTCGGCACACCGGTCGA
>DASYQJ010000179.1:0-2096 GCA_036005605.1 Acidimicrobiia bacterium
ACCGTCTCGCCCTCGATCGTGGCCGACATCGTGCTCGCCGCCTCCGACGGCTGCGCCGCTTCCGGCGCCTGCTCCTCGACCGGCAGCGTGTCGAGCCCCGGGTGGTTCTCGGTGCTCGCCTCCTCGACGCCGGGCAGCGTCGGCTGGACCCGCTCGTCCACGGTGAGCACGCCGATCTCCCGGCGCTCGTCGACGGGGAGGTACTCCACCGCCAACCGGCGGAAGATGTAGTCGAGCAGGCTCGTGGCGAATCGCAGCTCGCGGTCGTCGGTCATCCCGGCGGGCTCGAAGCGGACGTTCGTGAACTTCTCGACGAACGTGCGCAGGGGCACGCCGAACTGCAGGCCGAGCGACACCGCGATCGCGAAGCCGTCCATGATTCCGGCCAGCGTCGATCCCTGCTTGGCGACCTTGAGGAAGAGCTCGCCCGGCTGCCCGTCCTCGAACTCTCCGACGGTCACGTACCCGTGGCAGTCGGCCACCCGGAACGAGAACGTCTTCGAGTCGCGCTTCTTCGGCAGCTTGCGCCGGACCGGCTTCTCGACCGTGATCACGTGCTCGACGAGCCGTTCGGCGACCTGTGCCGGCGTGCCGGCGGTCTCCCTCTTCTGGGTTGCCAGCGGCTGGGCGACCTTGCAGTTGTCGCGGTAGATCGCGATCGCCTTGAGCCCGAGGTGCCAGGCGTCGATGTGCACCTGCTCGAGCTCGTCGACCGTCGTCTCCTCGGGGACGTTGCAGGTCTTGCTGATGGCTCCACTGATGAACGGCTGCACCGCGCCCATCATCGTGATGTGGCCCATGTAGTGGATCGTGTTGTCGCCCATCGAGCACGCGAACACCGGGAGGTGCTCGGGGTTGAAGCCGGGCGCGCCGACGATCGACTTGTGCTCGTTGACGTAGGCGACGATCTGGTCCACCTGCTCGCCCGAGTACCCGAGCCGGCGGAGGGCGCGGGGGACGGTCTGGTTGACGATGAGCATCGTGCCCCCGCCGACCAGCTTCTTCGCCTTGGTGAGCGCGAGGTCCGGCTCGATGCCGGTCGTGTCGCAGTCGAGGGCCAGGGCGATCGTCCCGGTCGGGGCCAGCACGCTGGCCTGCGAGTTGCGCACCCCGTGGGTCTCACCGAGTGACGTGGCGTCGTCCCAGGCGCGGCGCGCCGCCGTGAGCAGACCGCTCGGAACAAGCGCGTCGTCGATCTCGGCCGCCTTCTCGCGGTGCATGCGCAGCACGTTCAGCATCGCGTCGGCGTTGTCGGCGTAGCCGGCGAACGGGCCCATGCGGGCGGCGGTGCGGGCACTCGTCGCGTAGGCGTGGCCGGTCATCAGCGACGTGATCGCAGCCGCCCACGTCCGGCCCTCAGGCGAGTCGTACGGCAGGCCGCGGGCCATGAGCAGCGCGCCCAGGTTGGCGTACCCGAGCCCGAGCTGCCGGAAGGCCCGGCTCGTCTCGGCGATCTTCTCGGTCGGGTAGTCGGCGTTGCCGACCAGGATCTCCTGGGCGGTGAACATCACCTCGACGGTGTGCTCGAACGCCTCGACGTCGAACTCGTCGGCGTCGTCCAGGTACCGCAACAGGTTGATGCTGGCGAGGTTGCACGCCGAGTTGTCGAGGTGCATGTACTCCGAGCACGGGTTGCTCGCGTTGATCCGCCCGGTGTTGGGCGCGGTGTGCCACCGGTTGATCGTCGTGTCGAACTGCATGCCGGGGTCCGCGCACTCCCACGTCGCCTCGGAGATCTGGCGCATGAGCTCACGGGCCTTCACGGTCCGGGCGACCTCGCCCGTCGTGACCGACTGCAGGTGCCAGTCGCGGTCCTCGAGCACCGCCTGCATGAACTCGTCCGTGACGCGGACCGAGTTGTTGGCGTTCTGGTACTGGATCGAGTGGCTGTCCTTGCCGTCGAGGTCCATGTCGAAGCCGGCCTCGCCGAGGGCGCGTGCCTTGCGCTCCTCGATCGCCTTGCACCAGATGAACTCCTCGATGTCGGGATGGTCGGCGTTGAGGATCACCATCTTGGCGGCGCGCCGCGTCTTTCCACCGGACTTGATCGTTCCGGCCGACGCGTCGGCGCCGCGCATGAAGCTCACCGGGCCGCT
>DASYQJ010000180.1:0-6040 GCA_036005605.1 Acidimicrobiia bacterium
CCCGACATGGTCCGCTGGGCGATGTCGGAGACGTGGAGCCGCGCTGACCCGGCTGCCGTCACCGCCGCGCGCGTCCGCCTCGCCGATCGGACGCTGCGGGCCTGGCTGGGCGAGGAGGCTATCGAGTCACCCGACGTGGCCGAGGCTGCGGGCCTTGCCCGGCGCGCGGCCGAGGCCGCCAGCCCGCTCGGTCGTCCGCTGTTCGCCGGGTACACCGGGCTGGAGTGGCCCGTTGAACCTCACCTCGTCCTGTGGCACGCGGCGACCCTCTTGCGCGAGCACCGCGGGGACGGGCACGTGAGCGCGCTGGTCGGTGAGCAGGTCGACGGCTGCGAGGCGAACATTCTCACCGCCGCGTCCGGCGCGAGCACGAGCGAGCTGCAGCGAGCGAGCCGCCAGTGGCCGGACGACGAGTGGGACGCCGCGGTCGACCGCCTCCGCGGGCGCGGATGGATCGATGACGACACCGCGCTGACGCTCGCCGGCGCCTCCGTCAAGCGGCGGATCGAGGACCGTACGGACGACCTCGCGACGTCGCCGCTCGCCGCGCTCGATGACGATGAGCGACGACGGCTCGTCACCCTCTTCGAGCAGGTGAGCCGAGCGATCGTCGATGCCGGCGGCGTGACGTTCCCGAACCCCATCGGTCTGCCCGATCCGAGGAAGCCCGCCGACTCCTGAAATCCCCGGGAACCGGGCGCGCGCCTCGTCCGTCCAAACCCCCGACCGACACACCACCAGGGGGCCCGCATGCGCCGTCTGTTCGTCGTTCCGATGGTCGCCGCCATCCTCGTCCTCGCCACCGCCTCGGCTGCCTTCGCCTGCGGCAGCCTGATCGGGCCGAACGGCGCCGTGCAGCTCGTGCGCACGAGCACGCTCGCCGCCTGGCACGACGGCGTCGAGCACTACGTCACCAACTTCGAGTTCGCCAGCAATCAGACGTCGTTCGGCTCGATCATCCCGCTGCCCGCCGAACCCACGACCGTCGAGCGCGGCGGCGACTGGACCCTTCAGCGCTTGGCGCGCGAGGTGGCGCCGCTCCAGCGAGTCCTCGCCGGCGACGTCGCCGAGGCGGCGCCCAGCGCGAACGGCGTCGACGTGCTCCAGCAGACGCGCATCGACTCGCTCGACGTCACGATCCTGCGCGGCGGCGGTACGGCCGTCGCCGGCTGGGCCGCGAAGCAGGGCTTCGACCTCACGTCCGACACGCCCGACGTGCTCGAGTTCTACTCCCGCCGATCGCCGTACTTCATGGCCGCCAAGTTCGACGCCACCGCCGCCGTCGCGCAGGGTCTCAACTCGGGCGACGGCATCCCCGTGCACCTCACGATCCCCGTCGAGCGCCCGTGGGTTCCGCTGCGCATCCTCGGCACGGGCAAGCCGGCGAGCGAGCCCGTCCGTGCCGACGTCTTCCTCCTGACCGACGTCCAGCCCTCGTTGCTCGCGGGACCGGGACTGCGTCTCGAGCGGTCGGAGCGCGCCTCGGGCTCGCTGCTCGACGACCTCCGCGCCGACCGCGGCATGGGGTGGGTCCCACACGACATGTGGCTCACCTACCTGAAGGCCGACGTCACCGTGGGTGACCTCACGTACGACCTCGCCGCCGCCCCGTCACAGAACGACGCGCCTGCCGTGCGCGACACCGGGATCGACCACGCCGATTCGCTCGTGGTGCCGAGCCCTGTCGAGACGGGCGGCGTCGGGCCGGTCGCCCTGGTCGTCGGTGTCGCGGCCGCGCTCGCCGTGCTCGGCGGAGCGGTCAGCGTGTGGACGGCGCGAGGACGCCGACGCGCAGTGGTTGGTCGCTGACCGCGATCGAGCCGCTGAAAGGGTGCTCGAGCGCCACGATCAGAGCGAGGTTGAGCGCAGTGACGATCGCGAGGACGGCGAGGAGCGTGATGTGCGTCCCGCGCTCGCGCGTGTTCAGCAGCGTCGCCACTCCGAGCACGGCGACGCTGATAACGACGACCAGGAAGAACAGCGGTCCGGGAATCGTGTCGGCGGCGTCGGCGTTCCGGTTCCGTCTCGCCTTCGTGACGTCGCTGAGATCGCTCACCGCCTGCGAGTAGAAGGCGCTCGTGCCGACGGCGGGCTCGGCCGTCTGGACAGCGTCGTACAAGTCTGTGAGCTTCCTATTCGTCTGGAAGCTCGGCTCGCCGGTGCGCTCGACGGCGTGAAAGTCGGCGGTCAGCACCGACCGGTTGTAGGCGACGATGGCTTCCCGCACCCGCTCGCGGACGTCTGGTGGGAAGCCGCCGACGTCGTGGAACAGCGCCGACATGGCGCCCGCTTCGGCGGCGACGTGGTCGTTGGCTTCGCTGATAGCGCTTCGCTCCCCCACGATCACGAACGCGATCAGCACCGAATAGAACACCGCCAGCACCTGGATCATCACCGAGGTACTGGTGCTCACACGCTCCCGTGTCTCCGACGGCAGCAAGCGGTATACCAGTGCCTCGAGCCCGAAGATGATGGCGAGTCCGGCCGCGATGAAGATCGCGAACAGCACTGCCATTGGCAACGGGTCGAACAGGTCGATGAACGCGTCCATGGGCGGCGTAGATCGGCGGTACTAGAGGCCGGGCTGGAAGCGCGCCGTCACCGTCTCGGGGTCCTGCTCGGCGTGCTCGACCGCATCGAGCAACACCTCGGAGATGTCCTGGACCCGGACGTCTTCGTCGCGCTGCTTCTCCTTTACGCCATCGTCCATCATCACGTAGCAGAACGGGCACGCGACCGCGATCCGGCTCGCGCCCGTCGCGAGCGCCTCCTCGGTGCGCTCGATGTTCACCTTCTTGCCCGTGTGCTCCTCCATCCACATGCGCGCACCGCCAGCACCGCAGCACAGCCCGCGCGTCCCGTTGCGCGGCATCTCGACCACGTCGATCCCGCCCAACGAGCCGATCACGTTGCGCGGGGCGAGGTACACGTCGTTGTGCCGACCCAGGTAGCACGAGTCGTGGTACGTCACCCGCTCCTCGAGCGACGCGTCCTCGAGGTCGAGGCGCCCGCTGTCGATGAGCTCCATGAGGAACTGGGAATGGTGGACGACCTCGTAGTCGCCACCGAGCTGCGGGTACTCGTTCTTCAACGTGTTGAAGCAGTGCGGGCACTGCGCAATGACCTTCTGCACGCCGAGACCGTTCAGGGTCTCGACGTTCTGCATGGCGAGCATCTGGAAGATGTACTCGTTCCCCGAGCGGCGGGCCGGGTCCCCCGTGCAGAGCTCGCTCGGGCCCAGGATCGCGAAGTCGACGCCGGCCCGTTGCAGCAGCTTGGCGACGGCCCGGCTCGTCTTCTTGTTGCGGTCGTCGAACGAGCCCGCACACCCGACCCACATCAGGTACTCGTGCTCGAACGGTCCGGAGCCGTCGATGATCGGGATGCCTTCGAGGTCGCCGCCCCAATCACCCCGGTCGGCCTGGTTCAGGCCGTAGACGTTCGAGGAGTTCTCCATGGCGCGGTACGTGTTCCCGAGCTCGGTCGGGAAGTTGCTCTCCATGAGCGACAGGTAGCGACGCATGTCGAGGATCTTGTCGAGGATCTCGATGTCGACGGGGCAGATCTCGTCACACGCCTTGCACGACGTGCACGCCCACAGCTCCTCGGCGGTGATGCGTTCGAGGAGCGAGTCGGCGCCGACAGTGATGTCGCGGTCGACTCCGACCGGAGGAGACACGGGTGGATCACCGGTGGCCGCCATGACCTCGCCCACCTTCAGCACGATCTCGCGCGGGTCGAGGGGCTTGCCGGTGGCGTGTGCAGGGCATACCGACGTGCACCGGCCGCAGATCGTGCAGGCGTCGGTGTCGAACAGCTGCTTCCAGGTGAAGTCCTCGACCGTCGAGGCGCCGAACGTGTCGAGCTCGGTCTCCATCAGGTTCGGGAGCGGGCTCATCGCGCCCTTGGGCCGCTCACGGGGACCCAGGTACATGTTCATGGGCGACGTGATCATGTGTCGAAGCTTCGTGGTCGGCAGGATCACGAGGAACGCGACGAACGCCGCGAAGTGGATGCCCCAGAGCCAGCGGTGCGCGTCACGCAGCGTCCCGTGTGACAGCGAATCGAAGAGCGTCGCGACCGGATAGCCGACCACCGACCACCGCTCGAACGACTGCGTGCCGTCGAGAGCGATGCGCAGGCCCTCGGTCGCGAACCCGGTCAGGCCGATCACGAGGAACGTGCCGAGGATCAGCGCGTCCTCGGGCTTGGTCTTGATGCGGATGCGGTACGGGCGCTGGATGTAGCGACGCCCCAACGCCCAGACGATCCCAGCCACGAAGATCGCGCCGAAGACGTCAGCGGTGGCGGCGTACCCCTGGTAGACGCGCCCGTGCAGGAACTTCGCCGAGTCCGGCAGCTGGTGGTCGATCTCGAGGACAACCGTCGCCACGAAGAGGACGATGAAGCCGAAGTAGATCATCGAGTGCATGACGCCCGCCGCCGGGTCGCGCAGCAACGTCTGCATCCACACGCCGGAGCGGAAGCCCTCGAGCCGCTGCTTCGCGTTGGCGCGGGTGGTGCGACGGTCGTCGGGCTTGCCCCGCTCGTAGTTCTGGACTCGTTGCGAGATCAGCCACGCCACCACGAGCAGCATCACGCCGACGGTGGCGTAGAACGCCCAGTAGAGCGGGTCGGGCACGTTGTCGAAGACGTGCCGGCTGATCCGCGAGTCGTCCTCCCAACCGGTGAGGCGGGGGACGATGCCCGACGCCAGCGCCCCGAGCGAGGCGAGCACGCCGAGGCTCAGGACGAGCTGGTGGGGTCGGGGGAGCGGGATCCGCCGCACGAGCCGGAATCTAGTAGTGGAGCCCGCCAACTACGCTGCTCGGCGCATGAGGTGCTGGAACCGGGTCGTGGTGCCCGCCGCGTTGGCGGCCGGACTGGCACTCGCCGCCGTGCCCGCATCGGCGCGGACCGCAGCGCCAAAGGGCTCGTGCAAGCTGCTGACCGCCCGCGAGGTCGGAAAGATCCTGGGGACGCCCGTCGGGAGTAGCAAGCGCATCTCGAATGCGCAGGCCGACTCCTGCACTTGGAACGCCAAGAAGAAAGGCACGGGTGGCCTTAAGGGACAACCGTTGGGGCTCGAGATCACCGTGGCAACCGGGCAAGTCGGCATCGACGCCTATCAAAAGGAGAAGGCCGCGAAGCCTTCGGAGACCCAACCGGTTCCCGGGCTCGGCGACGACGCCTACGTCCGAGATCTTGACCTGGCTGTCCTCTCGGGCGAAAACGCCATGGTCGTGGAGCTTCACAACTACCGGTATCCGAAGCCCGTCACGCAGCAGCAGATCCAGCAGAAGGAAGAGGACGCCGCGAAGCTCGCGCTGGACCGCCTGAGCCCGGCCTAGCTGCTACTGGATGCTCTTGGCGTCGGCTTCGCGGAGCCGGCGGGCGAGGCCGGCGAGCAACTTGTGGGCGAACCCCGGCGCCTCGTCGATGAGGGCCGCGAACTCGCGCTGGCCGAGCACCAGCAGCTCCATGGGCGTCTCGGCGACGACGGTGGCGTTGCGAGGCGCGCGGTCGAGCAGCGCCAGGTCGCCGAAGAACTTGCCCGGACCGAGCTCGGCCACCTTCCGGCCTCGCATCGTCACCCGGGCCTTCCCGTCGACGATCACGAAGAACTCGGTCCCTGCGCTGCCCTCGCTGACGAGCACCTTGCCCGCGTCGACCTTCACGTCCTCCGCACGGCGGGCGACCAGCTGGAGGTCCTTCTTGGAGAGAGCCGAGAACAGGGGAACCTCGGCCAAATGGTCGATGAACGCATCACGACGCAGGCGGGCCACGGGTGGAATCTACTCACGGTGTCAACGCCGCGCGTGTGTACGGGGCAGCGCCGGACCATCGACGGCGGACTCGGACAGGCGATCACTCGGCCCCCGGCCTTCGGCTGTGGGCCCGAGTTCTCGAACTCGCCGGCGCCGATGGACCCGGCGCTGCCCCTCGCCCCGGCGTACTCGGCGGGCAAGAGGCAGATGGGACCGCCGCGTTCGTCGACCATTTGGGCCAGGAAAGAAAAGGGGGAAGTGGGGAATTGACT
>DASYQJ010000181.1:0-3446 GCA_036005605.1 Acidimicrobiia bacterium
CGGAGGCGACGCCGAGGTCGGTGTCCACGGCAACAACGACGCGTCGGTGTTGGGCAAGAGCGTGACCCACGGCTGCATCCGCATGGACAACGACGAGATCACGAAGCTCTCGAAGGTGCTGCCGCTCGGCACACCGGTCGACATCGTGAATTGACGCTCACCAGGCGCACGCGACGACTTTTCGGGATCGCTGCCGTCGGCGCGCTGGCATGCACGGCCGCGGTCGGCTGCTCGTCCGGATCCGACGGCGGGGACTCGGCGAAGGCCCTCCCGCCCAACGACAAGGCCACGATCGAACGCGTCTTCGCGCCAGCGCTGAAGCAACTCGGCGTTCGGCTCACCCGCGGCGCACTCGTCGATCTCAAGACGGGCAAGCCGTCCGCCACCGGGACCCACCTGGCGGTCTACGTCGAGCCGACCGGGGACTACACACCGGAGGACTACGCACGCGGGACCGTGAAGACGCTGCGTGCCTTCATCCCCACCGCGTTCGAGCGCTGGGGCGGGTTGACCTCTTTCGACGTCTGCCAGGAACCGCTGCCGGCCGCTGATGCGCGACCCGAGCCACCGCCCATCACCAAGGTGGACCTGACCAAGGCGGCGTCGCGCAAGGTGCGGTGGGACGACGTCAGCCTCGCCCGCCTGCTCCGCGATGCCAGGCGCCTCGGGCCGCGCGCGCTCTCCGTCTACGCGAAGCCCGACGTGCGTATGACCGGCTTCTATCAAGACGCGACGGTCAAGGCGAACAAGAACGCGCCCGCCACGACGACGCCCGCCACGACGACGCTCACTCCGACGTCGCCGTCCTACACCCGCTAACTCACCGGCTGCGCGCCGTCGATCGCGGCGTCGCCGAGGAGCAGGTGCGTCGCGGTCTCGAGGTCGGCGACCACGCGCGGCGGCTCGTCAACGCCGCCGACCCAGCCGATCAGCGACGACAACCAGACCTGTTGGAGCGTGCGCGCGACGGCGAGGTCACGCGGGGTCGGCGGCCCCCCGTGCATGACGCCGGTGATGATGCCCGTCATGATGTCGCCGACGCGCCGCACGACATCGGCCTCGTCGGCGGCCCCGAAGGCGCGGATCATCGCAGCCGTCACCTCGGGGTGGCGCTGCAGCGACGCCGTCCCTCGGGACAGCACGTCGACGACCCGGTCGGCGGGCGTGGCGCCCACCGGTGGTCGTGACTCGAGCCGCGCGGCCAGCGCTTCGATCTCCTCGACCATCGCCTCGAGCAGGAGACGCTCCTTCGAGGTGAAGTAGCGGTACACGGTGCCGAGGGCGACGTTCGCCTCAGTGGCCACGTCACGCATCTGCACGGCGTCGAAACCGCCCCGCTCGGCGAGGCGCAGCGCGGCGTCGAGGACCCGCCGGCGCCGGGCGGCCTGGCTCCGGGCCAGCGCCGTGTCGGGAGCAGGGGTGTCACTCGTGGCGGGCGTCGTCACCGCCAAAGTGAAACATGTTCCGATTCCGGCGGGCAAGCATTCGAGCTCTCGCCTTGCGAGACTGCGGCAATGGCGACCGACCTGCTCGACATCGCGGACCGGCTGTGGCGTGGCGACGCCGAGATGGACCAGCGCCACCTGTTCGGCATGGGTGGCGCCCTGGCCGACCTTGGCGGCGACACCGCGTTCGTGGCCGCGTTCTCGAACGTCGCCGCCTTCTCGACTCCAGAGGGGATGGTGCTCGTCGACACGAGCAGCCCGTTCCTGGCCGGACGGGTGCACGACGTGCTGCACGAGTGGCGCGCGAACCCATTGCACACGGCCGTGTTCACGCACGGGCACATCGATCACGTCTTCGGCGTGGAGCGGTACGAGGCCGACGCCCGTGAGGGCGGCGCTCCCCCGCCGCGAGTCGTGGCGCACGAAGCCGTCCCGCCCCGCTTCGACCGCTACATCGCGACCGCGGGGTACAACACCGACATCAACCGCCGGCAGTTCGGCATCGACCGGCTCGAATGGCCGACGGACTACCGGTACCCCGACGAGACGTACCGCGACGCCCTGACACTCGACGTCGGCGGTATCCGCTTCGAGCTGCGGCACGCGCGCGGCGAGACGGACGACCACACCTGGGTCTGGCTCCCCGAGACACGGATCCTCTGCACGGGAGATCTGTTCATCTGGGCCTCGCCCAACTGCGGGAACCCGCAGAAGGTGCAGCGGTACGCGAAGGACTGGGCCGTGGCGTTGCGGACGATGGCGGACCTCGGCGCGGAGACGCTGCTCCCCGGTCACGGCCTGCCGATCCTGGGCGTCGACCGGGTGCGCGAGTCGCTGGAGAACACGGCTGAACTCCTCGAGATCCTGCACGACGACACGCTCCGGATGATGAACGCCGGCGCCCGGCTCGACGAGATCATCCACACCGTCCGCGCACCGCAGTCGCTGCTCGACAAGCCGTACCTGCGGCCGATCTACGACGAGCCCGAGTTCGTGGTCCGCAATGTCTGGCGGTACTACGGCGGCTGGCACGACGGGAACCCGGCGCACCTCAAACCGGCGCCGGACGCGGCGGTGGCAGCCGAGGTCGCTGCACTCGCGGGCGGGCCGGCGAAGCTGGCGGCCCGGGCGCGTGAGCTCGCGGCCGCGGGCGACCTCCGACTCGCCGGGCACCTGGCCGAGTGGGCGGCGGCCGCCGCGCCCGAGGACACCGACGCCCAGCGCGCCCGCGCCGAGGTCTTCGAGACACGCGTCGCCGCCGAGGACTCGACCATGAGCAAAGGCGTCTTCGGTGCCGCCGCGCGCGACTCACGCGGGAAGATCGACGAGGACCGCTGAGTACCCGGCCGTTAGGCTGACGGCCTTGTCAGAGACCTGGCGCTCCGTCGATTGCGGGGCCGTCGACGCGTTCGAGAACAACGCGCAGATGGCGGTGCTCGCCCGATCCGCCACCGACGCCGCCCAGCCCATCCTCCAGACCAGCGTGTGGGGCGCCACGCACCTGAACGTCGGATGGTTCGACGACGTCGACAGCACCCTGGACCTGGCGGCCTGCGAGCGGCTCGGCATCGAGGTCATCCGCCGCCCGTTCGCCGGGGGCGGCACGGCTTTCTACGACCGCGGGTGCGCGGTGATGTGGGGCGTGATGTTCCCCAAGCCGGGCGACCACGACGATCTCGACGCCGAGATCGCCCGGTTCCAGCCCATCGTGCTCGACGCCCTCGACCGTCTCGGCCTCGGCGAGGTGCGCTTCGAAGGCTCGGCCGACCTGCGCTGGCACGGCCGCAAGCTCGGCGGCATCTCGGCGGGCGACTTCGGGCGCGTCATCAGCGTGGGCGGGTTCCTGAACATCGAGCGACCCGACCTCGATCTCTATCTGCGGGTCGTGCGCGTGCCGGACGACAAGTTCAAGGACAAGCTCGTCAAGGACATGCGCGAGTACGTCTGCACCGCCGCCGAGGTCGCGGGTCGTCCCGTCACCTACGAGCAGTTCCGTGACGC
>DASYQJ010000182.1:0-15984 GCA_036005605.1 Acidimicrobiia bacterium
CCGCCAACGCGGCCGCCGTGTTCTCGAGCTCGGCCTCCTGAGACGCCAGCTACCGTCACGTCGATGGCTCTGCTGACGCCGGCAACCGTGCGGGCGTTGTTGGCGGAGCACGGGCTCCGACCCTCACGCCGGCGCGGGCAGCACTTCGTCGCCGATCCCAACACCGCCCGCCGCATCGTGCGCCTCGCCGGAGTCGACGCCGGCGACCGGGTGTTGGAGATCGGGGCCGGGCTGGGGTCCCTCACGCTCGCGTTGCGCGAGCGCGGGTGCGCGGTGCTCGCGCTCGAGATCGATCCCAAGCTGGTCACCATCCTCGAGAGCGAGGTCGCGGACGAGGGGGACCTGCGCGTCGTCGCCGGCGACGCGCTCACCGTCGACTTCGACGCCTTGTTGGGCGCCGGACCATGGAGCTGCGTCTCGAACCTCCCGTACAACGTGGCGACGCCGGTCGTCATCCGGCTGCTCGAGGAGGTGCCGGCGGTGACTTCCGGGCTCGTGATGGTGCAGCGGGAGGTCGCCGAGCGCCTCGTCGCCGCGCCCGGCTCCGCGGCCTACGGCGCGCCGTCCGTGAAGGTGGCCTACTACGCCGAGGCGAAGATCGTCGGTATGGTCCCCCGCGCAGTGTTCGTTCCCGTTCCCAAAGTCGACTCGGCGCTCGTCGAGCTCGTCCGCCGCGACACGCCGCCGGTTGACGTGCCTTCGCGCGAGCGGCTGTTCCAGCTCGTGCGGGCCGGGTTCGCGCATCGACGCAAGATGCTGCGGCGCACGCTGCGTCCGGTGCTCGGCGAACACGCGGAGCGCGCGCTCAGCGATGCCGGCATCGACCCGCGGGCGCGCGCCGAGTCGCTCGGCCTCGATGAGTGGGCCGCGCTCGCACGCGCCGAGGCCCCGTCGTGAGCACCGCGCACCTCGGCAGGGTGCGCGCCACCGCGTTCGCGAAGCTCACGCTGTCGTTGCGCGTGCTCGGACCGCGGCGCGAGGACGGCTTCCACGAGCTCGAGGCGCTCACCGTGCCGATCGGCCAGCCCCACGACACGCTCGAAGCGGTCGCAGTGCCGGACCCGCCGGGAGTCACGTTCGAGGTGGTCGACGGCGACCAGACCGTGCCCACCGGACATCAGAACCTCGCGATGCAGGCGGCGGAGAGCCTCCTCATCCGAGCCGGGCGCGCCGGGCACGGAGTGCAGTTGTCGTTGCGCAAACGCATCCCGACCGCGCGCGGGCTCGGCGGCGGATCGGCCGACGCCGCCGCCGCGATGCTCGCCGTGCACCGGCTGCTCGAGGTCGACGTCTCCGAGCCCGACCTGTTCGAGCTCGCCGCCAAGCTCGGCTCGGACGTGCCGTTCTTTCTCGGCGGCGGCGCGTCGTGGATGCGTGGACGCGGTGAGAAGCTCGAGCCGGTGGCGCTGCGGCCGGGTATCCCGATGCTGGTCGCGATGCCGCCGTTTCCCGTGGCGACGGTCGACGTCTACCGGGCGTGGGATTCGCTGGGTGGGCCGCGCTCGAGCCGTTCGGTGGCGTCCCCGCCTCCCCTCGACGCCCTGCTCCCCGAGCTCGTGAACGACCTCGAGCCCGCCGCCGAGCACGTCGAGGCGCGCCTGCGACCACTGCGCGAGCGGATCGAGGACGCCCTCGGCCGCGACGCCCTCATGGCCGGGAGCGGGCCCACCTACGTGGTGCTCGCCGACGGCCCGGTCGGCCTGCCCGATCGGGCGCAGGAGCTGTCGGCCGCGGTCGGGGTTCCCGTCGTCGCCGCGGCCACCGTCTCGAAGGCCGTGCGCCTGGAGGTGTAACACCGGCGCGATTCGGCCGCCCCACTGGGCGGCCGAACGGGGTACGAAATGCTCCGGGCTCAGCGAGCGCTAGCGGCCCTGCTGACGTCGCTGCCAGCGCGTCTTCTTCAGCAGCTTCTTGTGCTTCTTCTTGCGCATGCGCTTGCGGCGCTTCTTGATGAGTGAGCCCATGTCGTTTTGTGAAGCTATCGGCGTTGATCACACCTGTCACATTGTGTGGCCCGCGATCGCACACCCGCGGCGGTATCGTCAAAGGGTCGATCGGGGGTGGTGTAACGGCAGCACGGGGTCCTTTGGAGTCCCAGGTCGAGGTTCGATGCCTCGCCCCCGAGCCCGAGGACCTCAGCCGTACGCCGCATCGCGAGCACGGCGGGAGGTGAGCGCATGAGCCAGTACCGGCCACTGTCGGGAGTCGTCCTCGCCGCGGGCGAAGGCACCCGCATGCGCTCCGAGACGCCCAAGGTCCTGCACCCGCTCTGCGGGCGGCCGATGCTCCTGCACGTCATCGACGCTCTTGTCGCGCTCCCGCTCGAACGGATCGTGGTCGTCGTGGGCCACGGAGCCGAGCGAGTGACGAAGACACTGCAAGAGCAGCTCGCGACGGAGCTCCCGGTCGAGTTCGTCGAGCAGCGCGTCCAGCGTGGCACGGGCGACGCGGCCAGCGTCGCGCTCACGGCCGGTGTCTTCGACCTCGACGCCGAGGACGATTTGCTCGTCGTGCCCGGCGACACGCCGCTGCTCCGCGCCGAGACGCTGGCGGCGCTCGCCCGCGCCCACCGCGAAGCTGGCGCCGCGGCCACCGTTCTCACCACCATCCTCGAGCCGGCCACCGGCTACGGCCGCGTCGTGCGCGACCAGAACGGCGGCGTCGACCACATCGTCGAGCACGCCGACGCGACGCCCGAAGAGCTCGAGATCAACGAGATCAACACGTCGATCTACTGCTTCCGGCGGGGACTGCTCGCGCCCGCGCTCCGGCGCCTGAGCCCGGAGAACGCGCAGGGCGAGTACTACCTGACCGACACGGTCAGCGTCCTGAAGGAGACCGGGCACACCGTCATCGGGGTCGTCGCCGAAGATCCCGACGAGACCGCCGGTGTGAACGACCGTGCTCAGCTCGCTGAAGTCGAGGCGGCGCTACGCCGGCGCATCAACCAGCGCTGGATGCGCGACGGCGTCTCGATGACTGACCCCGACCGGACCTACATCGACGCCACCGTCGAGCTCGAGCCGGACGTCCATCTTCTCCCGGGGACCATGCTCCAGGGCCGCACGGTGGTCGGCGCCCGCTCGGTCATCGGCCCCGACGCGCAGCTCACCGACACGATCGTCGGCGAGGGCGCAATCGTGCGCCAGACCGTCGCCCACGAGGTGGAGATCGGCGACGACGCCACCGTGGGGCCGTTCGTGCTCCTCCGTCCCGGGACGCGCCTCGCCGCCCGGGCCCACGTGGGGACGTTCGTCGAGATCAAGAACTCCGACATCGGCGAGGGTGCCAAGGTCCCGCACCTCGCGTACATCGGCGACGCCGAGATCGGCGACGGCGCCAACATCGGTGCGGGGACGATCACCGCCAATTACGACGGGCGGGAGAAGCACCGTACGAAGGTCGGGAAGGGTGCCCGGATCTCGTCCAACACCGTCCTCGTCGCGCCGGTCGAGGTGGGCGACGAGGCGTACACCGGCGCCGGCGCCGTGGTGAACCGCGACGTGCCTCCGCGCGCGATGGCGAAGGGTGTGCCGGCGGAAATCGACGAAGGCTGGCTCGATCGGCGCGAAGCTGACAGGGACTAGCGGGGACGACGGGGGAGCATGGGCGCGATGGAGCTGGTGACGAAGAAGAACCTCATGCTCTTCGCCGGGCGGGGCAACGAGCAGCTCAGCAAGGAGATCGCCGAGCACCTCGGGGTCCCGCTGGGCGAGATCGTGCTGTCGACGTTCGCGAACGGAGAGCTCTACTGCCGCTTCAGCGAGAGCATCCGCGGCGCCGACGTCTTCATCATCCAGAGCCACTGCGAGCCGATCAACGAGCGGATCATGGAACAGCTGCTCATGCTCGACGCCGCCAAGCGGGCGTCGGCCAAGCGCATCACCGCCGTATGTCCGTTCTACGGGTACGCCCGCCAGGACCGGAAGGCCGAAGGTCGCGAGCCGATCAGCGCCCGGCTGCTCGCCGACTGCATCACCGTCGCCGGCGCCGACCGTGTCGTGACGGTCGACTTGCACACCGGCCAGGCCCAGGGCTTCTTCGACTTCCCCGTCGACCACCTCACTGCGGTGCCGCTGCTCGCCGAGCACCTCGCCCAACGGCTCGATGGCGCCGTCACGGTGGTCACGCCGGACGCCGGCGGCGGCAAGCTGATGGCCCGGTTCGCCAGCTACCTCCGGGACCACGACATCGACCCGGAGATGGCTTACATCGACAAGCGACGCCCCAAGGGCACGCACAACGTCGCCCGCGCCCAGGAGGTCGTCGGGCTCGTCAAGGACCGTACGTGCGTGCTCGTCGACGACATGATCGACACGGCCGGCACGATCACGAGCGCGGCCGAACTGCTGACCAACCGCGGGGCGACGGACGTCTACGTCGCCTCCAGCCACGGTGTGTTGTCGGGCCCGGCAGTCGAGCGCCTCGCGAACGCCCCGATCCGCGAGGTCGTGCTCACGAACACGCTGCCGATCCCGGGCGAGAAGCAGTTCGACAACCTGACGGTGCTCTCGATCGCCCCGATCGTGGCCAAAGCGCTCGACGCCGTCTTCGCGGACACCTCGGTCAGCAACATCTTCCGCGGCGACAACGTCTGACGCTCCGCCGCGGCACCGGAACCGTCGATCCAGCGCGTGACGTTCGGCCTCGAGTGCAACTGACTAGGACGGCGCCCAGTAGGTGATGACGACGGAGCCGTTGCCGACGTGCCCCCCGTCTTCGAAGGAGGCCCCGCGGCCGTAGCTGGAGCCGCCGCCGCCGCCGGCGCCGGAGAATCCGCCTCCGCCTCCGCCGCCGCCGTAGCGCCCACCCCCGCCTCCACCGCCCGAGAACCCAGTTTGGAAGACGGAATCGTGGTAAACGCCGCCGGCGCCACCGAAGCTGAAGGTGCCGTCGGTACCGTCACCGTTGGGGCTGGTACCTCCGCCGCCGCCGGCTCCGCCCGCGATCTGCGTGCCGCCGAGGCCGCCCGTCCCGTTTGTAGAGGTGGCCTTCCCATCCCCTCCCGGCCCGCCCTGGACGCCCCCACCGACGCCGCCGGCACCCGCGCCGCCGCTCACGCACTCCGGCGGGCTGGTGCCTGGCTTGCCCTCCGCGGAGTCGCCGCCGCCACCACCACCGCCACCGGCCACGATCATGCGCAGGAAGGAGTTCAGCGCAGGACGGACGTCCGACCCGCCGCCGCCACCCCCGCCGGTCGATCCCACGATGAAACCGGACTTCGGCTCGTCGCCGCCGTTCGCCCCGCCGTTGAACCCGCCGGTGCCGCCGATGCCCGAGCCCAGGAAGTCCGCCCCCGGGCCGCCTTCGCCGCCCACCACGACTGCGAACGTCTGGCCCGGCGTCACGTGGAAGGACGCGGTTGCGTGGGCGCCAGAACCGCCGGCGATTCCGGCCGGCGAGCAACCCTTGCCGCCTCTCCCACCTTGAGCGCCGTACGCGTCAATCTTGATGAACACGACCCCGGCCGGAACCGTCCAGGTCTGACTGGCGCCCGTGTAGCCGAACGCGACGGGGTGCGGAACGGCGAAGGGGGGCGGAGAGTTGGGCGGAACGGGCAGCGGCGGCGGATTCGGCGCCGCTGACGCCGCGGCCGGCAGCAACCAGGTAATGGCAAGCGCACCTGCCGTAGTTGCCGCCAGTACCGACCTTCGGACCATGGCTCCCTGAAACATGGCGCGTCCCCCCACATTGGGCACTGAGCGCAACGTAACCAGCAGCGCGGCGGCCGTCCTCAGTAATCACTACGCATTTCGTAGGCCGCCCGGGTCATGTGACTGCACCTCGTCTGTGCCCTCGGAGGACCTCGTGAGCAGTGTCCGCACGGACGACCCGGCGTGACCCGCCGGTCCATCGGCCAGCGCGTCGGCGACGCGCCGGAGGCCACTCGTGCTCAGGGTGTAGCCCGCGAGCGCAGCTCGAGGGTCGTCGACGAGACGCCGCCGGAACGCAGCATCGGTCGTGGCGCGGGCGATGACCTGCTCGACGTCGTTCACACCATGAGGCGACCACGAGCCGGACTGCCTGTCGTCCGTAATTGCTACGGAGTCTCCAGGTCCTCCGCGGCGAGCGCGCCCGCGAGCTGGGATCGCCGCTGCACGCCGAGCTTCTCGTAGGCGCGCTGGAGATGGCTCTCGACGGTGCGCACCGAGACGACCATTTGTTCGGCGATCTCGCGGCTCGAGAGGCGCGCGGCCGCGAGCGTCGCGACCTCGCGCTCACGACGTGTCAGGGCGCCGACGGGCCCCGCGAGCGCCAGGGCCGGCGTACCGACGCGCTCGCACAGCTCCACGAGGGCGGCCGCACGCCGGGCCGAGCGCTGGGCGTTTCGGCTCGCCGCCACCCGCCGGTGCGCCGCGGCGGCTGCAGCCGCGGACTCGGCGCCGAGGAGCATCGCGCCCAGCGCCGCGAACGTCTCGGCGCCTTGGTCGAGCGCGTCGGGGTCGTCACGAGCGAGTGCAGCTGCGTGCGCTGCCCGGGCCGGGGCGAGCTCGCCGTCGACGGCGTCCGCCAGCTCGGCGAGCCGCGGGGCGGCGGCGTCGGGCGCGCCCGCACGGGCGAGATCGTGCAACGCGCCTGACTCCAACGCGAAGGCGCCGGCCGTGCGCGCGCGGGCGGCTGCGGACTCGAAGGTCGTCCGGGCCGCGGCCGCATTGCCGAGCGCGAGGTGGTGCCACGCCCGGGCCCGGTCGACGTCGGGCTCCATCATGAGCATCGGCGTGGGGGAGCTCGCGTCGAGCGCGGCCATCGGCTCGGTTGCAGCCTCGAGCTCTCCACCTTGGACCGCCGTCAGGACAAGACCCGCAAGGCACCACCGGCGGGGGCCGGGTTGTCCGATCTCGTCGAAGAGCGCCGCTGCCTCGAGGAAGCGCTCACGAGCCGTCTGCAGCTTGCCCTCGAGCAGTCCGATCCGGCCGCGCATCAGGGAGAACCACGCGCGGCCCGTCGCTGATCGCGCGTCCAGGGCGGCGTCGCAGCCCGCTTGTGCCGTTACCGCCCCCTCGGACAAGCGGCCTGCTTCACCGAGCGCGAGCACGCGCGCTACCAGGTGAATGCCGGGATTCGAGAGCACCTGCTGCTCGCCCAGCTCGAGGTGGGCCGCGAGGGCGCGGTCGGCAAGAGCGATTGCCTCGTCGGTGCGCCCGACGATCGCGAGCGCAGGTGCGGCCACGATCACGCCTTCGACGAAGGGACGACCGGCCGATCGAGCCAGCACCGAGTCGACGGCGTCGAGTGCAACGAGAGGGCGGCCGGCGAACAGCTCGTAGCTCGCCCGCACACCGGCGAGCTCCTCCCGCCACGCCCGATCTCCGATGGCACTCTCGGTTGCGAGGAGGAGCGTGCGCGCATCGTCCTCCCGCGCGAGGCCCCAGTAGAGCGTTTCGGAGCGCTTCATGGCGATCAAGGCGTGATCACGGTCGCTGCGGGCTCTCGAGGCGGCGTCGGCAAGAAGTGCTTCGGCCTCGGCATGACGACCGAGCTCGCCCAGGATCTCGCCGAGGAGCACGTCGGCATTGACGCCAGCACCCGCGGCGCTCGCGGCCCGCGCCAGCCGCTCCGCGAGCGTGCTGTCGTGCGCGAAGTATGCACGGCGCGCCGCCTCGAGCATGAGTTCGGGTCGCGCCTCCCCACCCCCCTCGAGACGCCACACCGCCACGCGCAGCACGTCGTCGCGCCGTGTCGCTTGCTCCATCGCGTCAGCGAGGAGGCGGTTGATCGTCATTGAGCGAAGCGCGGTCATGCTCATGCGCAGAACCTCACCGTGCAGCGGGTGCGCGAGCCGTACCTCGCGCCGGCTCGCGTCCCTCGCGACCGTCAGCAAACCCCGCCGCTCCGCGCCGTCGATCGCCGCGTAGCTGGTGAGCTCGGTGAGCACCTCGAGCCGAATTGGATCAGCGATCGCCACGATCTCGAGCACTGCCCGCTGGTCAGGCGACACGTCCGCGAGTCGGGCCTCGACGAGCTCGGCGAGGAGCGGAGGTACCGCCAACCGTTCGACGAGCCGCCAGATCCCGGAGTCGTCGCGAAGCAAGCCGGCATCGAGTCCGCCGAGCACAAGCTCTCGCAGGAACAGAGGATTGCCACGACTCGCGTCGAACAGATCGCGCACCGTGGCGCCATCGACAGGACCACCGAGCGCGGCTGCAAGCAGTCGACCGGTGTCGCTGCGCCCCAACGCCGCGACGTCGACGCGTTCGGCTATGCCCTCGCGCCAAAGCGTCGTGACCGCGTCCGGCGCCGGCTCTCCGGCACGAAGCGTGACGACCACGCATGCGTCGCCCGCGCTGGCCAGGTGGACGAGGACCGTCGCCGAGGCGTCGTCGAGAAGATGGGCGTCGTCCACGAGCAGCACCAGACGACCTCGGCCGGCGCGTCCGGTGAGCCCGTCAACCGCCTGCTGGACGAGGTCCGCCGGCCGCGGCGGACGGGCTCGAGCGACGGGGAGCAGCGGTGCGAGCGTGCCGAGCGGGATCGACCGCGCGGTCTGCGTCGCGATGGCACGCGCCGTGGGAAGACCACCTTCGCTCGCGAGACGCAGCGCCTCACGGCCGAGGCGGGACTTGCCGACACCCAGGGGGCCGGTGAGCACTACACCACCCGCTGCGCCGGCGCGGAGCGCTGTGGCGATCTGCTCGAGCTCGCGATCACGGCCGATCAGCGGCCATTGACCTGTCCGACTCGTCGGACGGCTCTCGCTCACCTCTTCGGACGGGGCCATTCGACTGCCGACTCTGCTCGCTGCGTAATCGCGAAGCCATGTTCGCACGGGCGGGAGCTCAGCGGTACGGACGCGAGAGCGCACCGGAGACATGAGACAGGAAGGTCAGATGAGGATTCGCGAGGTAGTGCCCGTGGCGCCGGGAACTGGCCGCGACGCCTGAAGCGCGTGGCAAACTCTTCATCGCATGGGCAGGAGGGTGTTGTTCACGGCCCCGGCAGGGCTCGGCCACATCCACCCGATGGTGCCGCTGGCGCGGGCGACGGTCGCTCGTGGACACGACGTGTTGTGGGCGGTTCCGGTCGACGGGATCGGCCACATTGAGCGGACGGGGATCCCGACGGTGGCGATTGCTCCTGCCGGCCTGACGAGCGTCGTGGACGTCCGACGCCGCTACCCGGAGCTCGATGCTCTCCCCCCGCTCGAGGTGGGCGACGTCATGTTCGGGAAATTGTTCGGCGCGATCGCGGCGCCGCACATGCTCGCCGGCCTCGCCCCCGTTGCGCTCGAGTGGCAGCCGGACCTCGTCGTCGCCGACGCCGCCGAGTTCGCCGGGCACATCATGGCGGCCGAGCTCGGCGTGCCGAGCATCACGAAAGGTTTCGGCCCGTTGCTCCCCGAGCGGCGAACGGCCGCCGCCGGGGAGGAGGTCGCGCCGCTGTGGCGGTCGCGGGGACTCGAGCCCCGCTCGTATGGGGGCGCCTACGACCACCTGTATCTCGACATCTACCCGCCGGGCCTCCAGCCCGAGGCCGCCGCCCACGTCCCTCGCCGCCAGCTCTTGCGTCCCGTCGTCGACGACGGCCAGCTCGAGACTTCGTCGCCTCTGCCGCTGCCCGCCGCTCGATCCGACGCGCCGCTCGTGTACGTGACCATGGGCACGGTGTTCAACAACCCCGAGCCGCTCAAGGTCGTCCTCACCGCGCTCGGCGAGCTCGACGTCCGCACCCTCGTGACGGTTGGCCCGCAAGCAGATCCGGACGCGCTAGGGATGCAACCAGACCACGTGCGGGTCGAGCGATACGTGCCTCAGAGTCTCGTGTTGCCCCACTGCGACGTGGTCGTGTCGCACGCCGGGTCAGGCACGGTGCTCGCGGCGCTGACGCTGGGGCTTCCGCAGGTCTGCCTGCCCCAGGGCGCGGACCAGTTCTTGAATGCCGCTGCCGTCGCGTCATCCGGAGTAGGAATCTCGCTGATGCCGGGCGAAGGAGGCGCAGGCGCTGTGCGCGACGGAGTCGCCCGCGTCCTCGAGGACGTGTCCTTTCGCGACGCCGCCTGGCGCGTCAGCTCCTCGATCGCTTCGATGCCGTCACCCGATGATGTCGCCGTCGTGCTGGAGACGTTTTCGTAGCATCGGAGACCCATTCTTGCCGAGCGACATCGAACCTTCGAGCCCGCTCGAGCGTCACATCTCGTATGCGCAAACGATTCGCTCTGGCGGGGGCCGTGTTCACGCTGGCTCTCGTCTCGGTTGTCGTGGTTGCCGAACCCGCGGCGGCAGGAGGCAGCTGGCTTAGCCCGGTGGGCGACCGGTACGAGCCCGGCGACACCGCCACCCTCGTCGGCTACGTCGGCCCTGGTGGGTCGCTCGGCTCGGTCGAGGACGGGCCGTTCTTCGCATACCTCCGACGACTGGATGTACCGCTCACGGTCCCGAACCAGTTGGCGATGGCCCCGTTCACACCGCAAGCGAGCGATCTTCGGCTCGGCGAGCTCGCCGTGGAGAACACGGGTCGACCGGGGTACCTCGCGTACCGCGTCGGCATCCAGTTCCGGCTGCCGGGCGGCTTGCCAGCCGGTCGCTACGGAGTGATCTATTGCAACTCGACGTGCACCAAAGGGCTCAGCGACCTGATCGGCGGCGTGATCTTCGTCGGACGTGATCCCGATGGTCCGATCCAGCGGACGCGGCCACCAGATGAACCGGCGATCGCGAATCCCGTGAGCGAACGCCCGGTTCGTCCTGTGGTCGGCCCGAGCCCTGGTGGGCGCGGATCCGTGAGCTGGCTCCTGTCCGCGCTCTGTTGGTAACTGAGCGCGAGTCGGCCGTGCGGTAAGTCGGACCGAACCCTCGGGCGGCGGCGATCGTCTCCTGGCAGGATGGCGGCCGAGGCGCCTCGGGGGGTGCGCGTGCAGGAGCCGGACCCGCGGGTGATCAGGGCCGCCGCTGATCACGACCAAGCGGCGTTCGGCGAGATCGTCCGTGCGTACCAGGCGCACGTGTGGCGGTTCCTCCGCCACCTGCTGAACGACGACGCCCTGGCCGAGGACCTCACGCAGGAGACGTTCATCCGCATCTATCGGAAGCTCCACACGTTCCAGTTCCGGTCGAAGTTCTCGACGTGGGTCTTCAACGTCGCTCGCAACGCTGGTACCGACGAGCTGCGCTCGCAACGCCGGCGCGCACGCCTGGTCGACGCGCTTGCCACGACACCACCGCCATCCCGCGACCCGTCATTGCGCGTCGAGGTCGAAGAAGCGGTCGCGACGCTGACACCGACGCTGCGGGAGACGTTGTTGCTGGTCGAGCTGTTCGGGTTCACGTACCGCGAGACGGCCGAGGCCCTCGGCATTCCCGAAGGCACTGCGAAGCGGCGCGTCTTCGATGCCCGCAAGCAACTCGCGCGCGAGCTCACCGAGAAGGGAGAAGCCGGTGCGATGTGATCAGGCGGCCGAGCGCCTGTCGCACGAGCTCGACGGCGAAGTCGACGATCGGGAAGCCACCGCGCTCGAAGCCCACATCGCGAGTTGTTCGGCCTGCCGCGCGTTCCGGGACACGTCGCTGCGCGTCCGCCAGCACCTCCGCTTCGAGGTGCTCAGCCACGTGCCCGACGTCGAGCCCCGAGTACAGGCAACGGTCGCACGACCTATGCCGCGGGCGCGATGGCGATGGCTAGCTCCTGCCGCCGCCGTGGTCGCCGGAATTGTCGCCGGCGCCGCGTTCATCGGTCTGCGGACGACCGGCGGTCCCGACGTCGCCGCCGCCAACCTCTCGGGCCCCGTGCTCTCCGCCCAACGGCGGGTCGATGCACTCGTCGCGCAGCTGCGCGTCACCGAGCGCGGCTGGCATCCCGACGTGCCCGTCCGCAGCTATGCGGGACACATCGACTACCGCGCGCCGGAATCGATCGCGATCGACCTCGTCGACGACACGAAATATCCATCGACCGCATGGAAGCCGAACAACGTCGCCACCGTCGTGAGCCAGGGGACCGATTGGCGCAGCGGTCCGGCGGCCTGCCCACGCGAATCGCAACCGTCATGCACGCCGGCCGCCCCGCGAGTGCTCGCCAGCGTCGACCGTGAGCCGTTCCCCGACGCCGAGCCCGCGCCACTCGATCTCGTCGTGCCGGTCAGGAGTCTCGCCGGTGGTGGCGACCAGACCCTCCTTGGGAGCAGGCGCGTCGCAGGTCGGTCCGCGATCGGCGTGCAGGTCACGGCGGCGCAGGTCGAGCCGCTGCTCGCCGGGCTCGTCCAAACCGGTAACTGGCGTGAGCTGTACCCGAGCGACCGCGTCGAGCTCTGGCTCGACCGCGAGAGCTTCGTGCCCCTCGACCTGAAGGTCTTTCCGGCTCGCAGCGCCGAGCGCGAGCGCTGGGCCGCCCACCGCGGGTACTCCGACAACCCGCGCGCGCCCGTCCTCGAGATCGCCCTCGACGACATCCGCCTCGACCAGGCTCCCGCCGCCGACGCGTTCCCGGCACCGCCGCCCGGCGCCGTGACGCGTTCCCTCGGCTTTCGAGAACTGCCCGTCGACCAGGTCGCCGTTCCGGACCCTGGATGGCTTCCGCCCGAGATGGCGCCGTACCGCGCCGGACTCGTCCAAACGCCCAACGGTCCGACGGTCACAGAACGGACGTGGTCGGACGGTCGCGCCTGGATCAAAGTCCGCGAGACGCACGATTGGACGGGTGACCGGCTGTTCGGCGATCTCGGTGACGCCGTACGGCGAATCGACAGCGGCGCGGCCGGCACCGTGTACTCCGGTGACGGCGGCCGGCGGATCGCGATCCACGGCGCCGGGGTCGACGCGGCCGTGAGCGGCAGCCTCGGCGGTGACGATCTTTTGCGCGTGGCGACGAGTCTCGGCATCGCCGGTGAGCCCGCGCCGCCGACCTGGGCCGAGGCATCGTTGGTGACCGGTCCCGGCGCAGCTCACGCGCTGCCGGGCCTGCTGATGCCGGAAAGGATCGGGGGGTTCGGCAAACCCGCCGTCCGGGTCGACGGCGACGCCGTCACGCTGACGTACACGGGCGCGGGAGCACGGGAGTTCGTGCTCGTCCAGACGCGTGGGACGGCTCTGGCGCCACCGGTCGAGATCGACACCCGTGGTGTCGACGTGCGCGGGCGGATCGGCCGGTACAGCCCCGACCGGGGCGAGCTCGAGTGGGTCGAGCGGGGTGCGACATTCAGCATCCGCAGCCAGTCGCTGTCGTTGAGTGAGCTGCTGCGCATCGCCGCGCATCTGGAGCCGGTGTGAGGCGAGCGGCCGTTCTGGCAGCAGCCGCCGCCCTCGGCATCCTCGTCGGCGCCATCGCGACGGCAGCGATCCAGGACTCGTCGGGCGCTCCGCCCGCGGCACCCGAACGACGAGTGAAAGAGGTGCCCGTGCCCGAGCCGGACGAGCACGTCCTACTCGTGTGGACGTCCGGTGGCATGCCTGCTGACTTCGCCGACCGCGTTGCTGCACTCCCGGGCGTGGCACGCGTCACCGCCGCCCGCGGCGACCTCGTGAACCTCACCGCGTCGTTCGCGGCCGACGGGCGCACGGTCGACAGCCCGGCCCCGGGGTACACGATCCCGATCGACGCCCTCGCGTTCGACCCGCAGAGCTACGCACCCTTCTTCGACGGCGCGGCGCAGGCTCAGCTCCGGGCACTCCCGCCGGGACAAGCGCTGTTGGGCGCGACGTCGGCAGAGCTTCGCCGTCTCGGATCGGGCGGCGTGGTCCAGCTCGGCAACGGCGCACAGGTGACGGTGGCCGGCGTCGTGGACGACGAAGTCGTGGGCGCGGCCGAACTTGTCGTCGACATGACCACCGCGCCGGCCGTCGGGATCGAGACCGTTCGCTTCCTGCTCGTTGCGTACAGCGGCGACCGCCCGGAGGTCGAGCGGTCGATCGCCGCTCTGGTCCCGGACGCCGCGGTGCGATTCCGGGGCCGCGGAGAGACGCCGTACCTGCGTCACGGCGACGCCGTGCTGCCGCAGGCGCTCATCAAGGCGCGCTTCGGCGAGTTCGCCTACCGCCCGTCGTCCGGGCGGGACGTGCTCGAGGATCCTGCCTGGCCCCAGGAGAACATCGTGACCGAGGCAGTGCCCATCCTCGGCCGCATCACGTGCCACCGCGCGGTGCTGCCGGCCATCGAGGGCGCGATGCGCGAGCTGGAGGAACGGAACCTCGCCGCACTCGTCGACCCGAGCGGGTATCAGGGCTGCTGGGTTCCCTCGATCATCACGCCGGGCGGGGGCGTCTCTCGACACTCGTGGGGCGTCGCACTCGACCTCAACTTCTCGAACAACCCGACCGGGCTCGCATCTGCCGTGGACCCACGACTCATCGAGGTCATGGATCGCTGGGGATTCATCAGCGGCGCCAACTACCTGGTGCCCGACCCCGGTCACTTCGAGTACCTGCACCCGCCGCGGACGTAGCGAACTCGCGCCGGGCGGCTGTCGTCTGTGTGACGTGGACGACGGCGAGGGCCTCCCGATCAAGTTCGGGCCGTGCTCGAACGGCGAGTACGACCCCCAGCCGCTCTCACCCGTCGTCGAGGAGACGATCCGCCGGGCCCGGAATGCGTGCGATCGCAATGCCCGGCGAACCGGTGTGTCACGGCGAGAGTTCCTGCTCTCGGTGTGCGGCGCCGCGACCACGTTGCTGATCCTCAATGCGTGCGCGAGCGAGGAATCCAAAGCAAAGGGTCGAGGAAAGCCGGGCGGCACCTATGACGTCCCCACCACGGCGGGCACCGACCGGGATGCGGCCCGCGCCGCGCTCGCCGGCGACGAATTCGTCTTCGACATCCAAGGGCACTTTCTCGAGTACCGGGTGAACCCGGCCACCCGCCAGGCGCGCGACTTCTGGACCGGGTTCCCGCAACGGGGCTGCGGTGAACAGGACCCGCGGTTGTGCTTCTCGATCACGCACTTCATGGAAGAAGTGTTCCTGAAGAGCGACACGTCCATGGTCGTGCTCTCGGCGTTGCCGATCGCGCCCGATGGAAGCCCGATGTCGACCGACCTCATGGACGAGACCCGGCGCGTTGCGGAAGCGTTGTGCCACGACCAGCGGGTGCTGCTCCACGCCCAGGCGTTGCCGAACGTCGGCGACCTGTCGGCGAATCTCGACGCGATGGCGGAGACCGCGGAGCGATACCGCGTCGTGGCGTGGAAGATCTTCACCAACTACCCGGATCTCTACGACGGATCGGGCAACGCCTGGCGGCTCGACGACGGCGATCCTGCGCTGGCGCAGATCGGGAACGCATTCATCGCGCAGGCCGCCCAGCTCGGAGTGCCGACGATCACCGCGCACAAGGGCCTCGCCAACACGCTCGGCTACAGCTCGGCGCACGCGTCGCCGGTCGACTTCGGTCCCGCCGCCCGCGCCCATCCCGACGTGCGCTTCGTCGCCTACCACTCCGGCTACGAAGCCGGCGTTCCGGAGGGACCGTACGACGCTGCAACCGCCGACATCGGCGTGAACCGCCTGATCGCAAGCATGCTCGCCAGCGGCGTTGGTCCGAACCAGAACATCTACGCCGAGCTCGGCACGACGTGGTGGTCGCTGATGGGATCGCCCGACCAGGCCGCCCACGTACTCGGCAAGCTGCTCAAGTACGTCGGCGACGACAACGTGCTGTGGGGCACCGACGCACTCTTCTACGGGGCGCCGCAGGATCAGATCCAGGCGCTGCGCGCGTTCCAGATCACCCCCGAATACCAGGAACGCTTCGGGTACCCGGCGCTGACCGACGAGGTCAAACGGAAGATCCTGGGTTTGAACGCCCTGCGACTACACGACGTCGACCCTGTCACGGTGCCGTGCCCGTTCACACGCGAGGAGCTGGAACGGATCCGCCTCGAGATCCCGACCGGGCTCCAGACGTACGGGCCGCGGACGACCGCGGAGCGCGAGGCTTTCGTCGCCGCGCATCACGGGATGCCGTAGGTGCCGGTTCCGGCTGCCACTCAACGACAAGTTGTCTGGGCGGGGGCTACGGTGAATCGGCCGCGGCGTGGGGGGTCGTGATGGCCGGGCCGAC
>DASYQJ010000183.1:0-4102 GCA_036005605.1 Acidimicrobiia bacterium
GCAGTCGGCCTACCTGCAGCCGACGCCGGTCCCGACCCTGTACCTCCACGGGATCGACGACGGCGTCATGGGCGCCGAGATCGTGGTCGAGGACGAGCTGCGGCCGCACTTCCCCGCCGGGCTCGAGCTGGTCATGGTGCCGGGCACCGGGCATTTCCTCCATCTCGAGGAGCCCGACGTCGTCAACCACCGCATCGTCACGTTCCTCGCTTCGTAGCTTTCTGGCGGGCGGCTTACGAGCCGCAGCCGGGCGGCCCGATGTAGCGGGCCCACAGCGCGCGCACCGTGTCGGCCTGCCCGGGGAACGCGGCGACGATCTCGTCCCGGAGCTCGGCCGGCGTGATGATCCCGAAGGCGTGGCGGGCGACCACGCTCCGCAGCGCGGCGACGGTGGCGTCGCGACCGGCGACGCCGGCCAGCGCGAAGTAGAAGCCGGGCGCCTGGTCGTAGATCAGGGCGCCGTACTCACCGGCCGACGCGAACGCGGTCGTCGGCCGGTCGGCGCACTGGGACGCGGGCGACACGGCTCCGCCGGAAGGGCGGGGATCCCCGAGCGACGCGCACTCGGCGCCCCCGCCCTGCTGGTTCGCCGCCGAGACGAGGCACATCGAGTACTGCGCCAGCGGCTCGTCGACGACCGGGGCGCGGATCGAGTCGTTGCCGACGAGTGCATGCCACCACTGGTGGGCGAGCTCATGGTCCAGGGCCAGCGCGGCGCTGCCCGGCCCGTCCTGGAGACCGTCGATCCATACCGCGCCGGGCCACTCCATGCCGCCGGCGTCCGGGCCGAGCGACACGGCTACGACGTCGATCTCCGACCACGGGTACGGCCCGTACTGGTCGGCGAGCACCTGGAGGTCGGCGGCGGCGTCACGTGCGGTGCCGTCGACGTCGACGGCCGCGGGGCCGGTGACACGAACGGTGACGTCGCCGGCGCGGGTCTCGCCGCGGTGCAGATCGCGACCGACGGCGAGGGACATGTCACGTACTCCGACGGCCGACTCGGTCACGGTCGTCTTCCCGTTCGCCTCGCGGCGATCGGTGGTGACGCCGCCGCTCACGACGTCGTACCCCGTGGGCACGCGCACGCGGGCGGTGATGGCGCCGGCGGCGAAGTTGCCGATGTCCCCGAAGCCGGACAGGGCCGGATCCGTGTCAGCCCCGGGTGGCAGCCAGATCGGGAACCAGTGGCCGTACTGGCTGACGTCGGCGTCCCGGGAGAGCAGGGCGATGGTTGCCTGCGTGAGGGGGCGACCGTGCGTCGTTCCCGCCGGCGGCACGCGGTACGAGAACCGCATGCCGACCACCACCTTCTTCTTCTCGCTGCTCCGCGGCACCGGCATGGTCAAGAGCGTCTGATCGCGTTCGGCGCGCGCGGCCTTGCCGTCGATGGTGACGCTCTTCACTTTGATGCCCGTGTTCAACGCGGGAAGCCCGGCGAGCATCCGGAACGGAACGCTGCCCGCATCGGGCCGCGGCACCTCGGCGCGCATGCGCCCGTCGACGCTCCCGGTCTCGGGATCGATCGTGACGCTCAGCGCGTAGCGCGGCGCGTCGGTGAGCGCAGCCTGCTCGAGGAACGCTCGTCCGCCGGGAGACAACGACGGCGACGCCGGGTCGACCGTCGGGATCGACGGGAGCGCGGGCAAGTCCGAGGACTTCGCGGGCGTCGCGCCGGCCGCGGAAACGGGCGCGATCGCAAGGAAGATCGCCGCCGCGAGTACAACGCGCGCGACCCGACCCATCGGTCGAGTCTCGCAGACACCCCATCCCCGAAGGGGTCAGCTCAGGAAGTTTGCGCCTCTGGTCCCGCAGCGCGGGCCTCGTCGACATGAGCCAACGCGTCGCGCAGCTGCTTGATCCAGTCGCCTTCGTGCTCGCGCACGAGCTGCACGCACCACGCGAGCGCCTCGCTGCGGCTGCGGGCGACGTTGGCCTCGACCAGCGTGTCGAGCACCGCCCGCTCCTTCATCCGCAGTCGGGTCATGACCGGGATGCTGAGGGTCGTGAACACGACGCGCTCGCCGCCGCACTCGGCGCCCCACGCCACCTTGCGGCCGAACTTGTCCTCGGCGGCCTCGGCGATGCGAATGCGCTGCTGGCGGGTGTCCTCGCGGAAGGACTCGATCCTGGCCTGCCGGGCGGCGGCCCGGGTCTCGGCGTCTGCCCCCGGAGCCTCCGGCTCCGGAAGAGCACCAACGACGAGGATCTCGTCGCGGTCGTAGGTGATCTCGGGCGGTCCGCTGAACCAGCCGTCGGGCAGCCGGCCCACGAACCAGCCCTGGGTGGTCCTGGAGACTGGTTTCATGATTACAAGATTACACCAACTCCTCGACGATGCGCGCCGCCACCGCCGCCATCTCGCCGTCGCTCGCATATTTCGTCCGGGGCCAGAAGAAGCCGCGGAGGCCGTCCTTCCGCCGGCGGGGCACGACGTGCACGTGCAGGTGCGGGACGCTCTGGCTCACGACGTTGTTCTCGGCCACGAAGCTCCCCTGGGCCTCCATCGCCGTCCGGACGGCGGCCTCCACCCGCTGGACCTGGCGGAAGAACGGCCCCACCCGGTCGGGCGCGAGGTCGGCGAGGGTCTCGACGTGGTCGCGGGGCAGCACGAGGGTGTGGCCGGGGAAGAGCGGTCGGTGGTCGAGGAACGCCACGACCTCGTCGGTGTCGAGCACGAAGTGAGCGGGGATCTCCCCCGCGATGATCTGGCAGAACTTGCAGCCGGGCGTCACTCCGCCGACGTGTACGGACGTTCTCGGGGCTTGGCCGCCTCGCGCTTCGGCACCATCACCTTTCGGCGGAAGTAGCAGACCTCTTCGCCTCGCTGGTTGAAGCCACGCGTCTCGACCGCGACGACGCCGCGGTCGGGCTTGCTGCCGGACTCCTTCTTGTCCAGGACGGTCGTCTCGGCATAGATGGTGTCGCCGTGGAACGTCGGCATCTTGTGCTTGAGCTCCTCGACCTCGAGGTTGGCGATGGCGACGCCGCTCACGTCGGGCACGCTCATCCCCAGCACCAGCGAATACACGAGGTTGCCCACGACGACGTTCTTGCCGAACTGGGTCTGCGTCTCGGCGAACCACGCGTCCGTGTGCAGCGGATGGTGGTTCATGGTGATCATGCAGAAGAGATGGTCGTCGTACTCGGTGATGGTCTTGCCCGGCCAGTGCTTGTAGACGTCACCGGGCTCGAAGTCCTCGAAGTACCGACCGAAGGGCCGTTCGTGCACCGTCATGACGGCAGAGCTTACGATCCCCGCTCGTTCCCGAGGGAAGGACCCCTGATGGCAATGGTCTCGATGCTCGCCAAGCTCCGCGCCAAAGAGGGCAAGGGCGACGAGCTGATCGCGGCGTTCCAGCCGCTCTTCGAGCACGTCCGCAACGAGCCGGGCACGCTCCTGTACGTGATGAGTCGCGCCAAGGACGATCCCAACGTGTTTTGGATCTCCGAGCAGTACGCCGACGACGACGCGTTCGCCGCCCACGGCGCCAGCGAGGTCATGGCCAAGATCGCGCCTGCATTCGGCGATCTCGTCGCCGAGTCGGAACTGATCCTGGGCGAGCCCGTCCTCGCCAAGGACCTTCCCGGACTCGCGCTCTAGGGCGGCACGAGCTCGCGATCGCCCTAACGAACATATGTTCGCTTGTCAACCCCCAGGGGTCAAACCCGGCGGGTACAGCACCATCTGGGTGCAGCGCTGGAGCGCGATGGTGCGGCCGGTCGCCTCGTTCGTCACGCTGACGTCCCACACGTGTGTCGTGCGACCGACGTGCGCGGGGACGGCCTCCCCGATCACCACCTCACCCGGCCGCGCGCTTCCCAGAAAGTTCGTCTTGAGCTCGACGGTCGTGAACGTCGCTCCCTCCGGAATGTTGACACCGGTGCCCGCCGCGCACAGCGCATCCGCCAGCCCGACGATCACCGGCGCCCACAGGTATCCCGTGCCCGCGATCAGCCGCTCCGTGGTTTCGAGCCGGCCCCGAACCCGGTCGCGCTCGACCTCGAGCACCTCGAGGCCGATCATCGACGGAAAGTGCCCCCATCCGGGCTCTTCGTTGAACCGCCGAACCGCGTCCGGCCCCGTGCGCTCGTCCACGGA
>DASYQJ010000184.1:0-11144 GCA_036005605.1 Acidimicrobiia bacterium
GAGCGTCGCCACCTGGCGGGCGACGGCGACGGGATGGCGCAGCGGCAACTGGTAGACGCCCACGTACAAACCGATCGTCGGGTGGAGACCCGCATACGTCGCGACCGTGGTCAAGCCGTCGACGCCGTATCCGCCTTGGAAACACACGTGGTCGGTGCTCCCGACGAAGTCGAGGCCGGCGGCCGCCGCGATCGCCACGCGGTCGCGCGCTTCCTCATCGAGGGTCTCGACCGTGAGGATCCCGACCCGGATATCGCTCAAGCTTCCGTCCTTGCCAAACATTGGGCCGGACGGCTGTGCGACCTGCCCGCGGACTACCAGATCCTGGTGACCCGCCGACATTGGAAGCCACCAATGGTCTGTAGACACACAGACCCTACCGAACGTTACGGGCGTCAGGCAGGGACCGAAAGAGAAAGCGCGAAGTCGCCGCCGGGGTCCGTCCACCAGGCAGCAAGGGCGAGGCCGGTGGCGGCGAGCTCCGCCTCGACCCGCTCACGGCGGAACTTGGCGCTGATCTCGGTGCGCATCTCCTCGCCGTCGGCGAATTCAACTTCGAGGTCCAGCCCGTCCACATGCACGGTTTGCGTGCCTTGTGACCGGAGGCGCATCTCGATCCACTCTTCCGCCGGGTTCCATCGAGCGACGTGCGCGAAGCGGTGGGGGACGAAGTCGGCGGCGAGCTCACGATTCAACACGGAGAGGACGTTGCGGTTGAACGCCGCCGTCACCCCGGCGGAGTCGTCGTACGCGGCTTCCAGCCGCCGGGGGTCCTTGACGAGGTCGGTGCCGAGCAGGAGCGCGTCGTCCGGCGCGAGCCCGGCGGCGATGCTCCGGTAGAAGCGCGCCCGGCCGTCCGGGTCGAGGTTCCCGATCGTGCTGCCGAGGAACGCCACGAGGCGCGTGCCGCCTCCGGGCAGCCGGTCGAGATGGCGCTCGAAGTCGCCGACGACCGCGTGCACGTCGACACCGGGGTACTCGAGCTCGATCGCGTTTGCCGCCTCGCGCAGCGTCGGCTCGCTCACATCGAACGGAACGAACCGCCGCAGCGATCCGTGCGCCGACAGCGCGTCCAGCAGCAGCCGCGTCTTCTCCGACGTGCCCGAGCCCAGCTCGACGAGCGTGTCCGCGGACATGCGCGCCGCGATGTCGCCGGCGTGCCGAGCCAGGATCGCCCGCTCGGTACGCGTCGGGTAGTACTCCGGGAGCCGGGTGATCTCGTCGAAGAGCCGGCAGCCCTCCTCGTCGTAGAACCACTTCGGCGGCAGGACCTTCGGGCTCGCAGTGAGGCCGGCGCGCGCGTCGGCGCGCAACGCGGCGGTGAGGTCGTCGGGCCCGAGGTGGACGTCGACGCGAGACGGCGATGAGGTGGGGGAGATGGCGGGCCTCTCGATCAGAAGGGGCGGACTTCGAGCTTGTCGTCGCCGAGCTCGACGACGGAGCCATCCTCGACGAGCTCCCAGCTCGGGTCGTCGTCGTAGGGCTCCGACGCGATCACAACCGCCCCGGTCAGCTGGCGATCATCGAACACGAAGAGCGAGTTCCGGCAGGCAGTGGCCGCGACCCGCTCACCGTCGGTCAGCAGGAGGTTCAGGCGCGCCGTCGTGAGCTCCTCGACGAGGCCGATGACCGAGACCAATGCCTCGGCGGGTGGCGCCCCGGTGTCGAGCCGGTCCAGCACGAGCGCGAACAGGAGCTCGGAGTCCGTCGCGCCCGGCGTCGCGTGCGCGCGCGTCTCGCTGACCTTGCGCCGCAGCGTGCGGCCGACGCCGCTGCTGAATCCGGGCACGAAGCCGTTGTGCGAGAACAGCCACGGGCCGTCGGTGAACGGCGGCGTGCTCGTCTCCTCGATCGCCATCCCCGGTGAGGCCGATCGCACCGCGGCGAGCACGGCGTTCGAGCTCACGAGGCCGGCGATGCTCGCGAACGAGGGGTCGGCCCAGATCTGACGGGTCGTGCGGTAGCGGGCGGGCTCGGCCCGCTTGTCGCGGTCGTACCAGCCGACACCGAACCCGTCGGCGTTGATCGTCCCGTGGGTCTGGTAGCGCGGCGCGAACGCCTGTTGCAGGAGCGAGTGCTCCGGCTTGATGATCAGCTTCTCCAGCGTGACCGAAGGCCCGACGTAGGCGAGGTGGCGGCACATACCGGTCTACGCGTCGGCCGCGCAGCGGAAACCGGCGAAGATCTGCCGCCGGATCGGGTAGTCCCAGTTCCGGAACGTGGAGCGGCGCACGCTGACGTCGCTCGCCCACGATCCGCCGCGCAGCACCTTGTACTCGGGGCCGAAGAACACCTCCGAGTACTCGCGGTACGGGAACGACACGAAGCCGGGGTATCCGCCGAAGTCGGAGGCGGTCCATTCCCACACGTCGCCGACCATCTGCTGCGGCCCGCCCGGCTCGCCGTCGCTCGCCGCCGCCGTCTCCCATTCGGCCTCGGTCGGGAGACGGGCGCCGCGCCACGTGGCGAACGCGTCCGCCTCGTGCCAGCAGACGTGCTGGACCGGCTCATCGAGCGGCAGGTCCTCCCGCCGGCCGTAGCGAATGCGCGACCAGTCGCCGCCCCCCTCGCGCCGCCAGAACTGCGGGGCTTCGACGGCCGCGTCCTGACGCCACTCCCACCCCGCGGCGCTCCAGAGCCGTGCGTCGCCGTAGCCGCCGTCCTCGACGAACGCGCGGTATTGGCGGTTCGTGACCGGCGTGCGGTCGATCCGGAACGGCGGCATCTCGACCATGTGCCGAGGACGTTCGTTGTCGTATAGCCAGGCGTGCTCATCGGTGCCGATGACGGAAGGCCCGCCGGGCACGTCGACCATTCCCTCGTTCGTTCCGCCGGAGTCACGCTGAACGGGCGATGGGTGCCAACCGGCCGCATCCGGATGCGCGTGGTTCTCCATGAGCTGGATGGTGGCGAGCATCGTCTCGTCGTGCTGGTGCTCGTGCTGGACGACCATTCCGTACACGAAGCCGTCGCGCAACAGCGGATCGTCGCCGTCGAGATCGATCGTCGCCAGCGCGTCGAGCACGCGCTTGCGCACGCCGGCGACGAACGCGCGCGCCTCCGGTGGTCCCAGGATTGGCAATGACGGACGGTCCCGCCGCGGGTGCTTGAACGCGTCGTACACGTCGTCGAAGAGCTCGTTGGTCGGCGCGGCGTCCACAACGTTGCGCAACAGCCACAGCTCTTCGTAGTGGCCGATGTGCGCGAGGTCCCAGACGAGCGGTGACATCAACGGAGAGACCTGGTCGACGAGGTTGGCGTCAGCGATCGGCGCGAGCAGCCCGAGCGTGCGCGCCCGCGCGCCCTCGAGGCCGGCCTCGACGCGGCTCGTGGTGTCGACGGTTACGCCCACGTCGCCGCCGCGAACTGGTCGGGCTCGGGGATCAGCGTCCCGTCGTCCTGCCACGCCTCGAGTCGGTCGTCCGCGGGGCAACGGCCGCGGTCGACGTAGCGGTCGACGAACGCCTCGACTGCGAGCACGGTGGTCGCGTCGGTCCCCAGGCGCACCATGGCCTGCAGCGCGACGTCGAAGGCGTCGCGGGCGGCGCCGGCGAAGTCGGGATGGCCGAGGCCGTGGCGGGCGGCGTCGAGCCAGCGCCCACGGGTGGGTGCGATCGCCTCCGAGGCGGCGTCGGCCGCGGTGTCGTCGCAGACGAGCGTCGTGGAGACGGCCACCGCGGCACGCCACCACGGGTCGGGAAGCGAGTCGATCATCCGCATCTCGAGCCAGCCGCGCGGCCGCACGGGTGGGAACAGCGTCGTGAAGTGGTACGAGACGTCGTCGAGAGTCGGGAAGCCGAGCTCGTGGCCGTGCGCGATCCAGTCGCCGAGCGTCAGCGGCTCGAGGATGGGTACGAAGCGCGACTCGTCCCGGCGGATGAACATCACGCGCGCGGCGAGCGCGTAGTCGGTCCACTGCCGCACCGGGTCGGGCGCGCCGTTGCCGTCGGCGGCGGTGGTGCGGCACTCGTCGACGTCGGTCCAGACCGCCAGCCGCCGGGAGCGCCACCCGCTGGGCGCGCCACTCGCGAGCGGCGAGTTGGCGAACGCGGCGGCGAGCATTGGGCCGGCCTCGTGGGCGCGGCGCCAGCGCCGGGCGGCGTCGGCGGGGGTTCCGAGGTCGACGTTCACCTGCAAGGCGGCGGTCGACCGCATCATCGTGCGACCGGCGGCGCACTGGGCGTCGAAATACGCCTCCATCGCCTCGTAGCGGGGCGAGTCGACGCAGCGGGGCCGGGCCGGTCCGGGGTCGAGGCCGAGACCGATCAGGCCGACGCCGTGGTCCGCGAGGGCAGTGGTCAGCGCGGCGGCGTCGGCGGCGATGGACGCGCACGCGGGGCCGATGCCGCGCAGCGGTGGTGAGCTCAGCTCGACCTGGCCGCCGGGCTCGAAGGTGAGGCGGCTGCCGGCGGGGAGCTCGGCACCCGCCTCACCCACGACCTCGGGTCGTACCGGTGCCTTCGGGTCGGCCAGGCAGACGGCCAGCCACTCGATCTCGACGCCCACCCGCCCCGAGGGAGAGCGCGGGAAGCACTGCTCGTCGACCAGTTGGTGGACGTCACGCGTCCTGAGGGACCGGCGGGCGGCGGGCACGGTTACCGGTACCCGTAGTGCGCAGTCACCCAGGCGAGGTTTCGCACGGGGGAGGTCCATTGGTACCAGGAGCTCATTTGGTTCCTCCTGCCTCGTTCGATTCGGTTGGTCTCGAGTAGTACGGGCTCGGGGACGATTCGGACGGGATCCGGGCTCGGATGACCGCGCGCAGCACGGCTCAGGCCGAGGTTCGCTCGGCTTCCATCGGGGTGTCGGGCGCGGCGGTCGCGTGCTCGGCGGCGGCCTCGTCGAGGGAGCTGCGCAGAGCGCGGTAGATGGCATCCGGGGTCAGCACGCCCAGGAAGCGTTCCCCTTCGACCACCGCGACCCACCCGTAATCGGTGAGAAGCATGGCGGCGAGTGCATTTTCCAGGTAGTCGTCGGTCGAGACCCAGGACTCGACCCGCTCGGCGCGTTCGCCGGCGGTGCCTTCACCGCCGGCGTTGGCGAGGCGTACGTGGCCCCGCAGGCGGGCGTCGGCGTCGACCACCGCGACCCACGACGCCCCGGAGCGGTTCATGATGCTGCGGGCGTAGGCCAGCGATTCGGATGGCAGCACCGTCGGCGGATGCTCGAGGCTCTCGACTTCGATGGGCGTCACCTTGAGCCGCTTGAGCGCCCGGTCGGCGCCGACGAAGTCGGCCACGAAGTCGGACGCAGGGTTGCCGAGCACCTCCGCGGGCGTGTCGTACTGGGCGAGCACGCCGCCGACCTCGAGGATGGCGATGCGGTCTCCCATCTTCACCGCTTCCTCGATGTCGTGGGTGACGAAAACGATCGTCTTGCGGACCGTTTCCTGGAGGCGCAGGAACTCGTCCTGGAGCCGCATCCGGGTGACGGGGTCGATGGCGCCGAACGGCTCGTCCATGAGCAGCACGGGCGGGTCGGCGGCGAGGGCGCGCGCGACGCCCACCCGTTGGCGCTGGCCGCCGGACAGCTGGGTCGGGTACCGCCGCCGATACGTCGTCGGGTCGAGGCCCACCAGCTCCAGGAGCTCGTTCACGCGGGTGCTGACGCGATCGCGACTCCAGCCCAGCAAGCGGGGGACCGTCCCGACGTTGGCGGCGATGGTCTGGTGCGGGAACAGGCCGACCTGCTGGATCACGTAGCCGATGCGGCGCCGCAGACCCACCGGGTCGACGCCGGTCACGTCCTCGTCGTCGAGGTAGATGCGGCCGCTGCTCGGCTCGATGAGCCGGTTCACCATCTTCAAGGTCGTGGTCTTCCCGCAGCCGGACGGACCGACGAGGACGGAGATCTCCCCTTCGGGCACCTCGAGGGTCAGCGCGGTGACCGCGTTGGTGCCGTCGGGAAAGCGCTTGGAGACGGAGTCGAGGCGGATCATGGGCCGGACCCCCGGTCGGTCGCAGAAGGCTACCCCGGCCTCAGCTGGGCCCGTGACCACCTTCCGCGGCCTCGCGGAAGATCTCGGCGACCCGGCCGGTGTCAGCAGGGGGTTGCAATGCGGGGCGCCCTCGCCGATTCGCGCCGTCCGTCGTGACGGGCGCGATGCGGACGACGGCGTCGGCGAGCGCGCCGGCATTCCCGGGAGGCACGGTCGTGCCGCTCCCCGGCGCGGCGCGGGCGACGATCTCGGGCGCGCCGCCGGCGTCGGTCACGACGACGGGGGCGCCGCTCGCCAGCGCCTCGACCACGACGATCCCGTACGGCTCCGGCTCCGTCGACGGCAACACGAAGAGGTCGAGGTCCGCGAACAGCTCGGGCGTGTCGGTGCGGGGACCCAGCCAGTGGACGTCGGCAAGTTGTGTCGCCCGGGTGGCGAGATCGATGGCGAGCTGCTCCTTGCCGGTCACGGGTGCGCCCGCCACGACGAGGTGCAGATCGGGTCGCCGTCCCTTGGCGCGCTCGAATGCGTCGAGCAGCACGTCGAAGCCCTTCCATGTGTCGATGCGCCCGACGGACCCGACGAGCGGAACGGCGTCGGGGATCCCGACGCCGTCCCGGAACCGCCCGGCCAGCTCGGGGCGGAAGTCGGCCGGGTCGACGGTCTCGTACACGACCTCGACGTTCGCGGGGTCGAGCTGGTCGGCGATGGCCTGCGACATGCAGACGACCTTCACTGCGAAGTGCCGAGCGAGGAAACGCTCGAGCCGCAATGCGGCGCGCGACTGCACGACGATCTCGCGGGCGTGCCAGACGTGCGGCCGCCGGGTGATCGCGGCGGCCGCCCACCCGTACAGCGAGTGCAGCGAGTTCGAGTGCACGACGTCGATGCGCAGACGGCGGATCAGGCGGACGAGACGCCCGACGGCGACCGGCCACCCGGCGGCGTAGCCGGCCCACTCGCCGGCGCCGTGGCTCGTCGACAGGCGCTCCATCGGGACCGAGTGGAGGGTGGCGCCGGCGGCGGCGAACTCCTCGGCCAGCGGCGAGCGACCCGGCAGCGCGACGTGGCGGTCGAACTCGTCGGATGGAAGGCTGCGCAGCATCCGCACGAGCAGGTGATCCGATCCGCCTCGCTCGGCGACCGGTTGGACGGAGAGCAGCCGGATCATGCGCGTCGCCCTGAACCTCGAGCAGTTGCTTCAACCGGCCCCGGGTGGGGTCGGTCGCTACACGGCGGAACTGGCGAGGCTACTGCCCACCCTCCCATCGACGGACGCGGACGAGATCACGCTGGTCCCGTTCGTCGCGCGCCATCGTCGCGAGGACGTCGAGGCGCGACTGCGCGACTTCGGTCTCGACGGCGTCGACCCGGTGGTGCTCCCGCTCCCACGGCCGCTCCTGTACGACGCGTGGCATCTGCTCCGTCGACCGCGATTGGGACGGTCGCGCCGGCTGCGATACGCCGACGTGGTGCACGCGCCGTCCGTCGCGGTGCCGCCGAAATCGGACGCACCGCTCGTGGTGACCGCGCACGATGCCGCACCGCTCATCTACCCCGAGACGTACCCGCGACGGGGCCGCCGGTTCCACACGCAGGGCCTTGCGGCCGCGGCCAAGCGCGCCGACCTCGTGATCACGGTCTCGGAATCGGCGGCGGAGGAGCTGGCCGCGTACACGGCGATCCCGCCCGAGCGAATGCGAGTCGTGCCGAACGGTGTCGACCTCGAGATCGCGGGCGACGCGCAGGTGGAAGCCACCCGCCGCGAGCTCGGGCTCGATGACACGCCGTACGTGTTCTGGATCGGGAGCCTCGAGCCGCGGAAGAACGTCGGGACACTCGTCGACGCGTTCGTGCGCTGGGCGTTGCACACCGACCTCCCGCACCGGCTCGTGCTCGCGGGGCCGGCCGGTTGGCTGGAAGACGAGGCTTCCGTGCTCGCGCCCGCGCGCCGGCTTGGCGACCGCGTCCGAACCCTCGGCCGGGTCGGCGATCCTGTCTTGGGCGCGCTGTACCGCGGCGCCGACCTGTTTGCATTCCCGAGCCATCACGAGGGCTTCGGGATCCCGGTCCTCGAGGCGATGGCGCAGGAGACCCCGGTCATCGCCGCCGACATCCCCGCGCTACGGGAGATCGCGTCGGGCGCGGCCGTCCTGCGGTCGCCCGACGACCCGGATGCGTGGGTGGCCGCGCTCGACAACCTCCTGCACGACGCGGCCGAGCTCGCACGGTTGGGCAACGCCGGTCGTGCGCGCGCGCAGGGCTATTCGTGGACGCGCTGCGCGGAGGAGACACGGGCTATATATCTCGAGGCAGTCGAGGCATAATCAACCCCGGATGGGACCCCTGCAGCTCGCGCAGGACATCGGTTCCAAGTGGATCTACTGGCCCTGGGTCGGTGACCACCTCGACGAGATACGCACGCGACTCGCCGAGCACATCTCGCTCACGTTCTGGGCCGTCCTGCTCGGATTCCTGATCGCGTTCCCGCTCGCGCTGCTCGCGGTCCGCTACCGGCGCCTGTATCCGCCTGTCATCGGGGTCACGGGCGTGATGTACACGATCCCGTCGATCGCTCTGTTCGTGTTCCTGATTCCATGGACGGGGTTGTCGCGCACGACCGCGCTCGTACCGCTGGTCGCGTACACCTTGTTGATCCTGATCCGGAACATCGTCGCCGGCCTCGATGGTGTTCCACCCGAGGTACGGGAGGCCGCGCAGGGAATGGGTTACCGGCGCACGCGCCAGCTGTTCTCGGTCGAGCTCCCGCTCGCGCTCCCCGCGATCGTCGCCGGGATCCGTATCGCCACGGTCACGACGATCGGGTTGATCACGGTGACCGCCCTCATCGGTCAGGGCGGTCTCGGCCAGTTCATGATCGACGGCTTTCAACGCGACTTCCGCACGCCGCTGATGGTCGGGATCATCCTGTCGGTCGCGCTCGCGGTCGCCGTCGACTTGCTGCTGGTCGGCGCGCAGCGGCTGGTGTCGCCGTGGGCGCGGGCGGAAAGAAGACGGGGCTAGGCGTGGGCTTCCTCGGTGACGTCTGGAACTGGTTCGGCGACGGCTCGCACTGGAGCGGGAACGACGGCGTGATCCACCGACTGAGCGAGCACGTGCAGCTTTCCATCGTGTCGGTCGTGGCCGCGGCGCTGATCGCGCTGCCGATCGGCTACCTGATCGGGCACGTGCGAAAGGGCGGCGTCCTGGCCGTCAACGTCTCGAACGTGGGAAGGGCGATCCCGTCGTTCGCGTTGCTGATCCTCATGGTGCAGATCTTCGGGATCGGTGAGCCGTCCGGAGTCTTCTCGTTCGTCGGCTCCTTTCCCACCTTCATCGTGCTCGTGGCGCTGGCCATCCCTCCCATGCTGACCAACACGTACGTCGGCGTGGCGGGCGTCGACCCCGAGGTGCGCGAGGCCGCCCGGGGCATGGGCATGTCCGGCCGTCAGCTGCTCACCGGCGTCGAGGCGCCGATGGCGACGCCGCTGGTGATGGCCGGGATCCGCACGGCCGCGATCGCGGTGGTCGCCACCGCCACCCTCGCCGCGTACACCGGTTGGGGCGGGTTGGGCCGCTTCATCATCGACGGCCTGTCGACGCAGGACTATGTGCAAGTGTTCGCGGGCGCCGTGCTCGTCGCGCTGCTCGCGATCGTGTTCGAGGTCGTGCTGGCCGTTGTGCAGCGCCTGACCGTCTCGCGCGGGCTGCGGGTCGGCGTGCGTCCGGAGCGCAAGGTGGAGGAGACGTTCACCGACGTGACGCATGCGCCGACGGAGCAGGCGCGCCCGGTGGGATAAGGACTGGGATGGTCCCAAGAGCGAAAGGAATGGGGATGATCAAGGCACGAGTGCGATTCCCGGGGCGGACCCTCGGGGCGATGCTGATCGGGCTCACGCTCGTTGTGGCCACCGCGGGGTTGAGTAGCGCCAGCCCGGCCGGTGGTGGAGGCAGCAAGGGCTCGCTCACGATCGGCTCGAAGAACCTGCCCGGCGCGCAGGTCCTCGGGCAGGTGTACGGCCAGGCGCTGGCCAAGGACGGGTACAAGATCTCGTACAAGGAGAACCTGGGCACGACCGAGGTGGTGTTCGCCGCGCTCGAGAGTGGTGACATCGACCTGTATCCCGACTACCTCAACACGACGGTGCAGTTCCTCGGTGGCACCGGCGGCGCCGACGTCAACCAGGTGAAGAGCGAGCTCGACACCTTGCTCCAGAGCAGAGGCATCGTCGCGACGACACCGGCGCCGGCCGTCGACGTCAACGGCTTCTACGTCACGAAGAAGACGGCGAAGAAGTACAACCTCAAGAACGTGTCGGACCTCACCGCGCAGGCCGGCAAGCTCAAGTTCGGCGCGCCGCCCGAGTGCGAACAGCGCCCGCTGTGCTTGGGCGACACATCGCAGCAGCTCTATGGGTTGCAGTTCAAGGAGGTCAAGAAGCTCGACACCGGTGGACCGGTCACCGTCAAGGCGCTCGAGGACGGTGACATCCAGGTCGCGATCCTGTTCACGGGCAGCAGCGTCATCCCGAAGGACGCCGTGCTCCTGAAGGACGACAAGGGCCTGCAGGGCGCGGACAACCCGGTGGTGCTCGTCAAGCAGGACAAGAACACGCCGGAGCTCGACGCCGCGATCGACAAGGTGTCGGCGAAGATCACGACCAAGCAGTACCGCAAGATGACGCTGGCCGTGCAGAACGACAAGGAAGACCCGAAGGACGTCGCTGCGACGTTCCTCAAGAACAACAAGGTGACCTGACCGTCAGCGAAGCCCGAACGCGATCGGCCCCGCCTCGCGGCGGGGCCGCTTCGCGTATGAGTTCTGATCGCGTCAGTTGCTGACGGTGATCGCGCAGCTCGCCAGACCGCGCTTCTGCAGGTACTGCTGGTGGTACTCCTCGGCGGGCCAGAACACGGGCGCCGGCGTGATCTCGGTGACGATCGGCCGCTTGAACCGCGCCTGCGCGGCCTCCTTCGACGCCTTCGCCTTCGCCTCCTGCTCGGGCGAGTGGAAGAAGATCGCCGACCGGTACTGGTCGCCGACGTCGGGCCCCTGGCGATTGAGCTGGGTCGGGTCGTGCAGCTGCCAGAAGGCGTCGAGTAGCTCGTCGTAGGAGACCTGCGCGGGGTCGAACTCGACCAGCACGGCCTCGGCGTGACCCGAGGTGTGGCTGCAGACCTCCTCGTACGACGGGTGCTCGGTGCG
>DASYQJ010000185.1:0-7752 GCA_036005605.1 Acidimicrobiia bacterium
TCAGTCGGCAGAGCACTTCCATGGTAAGGAAGGGGTCTACGGTTCGAGTCCGTAAGGGGGCTCGGCGGTGTAGCTCAGTTGGCAGAGCACGCGGCTCATAATCGCGGCGTCGCGGGTTCGAGTCCCGCCACCGCTACCAGAACACCATGACGACCACCACACGGAAAGCAGCAAAAACGTGAGCAAGCCGAAGTTCGAGCGGACCAAGCCTCACCTCAACGTCGGGACGATGGGTCACATCGACCACGGCAAGACGACCCTGACCGCCGCCATCACCAAGGTCCTGCACGACCAGGACCCGTCGACCGAGTACACGAGCTTCGACGAGATCGACAAAGCGCCGGAAGAGCGCGAGCGGGGCATCACGATCAACATCGCCCACGTCGAGTACGAGACCCCGAACCGGCACTACGCGCACGTCGACATGCCCGGGCACGCCGACTACATCAAGAACATGATCACGGGCGCGGCCCAGATCGACGGCGCCATCCTCGTCGTGGCCGCCACCGACGGTCCGATGCCCCAGACGCGGGAGCACGTGCTGCTCGCCCGTCAGGTGGGCGTGCCCTCGATCGTGGTCGCCCTCAACAAGGTCGACGCCGTCGACGACGAGGAGCTCCTCGACCTCGTCGAGCTCGAGGTACGCGAGCTGCTCACGGAGTACGAGTTCCCGGGCGATGACGTCCCCGTCGTCCGGGTCAGCGCGCTGAAGGCCCTCGACGGCGACGCCGCCGCCATCGAGCAGGTCGTCGAGCTGATGAACGCGGTCGACACCTTCGTCCCCGAGCCCGTGCGCGACCTCGACAAGCCGTACCTCATGCCGATCGAGGACGTGTTCTCCATCACCGGGCGGGGGACGGTCGTGACCGGCAAGGTCGAGCAGGGCGTGATCCACACCGGCGACGACGTCGAGATCATCGGCATCAAGGACACCACGAAGACCGTCGTCACCGGCGTGGAGATGTTCCGGAAGCTCCTCGACGAGGGGCGTGCGGGCGACAACATCGGCGTGCTGCTGCGCGGCACGAAGAAGGAGGACGTCGAGCGGGGGCAGGTGCTGGCCAAGCCCGGCAGCATCACGCCGCACACGAACTTCCTGGCCCAGGTGTACGTCCTGAACAAGGACGAGGGCGGCCGCCACACGCCGTTCTTCGCGAACTACCGGCCGCAGTTCTACTTCCGCACGACCGACATCACCGGCTCGATCGCCTTGCCGGAAGGTGTCGAGATGGTCATGCCGGGCGACAACACCGAGATGACCGTCGAGCTCATCGCTCCGATCGCGATGGAGGAAGGCCTCCGCTTCGCGATCCGCGAGGGCGGCCGCACCGTCGGCGCCGGTCGCGTCACCAAGATCATCAAGTAGGGGAGCCCCGTGGCGAGCGACAAGCGAGTGAAGGTGACGCTGGCGTGCGAGGTCTGCAAGCGGCGCAACTACATCACGAAGAAGAACCGCACGAACGATCGCGAGCGCATCGAGATGAAGAAGTACTGCCGCTGGGACCGCCGCCACACGCTCCACAAAGAGACCCGGTAGGTCAGTGCCTCGTAACCCGACGCGGGCGTCGAGGGTCTGAATGACCACGGACCCAACCGCAGAGCTGAGGGCCGAGGTCGACCGCCTGGTCGCCTCTGCCCGCGAAGGTGACCGGGCGGCGTTCGACGAGCTGGTGCGGCGCACCTACGTCGATACGTACACCCTCGCGATGCGGCTGACCGCCAACGAGGAGGACGCACGCGACGTGGTCCAGGAGTCGTATCTCCGGGCTTGGAAGGGCATCAAGCGCTTCCGTGGCGACGCGCAGTTCTCCACGTGGATGTACCGCATCACCGCCAACGCGGCGGCGACGCTGGTGCAGAAGCGGCGCCGCCGGCGCGCCGAGTCCCTCGACACGGTGGACGAGCCCATCGACACGTCCATCGAGGGACAGCCCGAAGCGGCGGCGGAGTCTGCTATCGGGCTCGAAGATCTCGCCCGCGCGGTGGCGGCGCTACCGCCGAAGCTGCGGAGCACAGTGGTCCTCAAGGACGTGTACGGCTTGTCGCACGAGGCCATCGCCGAGGACCTCGGCATCTCGGTTGCGGCGGCGAAGGTGAGACTGCACCGGGGGCGGAAGCGTCTCCGTGACGTGCTGTTCGAGGAAGGCGGGAGGTCCGCCCATGCGGTGTGAAGACGTGGCGCGAATGCTGCCCGAGACGGTCGAGGGGACACCGGTCGACCTGGCGATGCAGACGCACATCGAATCGTGCCTGCGGTGCCAGGCCGAGCTGGCGCGTTACCGGAGGATGCTGCGGGCGCTCCAGCAGCTGCGCACTCGTTTCCTCGAGCCTTCGCCCAGCTTGCTCGCCCAGACCCTGGCCGCGCTCGAAGAGGCCGGTGAGCGCCACGCCGTCCGGTCGCTCCTGTCGGGCCGCCGCCTCGCGTACGCCGGTGCCATCGGCGGCGCCGCGCTCGCCACCGCGGGCACGGCCGCCGCGCTGATCCTCGCCCGCTCCCGCCGCCGGGCCGCGGTCGCATAACCGGTCCCGGCTGACGCCCTTCCGAGGGCCGCTGCTACTCTTGGCGTTCGGGCCCCCGCGCGCCCGGAGGGCAGTAGCTCAATTTGGCAGAGCACCGGTCTCCAAAACCGGCGGTTGGGGGTTCGAGTCCCTCCTGCCCTGCTGCCACGACGAACCCAACCGTGAACCCAACAGCGAGATCGCCCGCACCGAGGCGGTGACGTGAACCGACAGACCAAACGACTGATGCAGCGCCAGAAGTCCGACCGGCCGCGCGCGCCCGAGCGCAAGGCCCGTCCCCAGCCTGCACCGCAGCGTGAGCGCACCGGCCCCCGGCAGTACCTCACCGAGGTCCGGGGCGAGCTGCGGAAGGTCGCGTGGCCTACCCGCCACGAGGTCGTCAACTCCACGATCATCGTGCTCATCGCGGTCGTGTTCATGACCAGCCTCATCTTCGGGTACGACTACTTCTCCGCGAAGCTCGTCCTGTTCCTGTTCGACTGACCATGACGACCTTTCCCCCCGAAGACCCCGGCCGCGAGGAAGAGACCCCGGCCCAGGAGCGAGCCGACGAGGAGCAGAGCTCCGTCGACGAGTCGATTCCTGACACGCCGGCCGAGGATGCGGGCGCGGCGGACGCCCAGCTCGCGGACGAGACCCCGGACGACGCCGAGACCACGCCCATCGAAGACGCGCGCAGTGTCGAGGCGGAGGACGAAGCCGCCGAGGACGAATCCGAGGAGCGGGCCGATCTCGCAAGTGCGTCGGAGAGCGACATCGTCGCCGAGGCCGAGGCAATCCTGTCGGTCGGCCCGACCGATCAGAGCCAGGAGGCCGACGCCGACGCGGCCGAGCCCGTGTCGATCCTCGAGTCGCCCACGCCGCCGGCCGAGGAGATCGTCGAGGTCACACCGGAGCCGTCACTCGAGGACGCCGAGCTGGTCGATGTCACCGAAGTCGAGGACGAGGAAGCCCCGACGCCGGCCGAGCCCAGCCCCTACGACCGGCCGGGCAACTGGTTCGTCGTGCACACCTACGCCGGGTACGAGAACAAGGTCAAGCAGAACCTCGCCAGCCGGGTCCGCTCGATGAACGTCGAGGACCGCATCTACGAGGTCGTCATCCCGATGGAGGACGTCATCGAGTTCAAGAGCGGGCGCAAGGTCGTAGTGCAGAAGAAGGTGTTCCCCGGCTATCTCCTCGTGCGCCAGGAGCTGGACGACGACTCGTGGTACGTCGTGCGCAACACGCCGGGAGTGACCGGGTTCGTGGGGAGCGGGGCCAAGCCGACGCCGCTGTCACGCCGCGAGGTCGAGGACATCCTCGGCGTCGGGAAGGTCGAAGGCGCCGAGGTGGCGCAGAAGAAGGCCCGCCCCCGGCTGGAGTTCGAGACCGGCGAGCAGGTGCGGGTGGTGGCCGGCCCGTTCGCCGACTTCAACGGCGCGATCAGCGAGATCGACGTCGACCGCTCGAAGCTCAAGGTGCTGGTCAACATCTTCGGACGTGAGACCCCGGTCGAGCTCGAGTTCGGCCAGGTCTCGAAGCTGTAGAAGCTGTAGACGGGACGAGAGCGGAGCGCAGGCAGTGGCAAAGAAGCGATTGGCCGCCGTGGTCAAGATCCAGATCCCGGCCGGGCAGGCGACGCCGGCCCCGCCCGTGGGCACGGCTCTCGGCCCGCACGGCATCAACATCATGGACTTCTGCAAGGCGTACAACGCGCAGACCGAAGCACAGCGGGGGATGATCATCCCGGCCGAGATCTCGATCTTCGAGGACCGGTCGTTCACGTTCATCACCAAGACACCGCCCACGACCTTCCTGCTCAAGCAGGCGGCCGGCGTCGAGAAGGGCGCCGCCAACGCCCGCATGGAGAAGGTCGGGTCGGTCACTCGCGCGCAGGTCCGCCAGATCGCCGAGACGAAGATGCCCGACCTCAACGCCGTCGACCCCGAGGGCGCGATGCGGCAGGTGGAGGGCACGGCCCGGTCCGCCGGCATCGAAGTGAGGGAGTCGTGAGCCGCACAGGCAAGAAGTACGTCGACGCCACGCGCAAGTTCGACCGTGACCGGCTGTACACCCCGGAAGAGGCGTTCGATCTCGTGAAGTCGCTGGCGAAGCGCAACTTCGACGAGACGGTCGAGATCACGTTCCGGCTCGGGATCGACCCCCGCAAGGCCGACCAGATGATCCGCGGCACGGTGTCGCTTCCCCACGGCACGGGGAAGGCCGTCCGGGTGGCGGTGTTCGCCACCGGTGACGCCGCCCGCGAGGCCGAGGAAGCCGGCGCCGACGTCGTCGGTGCGGACGATCTCGTCGCCCGCGTCCAGGAGGGCTTCCTCGACTTCGACGTCGCCATCGCCACCCCCGATCTGATGTCCAAGGTCGGACGGCTCGGGCGCACCCTCGGTCCGCGCGGGGTCATGCCCAACCCGAAGACGGGCACGGTCACGAACGACATCGGCAAGACCGTGGCCGAGTTCAAGGCCGGCAAGGTGGAGTACCGCACGGACCGGAACGGCAACGTGCACGTCCCCATCGGCAAGGTGAGCTTCGATCGTGACGCCCTGCTCGCCAACTTCCAGGCCGTCCTCGACGAGATCCTGCGCAACAAGCCGGCGGCGTCCAAGGGCCGGTACATCAAGTCGATCACGACGTCCTCGACGATGGGCCCGGGCATCCGCATCGACCCCGCGGTGGCCGTCGACGCGACGCGCACCACCGCGGCGTAACCGCTCCGGGGAGCGAGCGCCCCGTGTAGTACCGTCACTTTCACAACCGAATCCGCCCCAGACCTCCGGTCGTACAGCGGTAATGGGCCTGCAGCACCGTGGCCCGCCGGACGAGGCGACACCGTTCTCCATGATGACGGGACGTCCTCGCGAGTCTGGGCGTCCCGTTTCTCGTTGCCGGGATCCAGCCGGGAAGAGACATGCCGAAGCCGGAGAAGACCGCAGTCGTCGAGGAGATCCGCTCCAAGCTCGACGACGCCGATGCCGCCGTGCTCACCGAGTACCGCGGCCTCAGCGTGCGCGCGCTGGCGGAGCTGCGCGGGTCACTGCGGCCGGCGAACACCGAGTACAAGGTGTTCAAGAACCGGCTCGCCCGTCGGGCGGCGGAGGAGGCCGGACTCACCGACATCCTCCCCCTGCTCGAAGGGCCGATCGCGATCGCCTTCGTCCACGGCGACGCCGTGCCCGCGGCCAAGGCGCTGCGCGACTTCGGCCGGACGAACCCCGAGCTCGTCGTCAAGGGCGGCCTCCTCGGTCCCCGGCTGTTGACCGCGGCCGACCTGACCGCCCTCGCCGACATCCCGCCTCGCGAGCAGCTGCTCGCCATGCTCGCCGGCGGTTTCCAGGCGCCGCTCACCAAGGCGGCCGGCCTGTTCCAGGCGTTCACGCGCAACTTCGCCTACGGCGTGCGCGCGCTGATCGATCAAAAAGAGTCAGGGCCTTCGGAGCCCTCCGAGCAGTCGACCGAGCAAGAGGAGTAGCGATCGTGGCAACCAAGCTCAACACCGACGAGCTGCTGGACGTCTTCAAGAACATGAGCGTCCTCGAGCTCAACGAGTTCCTGAAGGCGTTCGAAGAGGAGTTCGGCGTGACCGCCGCCGCACCCGTCGCGGTCGCGGCCGGGCCCGCTGCCGGCGCGCCGGCCGAGGCCGCTGCCGAGGAGCAGGACGAGTTCGACGTCGTCCTCGCCGAGGCCGGGAGCGAGAAGATCAAGGTCATCAAGGAGGTCCGGTCGCTCACGAGCCTGGGGCTCAAGGAGGCGAAGGAGCTCGTCGAGTCCGCGCCGAAGCCCGTGCTCGAGAAGGCCTCCAAGGAGGACGCCGAGAAGGCCAAGGAGCAGCTCGAAGGCGCCGGCGCCAAGGTCGAGCTCAAGTAGGGCCGGGGCCGGCCGCCGCTGTCGGCGTCCGTCCCCTGAGGTCGCGTCGTTACGCGGCCTTTGTCCGGACCGCCTCTTGACCCCCCGAGGGGGCCGTCGTATCCTCCCGAACACAGCGCCGCCGGGGCGGCGTATTTCAGGCACGTTTGTTGCAGGAAATCGTCGGCGCGCGCTAATATTTCTCTAGCCGTGTCTGCCCGTTCGTGCACTTGCTGACCATTCTGGCGCTGGTCGGCGCGCGCCTTCCCTCAGAGGAGTGACGTTGGCTCGTCTCGCGTCCCGGGAACGTCTGTCCTTCGCCAAGCTTCGGGAGGTCCTCGAGCTTCCCGATCTCATCGCCGTCCAGCGGGAATCGTTCCAGTGGTTCCTCGACGAGGGTGTCGCCGAGGTCCTGCGCGACATCTCGCCGATCGAGGACTTCACCGGCCAGCTCAAGCTCGAGCTCGCCGACCACGTCTTCGACCCGCCGAAGCACTCCGAGCAGGAGTGCCGCGAGCGCGACATGACCTATGCGCGCCCGCTGTTCGTGACTGCCCGCTTCATGAACTCCGCCACCGGCGAGATCAAGGAGCAGACGGTCTTCATGGGCGACTTCCCCATGATGACCGACCGCGGCACCTTCATCATCAACGGCACCGAGCGGATCGTCGTCTCGCAGCTCGTCCGGTCGCCGGGCGTGTACTTCGGGATCAGCCCCGACAAGACCTCGCCCGAGAAGGACCTCGTCGACGCCAAGATGATCCCCGGCCGGGGCGCCTGGCTCGAGTTCGAGGTCGACAAGAAGGACATCGTCTACGTCCGCATCGACCGCAAGCGCAAGCAGCCCGTCACCGTGCTGCTCAAGGCGCTCGGCTTCGGCGAGAGTCCCGAGGAGCTGCTCAACCTCATCCTCGACGCCCAGGGAAACCCGTACGAGTCGATTCGCAACACACTCGAGAAGGACCACACCGAGAACGCCGACGCCGCGTTCATCGACATCTACCGGAAGCTGCGCCCCGGCGAGCCGCCCACGCCCGACTCGGCGCGCGGCCTGCTCGAGAACCTCTTCTTCAACCCGAAGCGCTACGACATGGCCAAGGTTGGGCGCCACAAGGTCACGAAGAAGCTGGCCGACGAGTACCCCAAGCTCGGCCTCGAGCGCTTCGACCTGAAGCCGCCGAAGGACAAGGAGTTCACGCTCTCCCGGGCCGACATCCTCGCCACCGTCTCCTACCTGGTGAAGCTGCACAACAACGACCCCGACTACTACCCCGACGACATCGACCACTTCGGGAACCGCCGGGTGCGGTCCGTCGGTGAGCTGATCCAGAACCAGGTCCGGGTCGGCCTCTCGCGCATGGAGCGCGTGGTCCGGGAGCGCATGACCAC
>DASYQJ010000186.1:0-12534 GCA_036005605.1 Acidimicrobiia bacterium
TATGCGGCTAGGTCGAGCTCTCCACGAGACAGCGATCTTCACGGTGCCGGACTCAACTCAGACCGGACGCGCACATAACGCGTATTCCCGAGACGCTTCGCTGCGCGCCCGAACCGGCGATCTGTGCGCCGGCCATACACGGCGATCAAATGCAGCTTGGTTCGGTCGATCGTGCTGACTTGGCGGGCTGGTGAGCGCGTTCACTGGAGGAGAGCTCCTGCTCGACACACTGGGCCACGATCCCCGCTCCCTGTACGTAGAGACGTTCTGGCTCCCGACTCTCGGGCCGACGGCCGTGCTGCTGCTCCGCCACCTCGCGACGCGGTTCGACGAGTCGCCGGCCGGGGTGGAGCTACCCGTCGCCGACACGTCGCAGGCGCTCGGTCTCGGCCAGCGCGACGGCAACAGCTCGCCGATCGTCCGGACGCTCACCCGGCTGTCGCAGTTCGACCTCGCGTGCGACGACGGGCGCGGCACGGTCGCCGTCCGTCGCAACCTGCCGCCCATCAACCGCCGCCACGTTCGCCGCCTCCCGGCGAGCCTCCAGGTCGCGCACGCCGAGTGGGCGAAGGCGAAGCTCGCCGAACCCCCGCTCGCGACCGCCCGGCGCCGGGCCCGGCAGGTCGCGTTCACACTGCTCGAGCAGGGCGACGACGCCGATCACGTCGAGCGAGTCCTGTTCGCGACCGGCTTTCACCCGTCGGTGTGTCACGACGCGGCGCGCTGGGCATACCAGCGACACCGCGAGGCCATGGACGCGGCGGGGGCCGCAACACCGGACGCCGCTGCATAGTCGCCGTCGCAGGCTCCGGCTCCTGCGACGACGGTCGGCAAAGCCGCCGTCGCCGCGGCGGCATAGCCTGACCGGATGGCCGTCAGCACCGATCTCGAGAACGTCGCGAGCTGGATCCGCGACGCGCGCCTGATCGTCGTGCTCACCGGAGCGGGGATCTCGACCGAGTCCGGGATCCCCGACTTCCGCGGCCCCCAGGGCGTCTGGACCAAGAACCCCGACGCCGAGAAGACGGCGACGCTGCAGTACTACGTCTCGGACCCCGAGATCCGAAAGCGGGCGTGGCAGAACCGGGTCAAGAGCGAGATGTGGCAGGCGGAGCCGAACGCCGGCCATCGGGCGCTCGCCGACCTCGAGCGCAAAGCGGCGTTGCACACACTGGTGACGCAGAACGTCGACGGGTTGCACCAGGCCGCAGGCACCAGTCCCGAGCGTGTCATCGAGATCCACGGGAACGTGCACGAGGTGAAGTGCCTGTCGTGCACCTGGCGCGGGCCCATGCCGGCGACCCTCGATCGTGTGCGCGCCGGAGAGGACGACCCGCGCTGCCTCGGCTGCGGCGGGATCCTCAAGTCGGCCACGATCTCGTTCGGCGAGAATCTCGTCCCCGCCGACCTTCAACGCGCGCAGCTCGCCGCCCAGGATTGCGACCTGTTCCTCGCCGTCGGCAGCTCGTTGACCGTCTATCCGGCCGCCGGGCTTCCCGAGGTGGCTCTGAACGCGGGCGCGCGTCTCGTCGTGATGAACGCGCAGGAGACGCCGTTCGACCGCGTCGCGGCAGCGGTCATCCCCGAGCAGTTGGGGACGGTTTTGCCGGAGCTGGTCGCGCTGGTTTGACGGCGCCGGTCTTTGCGGCCCCGGCTTCGACGGCGGCCACCGCGGCGCCGACGATCCCGGCCTCGTTCAGCAGCTGCGCGGGCACGATCGGCGCGCGGGTCTTGAGGTACCCGAAGAACTTCGTCGCCTTCTTGCTGATGCCGCCGCCGATGATGAACAGGTCGGGGGAGAACAGCATCTCGACATGACGGAGGTACTCGTCGACCCGTGAGCCCCACTTCTTCCAGCTGAGGTTCTTGTTTTCACGGACGATCTCGGACGCGCGCTTCTCGGCCTCCTTGCCCCGCAGCTCGAGGTGGCCGAGCTCGGTGTTCGGCACGAGAGCACCGTCGACGAACAACGCGCTGCCGATGCCGGTACCGAGCGTCACCATCATCACGACGCCCTGCTTGTTCCGACCGGCGCCGAAGCGCATCTCGGCCAACCCGGCGGCGTCGGCATCGTTGAGCACCACGAACGGACGTCCGACCGCCTTGCTGAGGCGCTTGGCGACGTCCTCTCCGATCCACGACTCGTCGACGTTGGCGGCGGTCTCGGCCACGCCACCGCGCACGACGGCCGGGAACGTCGCGCCGACGGCGCCGTCGCCACCGAACTTGGCGACGACCTGGGCGACGACGTCGGCGACGGACGCCGGCACGGCGGGCTTGGGGGTCAGCAACCGGTAGCGGTCGGCGGTGAGCGTCCCCCGCTCCACGTCCACCGGGGCGCCCTTGATGCCCGTCCCCCCGATGTCGATCCCGAGCACCTGCTGCGCCACGACACTCTCCCCTACCGCTTGCGAAACTCCCCCGAGGCTAATTCGCAGCGTTCGCCTCGGGCGGACGTCGTGGCGCCACTGAGGCGCTTGGGAATACCCGACCCCGGGGGTAGCCTTTCTTGCAGTACAGGCTGTCGTCAGGGTGGCAGGCCTGTCGTCCGGCCGAGCCGAGAAAGACCGAGAGGACCCACGATGCCCGGCTTCCGCGAGCTGCTGGCCCAGACCAAGAAGAACATCCACGAGGTCGACCCGGGCGAGGCCGAGGCGCGCCTCGACGACGCCACGTTCCTCGACGTGCGCGAGCTCGACGAGTACGAGCAGGGAACGGTGCCGGACTCGGTGTTCATCCCCCGCGGGCACCTCGAGAGCCAGGTCGAGAACAAGGTCTCGAAGGACAAGCCCGTCGTCGTCTACTGCGCCGCCGGCACCCGCTCGGCCTTCGCGGCCGAGACGCTGCAGGAGCTCGGCTACACGGATGTCGTCTCGATGAAGGGCGGCTTCGGACGGTGGAAGGACGAAGGCCGCCCGTGGATCACGCCGCAGGTCCTCACACCGGAGCAGCGCAACCGGTACCACCGCCACGTGCTCCTGCCGGAGATCGGCGAGGCCGGACAGCAGAAGCTTCTCGAGACCAAGGTCCTGCTGCTCGGCGCGGGCGGGCTCGGATCTCCCGCCGCCATGTACCTCGCCGCCGCCGGTGTGGGAACGCTCGGCATCGTCGACATGGACATCGTCGACTCGTCGAACCTGCAGCGCCAGATCCTGCACAACGTCGACCGCATCGGTGAGCGCAAGGTCGACTCGGCCAAGAAGACGCTCACGCAGCTGAACCCGGACGTCGACGTCGTCACCTACGACGTGCGGCTCGGCGCCGACAACGTCCTCGACATCATCGACGGCTACGACGTCATCGTCGACGGGACCGACAACTTCCCCACCCGGTACCTGCTGAACGACGCGTCGCTGCTCAAGCGCATCCCCGTCGTGCACGGATCGATCTTCCGGTTCGAGGGACAGGTCACGGTGTTCAAGCCCTACGACGGGCCGTGCTATCGGTGCCTGCTGCCCGAGCCGCCGCCCGCGGAGCTGGCGCCGAGCTGCGCCGAGGCCGGCGTGCTCGGCGTGCTCCCCGGCATCATCGGGTCGATCCAAGGCCTCGAGGCGATCAAGGTCGCCCTCGACCTCGGCGACCCGCTGATCGGACGCCTGCTCGCCTACGACGCCCTCGAGGAGTCGTTCCGCACCTTCAACGTGCGCCGCGATCCCGCGTGCCCGGCGTGTGGCGAGAACGCAGGCGAGATCGTCATCGCCGAGTACGACGAGCTCTGCCTCCCCCACGCAACGCTGGCCGACGGGTCGACCACCGACCACTGAGCCGGAGCGCGCAACTACCGGTCAGGGCTCGATCGGTTCGGCGCGTACGGCGTCGAAGAACGCCTCGGCCTCTCGGCCCGTCGTCTCGCGCAACGGACGCCAGAGCAACGCTGCCATCGCGATCAACGCTGCGATCGATCCGACGAAGTACGCAAGCTCGCCGCGGAGGAGGACGTCGCTCCCACCTACGAGCACCGCAATTAGGAAGACGACCACGCCGACCACCCATCCGAACGCGTACCGACCGTGGTGCTCCAGTGCGATGAGCGCCTGCCCCAGCGTCAAGGCGAGCATGTAGACGGCCGACCCGACCCCGAGCAGCGCCATGTCGCGCACTCCGAGCTGGAAGTCGCTGCCGAAGAAGGTGCGCACCGCCCACGGCCCGAGCAACGCCGAGCCGACGGCCGACACGGCGCCGATCACGATCACGGCGACCGTGAGCTTGCGCAGACCGGCGCGGAACGCCTCCCGCTCGCCCGCGCCGCGCTGCTCGGACAGCTCGGGCACCAACGTCGCCTGGATCGCCTGGAAGAAGTAGAGGGGGACGCGAGACAGCAGCATGCCCGCGAAGATCCAGCTGGTCTGCTCCGATTCGGAGCTGCTCGCCAGAAGCTGCACGACGACGGCGGCGGCGTTGAGCAGGGCGAGCGCGAGCGCAGACCCCGCGACGAGGAAGCCGATGTTGGCCGAGATCTCCGACCAGGACGCGGGCGGCCCCGGCTCCACAAGTCCGTTCTGGCCCCGGAGCGAGATCGCGACGGCCGCGAACGGGGCGGCGGCGACGAGCAAGCCGTACGGGCCGGCGGTCTCGACGCCGATCACCGCCAGCACGACGCACGCGGCGAGGCGCAGCAGGCCTTCGCTGCCGACGAGCAGGCCGTAGGGACGAAAGCGGTCGTTCCCGGCCAGCACGCCCCGGGTCATGTGCTCGGCGAAGTAGCCGACGAGCATGACCGTCAGCGCCACGACGAGGAGCGTCTGTCCCTTGAACAATGAGTCGACGAGCGGGGAGACGAGCGCGGCAATGACGATCACGACGACCAGCCCAGCGGCGATCACGCCGCCGGTGAGCGCACCGCGCTGGATGACCGGGGCGCTCCCCGTGTTGCGGCCGCGCCGGGCGGCGATTGCGCGCGCGATCTCCTGCTCGAGCGGTTGGAAGAAGCCCGGCGCAGCGGTGAACGCGATGACCCACAACACCGCCAGCGCGCTGTACCGCTCGCTGCCGAGCACCTGGCCGGAGACGGCCAGGAACAAGTACGCGGTCACGCCCGCGACGATCAGCCAGAGGCCGATCGTGGCGCTTCCCTCCGGGAACGGGTTGCGCTCGCGCAGCCGCTCGCGGAGCGCGCGTACGCGCGAACCCGCCATCGCGCTCAGCGAGCCGTTCGGCTCCGCGCCGGCTTCTTGAACCGGTCGACGAGCTCGACGAGCGTGCGGACGGCGAACCCCGTCCCGCCCTTGACGAGATAGCCGTCGTCGCCGCCGGCACGCGCCGGCCCGGCGATGTCGAGGTGCACCCACGGCACGCCGTCGACGAACTCGGACAGGAACAGCGCGGCGGTGAGCGCGCCGCCGTAGCTCCCCGAGCTGATGTTGCGCAGGTCTGCAACCTCCGAGTCGAGCAGTTTCCGGTACTCCTTCGGCATCGGGAGCGGCCAGACCGGCTCGCCGACGGCGTCGGCAGCCGCCTGGACCTGCTCGTTCCATGTGTCGCGGTTCCCCATGAGGCCGGCGACCTTGTCACCCAGCGCGACCATGCACGCGCCGGTGAGCGTGGCGACGTCGACGACGGCGTCCGGCTTGTCCTCGGCGGCGAGCGCGAGCGCGTCGGCCAGGATGAGCCGGCCTTCGGCGTCGGTGTTGAGCACTTCGACCGTCTTGCCGTTGCGGATCTTGAGGACGTCGCCGGGACGGATCGCCGTCCCGCTGGGCATGTTCTCCACCATCGGCACGTACGCGGTCACCTTGACTTTGACGCCGAGCTCCTTCAGCACCGACATCGCCGCCAGCACTGCGGCCGCGCCCGACATGTCGGTCTTCATCGTCTCCATACCGCTCGACGTCTTGAGCGAGAGGCCGCCGGAGTCGAAGACAACTCCTTTGCCCACGAACGCGACCGAGCCCTTCTTGCCTTGCGGCGAGTACGTCGCCTTGACGAGCCGGGGCGGGTTGCCCGAGCCCTGACCGACGCCCACCACGCCGCCGAGCCCTTCGGCCTTGAGCTCCGCCTCGGTCATCACCTTCACCGTGACGCCCTTGCCGCGGAGGAGCTTCTTCGCCGCGTCGGCGAACGCCGCCGGCGACTTGGCGCCCGACGGCTCGTTCACCATGTCGCGCGCCCAGGTGACGGCGGCCGCCACGGTCGCGCCGCGGTCGAGCGCGGCTTCGACGCGCGCGTTCGGCCGGCCGACGACAACCACCTTCGACAAGCGGGTCGCGTCGCCGTTGCCCTTGTACTTGAGGAACTGGTACGAGCCGAGGACGAAGCCCTCGGCGACGGCCTGCGCGGCGACAGGACGCTCGATCCCGGCCCCGTCGGCGAGGTCGACGAGCGTCGTCGCCACCGACGCCGCCTTCGTCGCCTTGCGGGCGACGGCCGCGGCGGCGCGGCGTACGCCGTCGGGAGTGATCTCGTCGAACGCGCCCACGCCCACGAGCATCGCGGCGGCGGCGCGCAGGCGACCGCGAGTCGGCACGGCCAGCGTCTGGCCGGGCTTGCCCTCGAAGTCGGCCTCGGCCATGAACGCGGCAAGGTCGCCGTCGAGGGCGGCGTCGACCGCCGCCGCGCCCGGGCCGAGCGCACGGCCGGCGCCGACGGGCACGGCGAGCAGGTCGGCCTGCACGCGATCGACAGGCGAAGCGGAGAGGGTGAACGTGAGCGACACGGGCGCCTCCTGGTCGGTTGCTCAGTTCCGGTCGTCGGTGCGGACGGGGCGAAAGCCGTGCTCCTGCCAGCGTGCCAGCGTGTAGACGAGGTCGGCGAGTCGGTTCAGGTACGGGACCACCTGGCTGTCGTCGAGCCAGCCGGCGTCGCGGGCGGCGACGGCCTGGCGCTCGGCACGACGGACCACGGTGCGGGCCAGATCGAGGGCGGCGGCGAGCTCGTTCTCGCCGGGAACGACGAACTCCTGGGGTGGATCGAAGCGGGTCGTGACGTCGTCGATGACCGGCTCGAGGGCGGCGACCATCTCGGGCGTCACGCGCGAGACACCGGGGTCGAGCCGGTCGCGCTTGCCGGGGTCGGTCGCCAGCTCCGCCCCGGCGACGAACAGCTCGCGCTGCAGGCGAAGCAGCAGGTCGTGGAGCTCCGTCCCTGCTTCTGTCAGGGCCCGGGCGAGACCGAGCGCGGAGACGGCCTCGTCGACGTCGCCGTACGCCGCCGGACCGGGTGCGTCCTTCTCGACTCGCCCGCCGTGCAGCAGCCCGGTCGTTCCGTCGTCGCCGGTGCGTGTGTACACCTTCCGGGGCGCTGCACTCATCTGCCGAAGCGTAGAGGACGCATACAAGTACGCTGTCGGGCGATGTCCGTCGCCTCCGAGCGGCCGGCACCGACGCCCGGAGCCGAGGCGCCGGAGACCGGGCGCCGGCCTTCGATCGCCCGCAGCTTCCTGCGCGAGGCGCGGCCGAAGCAGTGGGTGAAGAACGTGCTGGTGTTCGCGGCGCCCGGCGCGGCGGGGGTGCTCACCGAGCCGGACCAGCTCGGGCGGACGTTGATCGCGTTCGCCGCGTTCTGCCTCGCTGCGAGCGGCACGTACTTCCTGAACGACGCGATGGACGCGGAGGCGGATCGCCAGCATCCGACGAAGCGGAACCGTCCCATCGCGGCGGGGCTCATCACGACCGCCCAGGCCAAGATCACGGCGGTCGTCCTTGTCGTGCTCGCGCTGGCCATCTCGGCGCCCCTGAACAACGGCCGCCTGCTCGCCGTGGTCGCCGCGTACGTCATCGTCACGGTGTCGTACACGCTCTGGCTCAAGCACGAGCCCGTCCTCGATCTCGGCTGCATCGCGGCCGGCTTCGGCCTGCGGGCAATCGCGGGCGGCTACGCCACCGATGTCCCGCTGTCGAACTTCTTCCTCATCGTCGTCGGCGCCGGCTCGCTGTTCATCGTCGCCGGCAAGCGCCATGCCGAGCTGGCCGAGCTCGGCGAGTCGTCGTCCGGTCACCGCCAGACACTCGGCGAGTACTCGGACTCCTTCCTCAACTACGTGCGCGCGGTCACGTCCGGGGTCGCGATCACCGGGTACGCGCTCTGGGCGTTCGAGCGCGCCGCCGAGGTGGGCAACACGTTCTGGTTCCGTCTCTCGATCGTCCCGTTCGTGCTGGCCATCCTCCGGTACGCGCTCACCGTCGAGCAGGGAGGCGGCGGCGCGCCCGAGGAGGTCGTGCTGCGCGACCGCATGCTCCAGCTGCTCGGCGTGGTCTGGCTGGCGTGCTTCGCCATCGGAGTCCATGCCGGCTGAAACCGTGACACCCGAGCCCCGACGGCTGCTGACGGGATGGGGGCGCACCGCGCCCACCGCCGCCGGTGTTGTCGCGCCCGAGACGGTCGAGGACGTCGACGACGTCCTCGAGCACCCGGGCCGGCGCGGCGCGATCGCCCGTGGGCTCGGACGCAGCTACGGCGACGCGGCGCAAAACGCGGGCGGGTCGGTGATCGACGCCACCTCGCTCGACCGGGTCCTCGACCTCGACCTCGACCGGGGCGTCATCCGCGTCGAGGCGGGCGCGAGCCTCGACGCGCTGCTGCGCCTGCTCATTCCGCGAGGCTGGTTCGTCCCCGTGACGCCGGGGACCCGGTACGTCACGGTGGGCGGGGCGCTGGCGGCTGACATCCACGGCAAGAACCACCACGTGGACGGCAGCTTCGCCAACCACGTGGAGCGCATCACGCTGCGCACGCCGAAAGGCGTGCACGAGGTCGGGCCCGATGACGACCCCGAGCTGTTCTGGACCACGGCGGGCGGGATGGGCCTCACCGGCATCGTCACCGAGGCGACGTTCCGGCTGATCCCTATCGAAACGGCGTACGTCACCGTCGACACCGAGCGGGCGTCCGACCTCGACGACGCCATGGCCCGGTTCCGGAGCGGCGACGACGCGTACCGGTACTCGGTCGCGTGGATCGACTGCCTGTCCAGCGGCGCCGCCCTGGGCCGATCCGTGCTGCTGCGCGGCGACCACACGCCGCTGGAGCAGTTGCCGCCCAAGCGGCGCAGCACGGCCCGGCAGTACGAGCCGCACACGCGACTCGCAGCGCCGGCGTGGGTGCCGAACGGCCTGGTGAACCGGCTCACGATGCGCGCGTTCAACGAGGCCTGGTTCCGGCACTACCCCCACGAGAAGCGCGGCCACGTGGAATCCATCCGGTCGTTCTTCCACCCCCTCGACGGCGTGCGCGACTGGAACCGCATGTACGGGAGCCGCGGGTTCGTGCAGTACCAGTACGTCGTACCCGACCACGAGCACGAAACCGTCCGGCGCACGCTCGAAAAGCTGAGCGGCGCCCACTGCGCGTCGTTCCTCGCCGTGCTCAAGCGATTCGGGCCCGGCAACCCCGGTCCGTTGTCGTTCCCCACCCCGGGCTGGACGCTTGCGCTCGACATCCCCGCCGGCGCGCGCGGCCTGGCGCCGCTCCTCGACGAGCTCGACCGCCTGGTCGCCGATGCCGGCGGGCGCGTCTACTTCGCCAAGGACTCGCGGGTGCGTCCCGAGCTCGTGCCCGTGATGTACCCGCAGCTGGACCGGCTGCGGGAGGTGCGGGCACGCGTCGACCCGTCGAACGTCCTCCAGTCCGACCTCGCCCGCCGCATCGGGCTCCTGTGACGCGGCCGTGAAGGACTCGCTCGGCTCGGTCCAGTCCGTGCTCGTCCTCGGGGGCGGCTCGGAGATCGCGCTCGCCACGGTGCGCGAGCTCGTCGCGCGGCGGGCGACGACCGTGGTGCTCGCGGCGCGGCGGCCCGATGCCCTCGACACCGAGGTGAAGGAGCTGCGGGAACTTGCCCGCGGGCGCCCGAACGTGACGATCGAGGCGGTGCCGTTCGACGGCGATGCCCTCGACACGCACGACGCGTTCGTCGACGGCGTGTTCGACCGGTTCGGCGACTTCGACGTCGTGCTGATCGCGTTCGGTGTGCTCGGCGAGCAGAGCCGAGCCGAGCGCGACGGCGCCGCCGCCGTCGAGATCGCCCGCGTGAACTACCTCGATCCGGTCGGTGTCGCGGTCCCCGTGGCGAACCGTCTCCGGGCCCAGGGCCACGGAACCATCGTCGTGCTCTCGTCCGTCGCCGGTGAGCGGGCCCGCCGGTCGAACTTCGTGTACGGGTCGACGAAGGCAGGCCTCGACGCGTTCTTCCAGGGCCTCGGCGACGCGCTCGTGGGCACGGGTGCGTCGGTGATGATCGTGCGGCCGGGCTTCGTCCACACGAAGATGACCGAAGGCCTCGATCCCGCGCCGCTGGCAACGACGCCGGAGGCGGTCGCGGAGGCAATCGTCCGGGGCTTGGAGCGCGGGTCCGAGATCGTGTGGGTGCCACCGGCGCTGCGCTGGGTGATGACCGTCCTGCGCCACGTCCCGCGTCCGTTGTTCCGGAAGCTCCCGCTCTGACGATGCACGAGGCGCCGCGCCAAGGTGAGCGCGTCGTCGCGGCGTTCGACTTCGACAAGACCATCTCGACGCGCGACAACGTGGTGCCGTTTGTCCGCGCTGTGGTCGGGCGCACGCGGCTCACCCATGCGTTGCTCGCGATCAGCCCCCGCCTCGTCGGGGCTGCGCTCGACGACGAGCGGCGGGACGCGGCGAAGGTCGCGCTCGTGCGGCGCACCTTCGCCGGCTACGACGCCGGCCTGATCGCCCGCGTGGCGGCCGAGTTCGCCGATGACGTGGTGGCCCGCCACCTACGGCCCGACGTCGTCGAGCGGGTGGCGTGGCACCGGAACCAGGGGCACGAGCTCGTGATCGTGTCCGCCTCGTTCACGAGCTATCTCGACCCGATCGCGGCCCGGCTCGGGTTCGCCGCCGTGCTCGCCACCGAGCTCGCCGTCGGCGTCGACGGGCGGCTGACGGGCGAGCTCGTCCGACCCAACGTGCGCGGGGCAGAGACAGTGCGGCGCCTCGACGAGGGGCTCGGGGCGACTGCCTCCGACGCCCGGCCTGTGTTCGTGTGGGCCTACGGCGACAGCTCCGGCGATCGCGAGCTCCTGGCGCGCGCCGACCAGGGAGTCCGGGTCGGGGGACGCCCCGGACGCGGTTAACTCAGAATCCGGGCGCGCGCTACCAGTACAGCTTCACGTAATGACGCGTGTACGGCAGGTAGTTGTACATGGCGTCTCCGGGACACTCTGTCGACGATGTGTCGCGGTGGCCGAGGATGTCGGCCGCCGGATCGTCGAACGGGTCGTCGCCGTGGATCTTCAGTTTCCAGCGGATGACGTTCTCCAGAGTGCCGAGCGCACCGCTCGACGGCGTGACCGAGGTGAAAGTACCGAGCATCGCCACTCCGATCGTCCCGTAGTTCGCTCCGATCGCGTGGGCGCCGACCACCGATTGGTCGATGCCGCCCAAGCGTCCTTCGTACGGCACGCCGTAGTTGTCGATGATGAAGTTGTAGGCGATGTCGCAGTAGCCCAGGGACTGCACGTGATACGCCCAGATGCCGCGCATCATGCCGACGCTGTCACCGGGCCCGTATGCGTTGGAGTTGACGGTGTGATGCACGATCGCGGTGCTCATGTAGGGCGCGTACTCGGGCCCGTTCGGGCAGGCGTCCCAGTTCCACGGGAGGTCCGGCGCCCAGCTCGACCGGGGCACGATCCCATCCGGAGCGCCGCGGGCCGGCGGCCCGTCCTTGGTCGGAGCGCAGGCCACGCCGACCGCAACCACCGCGACGACGAGCACCGCGAGCAGGCGCCGGCGGCGCACGATGAAGGCCACGGCGAGCGTCGCGAGCGCGGCCGCAGCCAGTCCCTGCCCGAGGCCCAGCGCCTGCTCCGCGGGCGGCGTCGTGGTGGTCGTCGTCGTCGACGACGAGGCGCCTGGGCCACCGGCCGGGACCGACGGCGTCGGGGCGCTCGGGACCGGCGGCGCGGTGGACGGTGGCGAATCCGGGGTCGTGCTCTCGACGCTCGTCTCCGGCTTCTTGCCGGTGGTCGAGTCAACGACGTGCAGCTTGAGATCCTGGGCTGTGCCGTTGTCGAGCCGGACGCGAACGCCGGTTACGTCCTTGCCCACCCAGACCGGTTCGGTCAGGTTCTCGGGGGCGACCTTCGCGACGGCAGCGGCTTCCTTCGAGCCGGGGTCGGGGCCGTTGTCGACGGCTTCGATATCGGACGCCTTCCGCCAGGCTCCGTGCTCGTCCCGCACCTCGACCGTGAACTGCGCGCCAGGGTCGCCGTCCCACTGGACGCCGACGAGGTTGGCGTCGGTCCCGACCTGGCCTTCCCATCCGGCGTCGACCGGCACCAGTCCCGACGTGAGGTCGACCTTGTCGACCTTGGGCGTCGGCCTGTCGACCCCCTGCCCCTGCTGCGCGAGCGCGGCCGCAGCCAGCACGACCACCGATGCGGCCACCAGCGCAGCGCCGGCAATGAGTTTCGTGCGGCGCGACCGGATGCGGATGCGCCGCAACCGTCGAGTCTTGCGGTCCATCAGATCGGCTCCGGGGAAAGGGCGTCAGAGATACGGAGATCGAAGGGTCGGCGCAGTCTCGCAGATCGGCCACGCTCGGTGGTGGATCGGCACACGACCACTCGAACTGAAGCCGTCTTC
>DASYQJ010000187.1:0-2792 GCA_036005605.1 Acidimicrobiia bacterium
AGCCGGAGTAGACACCGCCGGCGTCGCAGTGCCAGACGTCGATGGCGGCGTCCTTGATCGGCGAGCAGCCCGTCGCGTCCACGACCGTGATCTTCAGGTCGAGCGGTGTCCCGTCCTTGCCTTCCGTGATGTCGCTCCGGACCTTGTCGAGGTCGAGGTAATACGGCCCCTCGGTCACCTCGGGAGTGAGCACGCACGCCGCCGACGACCCCGTCGTGGCGGATGCGCCCGCTGAGGTCCTGCGCGTGGTCGACGAGGAGCCCTTCGACGACGAGCCCCCGCCACACGCGACAGCGACGACACCGGCACCGAGGCCCGCGAAGAGCCCCATCGCCTGGCGACGGCTGAGAAGGTCAGGACTGTCAGCCATGCGTGCATCCAACGATACGCACCTGAAGGCGGCCTGTGGACAGCCTGAAAGCTCGCCGCGTATAGCTTCTCCCCCCGAGGAGGCCGGCGTTGGCGTACCGGATCGGTGACTGGGAGAGCTTCGCGCTGGCGCACGTGGGCGCCTCCGCCGCGCTGCTCGGGCTCGTGTTCGTCGTGATCTCGATCAACTTGCGCGACATCGTGGGCTCGGGACCGCTCGTCCACCGCGCCGGCGAAGCGGTCGTCCTCCTCGGAGGCGTCCTGGCAGTGGCGACAGTCGTGCTGATCCCGGGTCAGCGCAAGGACGTGCTCAGCACGGAGCTGATCCTGCTCGCCGGCGGGCTGTTCGCCATGGTCGTCTTCCTCCAGCGGGATGCCGTCACTCAGGCCGTCGATCCCGCCCGGCCGGCTCCGCCGCGGGCATCGCGCCCGATACGGCGCGTGCTCGGACTGGGCACCGCCGTCCTGGTCGGGATCGCCGGAGTCACGCTCGCCGCCGGCGCGGGAGGTGGCCTCTACTGGTTGCCGGCGGCGGTCCTTGCGGCGTACGCGGGCTCGCTGACCAACGCGTGGATCCTCATCATCGAGATCCTCCGCTGAGCGGGGCAGGGCGTCAGGGCTCGACGTGTGCGGCGCGCGCGTCGACCTCGTCGGCGTTGGCCACACCGAGATCGACGACGAGGTCGGTCAGCGCCGCCGTCCACGACTCGTAGTACGGCCGCGTCGGGTCGGCGTCGATGGCGGCGATGAGCCGTTGGCGAAACTCGTCCCAGTCGAGCCCGCGCTCTTGCACAACAGCGAGCGCCATGCCGAGCACGCGTCCTTGCCATGGCGCATCAAAGACGAGCTCGCCGTTCTGGCGCGGGAGCGCGGCTTCGCCTGCCATGCGCCGCACCTCGGGACGCACGAGCTCGCTCACGGTCGGGCCACGCCGATCATCGCGTCGCGCGTGACCGATGCCGCGAGGTCGTCCTCGCCGGCGTCTTCCGTGCCGGGCGGGCGCGCCGGCAGCACGAGATAGCGCATCTCGGCGCTGGAGTCCCACACCCTGATCTCGACGTCGTCCGGCACGTCGCAGCCCATCTCCGCGAGCACGGTGCGGGGCTCGCGCACCATCCGGGACCGGTACGGCGGACTCTTGTACCAGGTCGGCGGCAGGCCGAGCACCGGCCACGGGTAGCACGAGCACAGCGTGCAGACGACCACGTTGTGCACGTCGGGCGTGTTCTCGACGGCGACGATGTGGTCGCCCTCGGGCCCGCCGAAGCCGAGCTCGGCGATCGCCGCGGTGCCGTCGGCCAGTAGCCGCTGCTTGTACTCGGGGTCGACCCAGGCCCGGGCAACCACCTTGGCTCCGTTCATGGGCCCGATGTCCTGCGCGTACGCCTCCACCACCTGGTCGATGAACTCGGCGCTGACGATCCCTTTCTCGGTCAGCAGCTCCTCGAGCGCGCGGGCCCGGCGCTCCACGTCGCTGAGCGGTTCGGGATGGTGCCCGTGGTCGTCACTCATGTCACCGGCTCCAGGTACTGCTCGTACAGGTCGACGTGCACGAGCGCATTCGCTTCGGCGGCATCGGACCAAAGCTCGTCGGCGTCGAAGCGCACTGCGTACGTGGGGTCGAGCACGCGTTCGCGGCGGTGCGCCTCTACCTCGGGGATGGGCGCCGCCACGTCGACGCGCGCGACGACACCGCGATGGCCCCGCACGTATCGGGGGCTGCGAGTGTGACCGCCGAAGTGGAGGTCGCGGACGCGCACGGCGTCGCCCACAGCGAAGCGGGGCGTCTCGCGGGGCGAAGCGGCGTCGACGTCGTCGGCGTCCACTGTGGGTGGCCGTGACAGCGGGAATGCGCTCACGCGGGCGTCGAGCTCGTCGCGGGAGATCATCCCGTGCTCGACGAGCAGCGTCGCGACTGCGGTGAGCCAGTGCTCGAAGTACGAGGACGTCAGGTAATGGCCGGGGTCCATCCGCTCGATCGCGTGTCGGAACATCGGCGTGTTGAACCCGCCGGCCCCGAGCGCGCCCCCGGCGACGGCGAACACGCGCGCCTCCCACTCGCCATGGAAGGTCGGCTCATCGGGCTCGACCTCGATCGGTCCGAAGCCCTGCATGCCCCCGAGGTCGTGGACGCCGTCCACGTCCCGCATCTTTCCACAGCGCATCAGGGCGTCGGCGCGACTCCGAGCGGGGTGTACGCGTAGACGCCGGCCGGGGCGCCCTGCTCGGAGCCGCCGGTCCCGAAGAACAGCGCGTTGCGGGACACCGACACGCCCGAGTTGGAGCTCGCCGGCAACGGCAGCATGGTGATCAGCAGGCCTGTCGCCGCGTCTCGCACCTGGATCATGGGATCGGTCGCGTGGCCGTTGAAGACCAAGCCGCCGGCCACGGTCGTCGGGGCAAAGGACTGCGCGTGCACCTGC